>JAKOSN010000138.1 GCA_029777335.1 Planctomycetota bacterium
GGCACCACCTCGGGCGCCAGGGAAGCGACCGTCGCCGGGCTTTTCTCCAGAGCCAGATGCACCGAGGCGTGGAACAGCCGACGCCAGTATTTCAGCCACAGTTGCTCGGGGTCGCGCGTGTTGAGTGTTTCCGCCGACGGCTTGGCCAGGAGAATCACGCGCAGGGGCAGGAGGCGATCGGGTTCGAGGTTGAGTTCTTCCTGCTCGACGTGGCGAAAGAGTTCATGGCGATCGATCACGAGCGACTTGCGATGGGGCACGGACCAGACGAGCGCCGGCAATTTCCAGGTTTCCTGGATCAGGTGTTCGAGCACACGGGGGGCGACCAGAACTGCCGCCGGTTCGGCTTCGCGCAGTGCTTGCCGCAACTCGTTCAGTCGCATTGCGTTCTCTCCGCCAAGACGGGACTGGCGTCGCACTCGTTCTTCTATCAATACCTTGCGGAGCCAGTCGGAGCAAGCCGACCGGGAGCGCTCACCCTGCATCCGGAGCGTCCGGGACGGCCGTTTGTGACGCCAGCATCCTGTGCTGCCAGTCGATCACATCGCGGATAATGTCCTCCAGCCCCAATCGCGCGTCATGAGCGATCGTCTGTCGCAGCCGAGTCAGGTCCGGAATGCGACAGCGAATATCCTCGTAGCCTGGAGAGTAGGCCTGTTCGTAAGGGATATGCTGAATGGAAACCCGTGGATCGACCACGTTGATCACCGTTTCCGCCAGTTGTCGGATCGTTATAGGGGAATCACTCCCAAGGTTAAAGACCTTGCCGACCGCGGCGGGGCACTCCATCAGGGCGAGGATGCCACGGACCACATCGTGCACGTGGGCAAAACAGCGGATCTGCTGGCCATCGCCGTGCACAATCACCGGCCCCCCCTGGCGCGCCTGTTCCACAAAGCGCGGCACCACCATGCCGTAGCGGCCAATCTGGCGAGGCCCAACCACGTTGAAAAAGCGGCCAATGGTCACTGGGATGCCCCGGTGGGCATGCTCAGCCAGGGCCAGGTACTCGTCGAGCGCCTTGCTACAGGCGTAAATCCAGCGACTCTTCGCGGTCGGTCCCAGGAGCAGATCGTCATCTTCACGAAGCGGAGTGCGCGGATTCTTGCCATACACTTCACTGGTGCTGGCGAGAAAGAGCGGACGCGGATGCCGCGCCAGCTCCGCCAGGATTGTCTCGATCGGGTTCACGTTGATGGCAGCGGTGCGCGCAGGATCACGCAACACCAGCTGCACCCCAACGACCGCCGCCAGATGATAGATTTCATCCGCCTGGTTGACCCAGTGCCGCAGATGATCCTCGTTGCTAATGCTGTCCAGCACCACCTGCAGTTGCGGATGATGGCGCACGGTGTCGAGATTCCCGATGTTCCCTGTCGACAGGTCATCGAGCACGATCACCTTGCGTCCGCGCGCGAGCAACGCTTCGACCAGGTGGCTGCCGATGAATCCCGCTCCTCCGGTAACCAGGCTGATCCGCATGAGAATCTCGATCGTTCCACTTCGGCACCAGGGCTCACCCACGATAGGATATGTTCTGCACGCGTGCCTTTCCATTCGCTTCTGGTTCCCGGACTGACACCAGGCAGGCCGAGGGATCGGAGACGCCGGAAATTCTCGATTGAACGCGCGAGGAATCCATGAAAAACCATCGATCACTGGTAACAGGAATCGCTCTGTTCAGCCTGCTGCTCGGGAGCGAACCGGTTCACGCTCAGCCGCGCCAGCCTTCGCTGCCCAGGGGGAGCAGGGTGGAACGCGACCTGTCCCACGGCTCGCATGAACGCCGCAACCCGATGTGACTGTCGGGGTGAAGAAACTCGAAGGGGCGGGGAAAACCTGGAGGTGAGCAGATCGAGGCGTTTTTCGCCACGCACCTGAAGCAAGCGGCGAGCAAATACCTCTTCTCGAACCTTGGCAGTGACAGGGAGTTGTCGGCTGGCAATTCACGATCCTGGGGCGGATAACTGGGCGGCGACGGGTTGCTGGGGTAGGATGAGAGGCGGGAGGTCTGGTTCCCCGTGGGTTCCGTTCAGGCCAGGCCATCCCGGAAGGCTTCGCTGGGGAGCCGCATCACCTCGCATCCTCACGAACGAGCGCGCAAAAGGAGACATTCATGCAACTGGGAATGATCGGGTTGGGGCGGATGGGTGCGAACATGGTCCGGCGTCTGCTGCGGGGCGGCCATCAGTGTGTCGTTCATGATGTCCATCCCGAGGCGGTCCAGGCGCTCGTCGAGGAAGGGGCGACCGGGGCGTTCTCTCTCGACGAACTGGTGGAGAAACTCACGCCGCCCCGAGCGATCTGGTTGATGGTGCCCGCGGCCATCGTCGATACGAGCATCAGGAGCCTGGAAACGCGGGTGAGCAAGGGAGACATCCTCATCGATGGAGGAAATTCCTACTACATCGACGACATCCGTCGCGCCAAGGAGTTGAAGGCAAAAGGGATCCATTATGTCGATGTTGGCACCAGCGGCGGGGTCTGGGGACTCGAACGCGGCTACTGCCAGATGATCGGCGGCGAGGAAGCGGTGGTGAAGCACCTGGATGCCATCTTTGCCACGCTGGCCCCCCCCATCGCGGCTGCCCCGCGCATCCCCGGTCGCGACCAGGTTGGCGGGACGGCGGAACATGGCTATCTGCACTGTGGCCCCAATGGCGCCGGTCACTTTGTGAAGATGGTTCACAATGGCATCGAGTACGGCGTGATGGCGGCCTACGCCGAGGGGATGGCCATCCTGCGCCAGGCGAACATCGGGAAAAAAGAGCACGAGATCGACGCGGAGACCACGCCTCTGCGCGATCCGGAACACTACCAGTACGATTTCAACCTGCGCGATATCGCCGAACTCTGGCGCCGGGGCAGCGTGATCGCCTCCTGGTTGCTGGATCTGACGGCGACCGCGTTGCTCAAGGATCCGGCGCTGGCGAAGTTCTCCGGGCGCGTGTCGGACTCCGGCGAGGGGCGCTGGACGATCAAGGCGGCCATCGACGAGGCGATCCCGGCACATGTGCTGACGGCGGCGCTTTACGAGCGCTTTAGCTCGCGCGGCGAGGCGGACTTTGCGGACAAGTTACTCTCGGCGATGCGCTTCGAGTTTGGGGGGCACGTGGAGAAGAAAGCCTGAGGAAACGCGCTCGATCGAGGTTTTCGCCCGGAGTGTGCCAATGTCTTCGTCCCAGTCCGATGCGTTTGTCTTCCTTGGCGCCACTGGTGATCTGGCCTACAAGAAGATCTTCCCCGCCCTCCAGGCGCTGGTGCGGCGCGGTCATCTGAATGTCCCGGTGATCGGCGTCGCCAAGGCGGGCTGGAACCTCGATCAACTGAAAGCGCGCGCCCGTGACAGCCTGGAAAAACATGGCGGTGTCGAGGAGGCAGCCTTTGCCAAGCTGGCGAGTCTGCTGCGCTATGTGGACGGCGACTACAACGATCTCGCTACCTTCCAGACCTTACGCCAGACTCTCGGCCAGGCCCAGCGGCCCGCTCACTACCTCGCCATCCCTCCCGGGTTGTTCGGACTGGTAGTCACGCAACTGGTGAAATCCGGCTGTGCCCACAATGCGCGCGTGATCGTTGAAAAACCCTTTGGCCGTAACCTGGCCTCGGCGATCAAGCTGAATGGAATCCTGCACGAACAGTTCGATGAACCGGCCATCTTTCGGATCGATCACTTTCTGGGGAAGGCCCCGGTCCTGAACCTGCACTTCTTTCGGTTCAGCAACGCCTTCCTGGAACCGATCTGGAACAGGCGCTACGTCGAAAGTGTGCAAATCACCATGGCGGAGAATTTCGGCGTGCAGGGCCGTGGGAGTTTCTATGAAGAGGCCGGGGCCATTCGCGATGTCGTCCAGAATCATCTGTTGCAGGTGCTGGCCAACATTGCCATGGAGCCCCCCGCGGGGCCAGACAGCGAGGCCATCCGCGATGAAAAGGTCAAGGTGTTTCGCGCCATCCGTCCGCTCCGCCCCGAAGACGTGGTGCGCGGGCAGTTTCGCGGCTATCGGCAAGAACCGGGGGTTGCTCCCGAATCCCAGGTCGAAACCTACGTTGCGCTGAAACTGGAGGTCCGAACCTGGCGCTGGCAGGGAGTGCCCTTCTACATCCGCGCTGGGAAGTGTCTGCCTGTCACCTGCACCGAGGTCCTCGCGCGCTTGCGCCGGCCTCCGCCCATCTTCACCGAGACGCCTCCCCCGGCGAATTACTATCGCTTCCGCATTGGCCCCGATATGGCGATCGCGGTCGGAACCATGGTGCGCTCCCCCGGTGAGGAGATGGTGGGGCAACCAGTCGAACTGATCGCCTCGTCGCATGGCAAGGCCGACGACATGGACGCCTACGAACGCCTTCTGGGCGAGGCGCTCAAGGGCGACCAGATGCTCTTTGCCCGCGAGGACGCCGTGGAAGCCGCCTGGCGCATTGTCGATCCCGTCCTTGGCGAGGTCGTCCCGGTCCACGAATACGAGCCCGGCACCTGGGGACCCCCAGAGGCCGAACACCTCATCGCGGAGAACGGAGGGTGGTTCGATCCGGTGGTGAAGGGGTAGGATTTTACAAATTTCAGTTTACAGATTTCAGGTTTCAGATTTCAGTTTTTGTGGCTCGGTGGGGCTCGGGACGATGATCGTTGCGTTGGGGGGGCGGGGGTGGTATCGTCGTCCCAGCAAAGGCGCGGATGGCGACCCTTTGATCTCTCTCCAGCGAGGAATTTCCATGAAACACCTGCTCCGTTACACCCTGGCGCTCACGTGTGCGCTCTCTCCCGTGCTCGCGCTCGCCGATGACAAGGATTCCCCGAAAAAGGAAACGCCCCTCGTCCCACCCCGCAAAGGAAAGTCCGAGACAATCAAGCTCTTTAATGGCAAGAATCTCGACGGCTGGATCGGCCATGCGGATAAATGGTCGGTCACGGATGGCGTGATCGTCGGGAAAAATACCACGCCGGTACCGGTCAGCACCTATCTGTTGACCAAGGACTCCTACTCCGACTTTCGTCTCCTGGTGAAGGGAAAACTGGTGCAGTCGGAGATGCACACCGGCATCGCCTTCTGGGGACGCAACGCCCCGGAAAAGGGCGACAAATACACCTACGCCGGCCATCTGGTGATGTTCCCTTCTGGCTGGGGGATGTATGACCTGTTCGGTCGCAACGGCCTGCCTGTGGATGGAGGACCGGCAAGGAAAGTCGGCAAACAACACGACTGGAACAACCTGGAAATCCTGGCGCAGGGTAACCGGGTTCAGGTGGCGGTCAATGGCGTGAAAGTGGTCGATTGGCGCGATCCCGAACCGAACCGCATCAAGGTCGGCCCCCTCGGGCTGCAACTGCACTCCAACAAGGTCCCGCAGGAAGTGCAGTTCAAGGATCTCATTCTGACCACATTCCCCGAAGGGGACAAGCTGATTACGGTGAAGTAACCCTCTCTTCGCGCAGCCCCGTGCTGGCCCTTCAGACCTCGACTGAGACGAGGTCTGAAGGGCTCACGCCGAATCGTTTGGCCGTTGTTCCTCGGTTCCAGTTCCGACAGGCATGCTCCGATTCCCCTCCCAGGAGTGACCCCCATGAGCGAATCTTCCCTCGAGATATCCATGAATCGCCGGCGACTGCTTCGCAAGGTTGCGGCAGTTAGCGCGGCGGCGGCCCTCACGCCTTTCGCTGCGCCAGCGCTCGCCGAGGAGAAAAAAGCGGTGGTCCATGGGCGTATCAAGCAGTCCCTGGTCTACTGGTGCTTTAACGCTGCGGGCGATAAATGGGATCTCGATACGATGTGTCGCCATGCGCGGGCGCTGGGGTGTGTTTCGGTGGAGCTGGTGGAACCGGGGCAATGGGCGACGCTGAAAAAGCACGGTCTGGTCTGTGCCATTGCTCCCAACGGCATGCCCGGGGCGCCTTACATGAAAGGGTTCAACAATCCGCGCTACCACGAAGAGGTGATCTCCCGCACCAAAAAAGTGATCGACGCCTGTGCCGACGCGGGGTTTCCTGCGGTCATTGCCTTTGCCGGTTTTCAGTGGCGTGATGCGGACGATCCGAAAAGCGGCGCTCTCACGCGCGAGGAGGGAGCGGCCAACTGTGTCAAGGGGCTGAAGCAGGTTGTGGGATACGCCGAGAAAAAGAAGGTGAATATCTGTCTGGAACATCTCAATTCTCGCGACAACAGCCATCCCATGAAGGGGCACCCCGGCTATCAGGGCGATGATCTCGACTGGGTGGCGGGGATTCTGCGCACCGTTGGCTCGCCCCGGCTGCGCTTGCTGTTCGACATCTACCACGTCCAGGTGATGCATGGCGACCTGATTCGCCGCATCGAGCAGAACAAGGATCTGATCGGACATGTGCACACGGCGGGGAATCCCGGTCGAGGTGAACTCGACGAGAAGCAGGAGATTCATTATCCGGCAGTGATTCGCAAACTGCTGGACATCAATTACACGGGCTATCTGGGGCAGGAATTCATCCCGACGCGGAATCCCCTCGAAGGACTCCGTCAGGCGGTTCGTCTGTGCGATGTCTGACTCCACCCCTGCGAGGAAAAAGCGTTTGCCCTGGGGGCTGGCATCACCCAGAATCGAGTGACGCCTTTTCTCTGGTGGTGGGTGGCAGACATGAGCGAGGAAGTTACCGTTGGCGAATTGCTGGAGTTGTTACGCGCGCGGGATCCGGAAGCTGCCCGGCAGATCTTTGATCGATTTGCGCGGCGTTTGGTGGGGATGGCGCGTTCCCGTCTTGACGAACGCATGCGCCAGAAGGTTGATGCCGAGGACGTGGTGCAGTCGGTCTTCCGGAGTTTCTTTGCCCGCTGTGCCGAGGGCCAGTTTGATTTTGCTAACTGGGACAGCATGTGGAGTTTGCTTGTCCGCCTGACGGTGTGGAAATGCTGCCGGCGCGTGGAGTATTTCCGCGCGATTCGCCGGGATGTGCGGCGTGAAAATCCAGTCGCCAGCAGCGAGGAGAGCGGCTGGGAGGTCCTCGACTCCGATCCGACCCCCGCCGATGCGGCGCTCCTCGCGGACACCGCCGAGGAGGTGATGAGACGCCTCGGCAGCGAACGCAAACGCCGGATTTTTGAACTGAGTCTGCAAGGATACTCGGTGCGCGAGATCAGTGCGCAGGTGGGGCATTATGAACGCGGCGTGGAGCGCGTGCGCAGCGAGATCAAGGAGATCCTGCGGCAGATGCTTCAGCAGAATCGCGACAGCCAGTGACAAAGAAGAGAGCCACCCGCTGGGGGAAGCGGGTGGCTTGTGGATGAGCCAGGTTGAATTGGGTAAAGGAGGGATAATGGTGGGGAAGCGTTTCTCGGGGTTGCCCTGATCGGGGCTGGGCAGTTGTGGGTCTGGAGGAGGGGAAATCCTCCGGCAACTTGCTCCGGCCCTCACGGAGGGGGATTCCGCTGGGTTCTTTCTTGAGAACCCACATCGATCCGGCTTGCCCCGATCCTCGCTTCGTTACTGATCGGGTCGCTTTACTTTAGAAGCATTCCTCGTGCCAATTGCCAGGAGAGCTGGCGGTATTTTTATAAATCCAATATAATTAATGACTTGTGTCGTTGCCTTGCCTGGCTCTCCCACGCCGATTGTTCGATCTCTTTTGCAAAAATCATCCAGGGTGTGTAATAATTACTCGCCATCCTGCTGGTGCAACTCCCCTGGAGCGATTGCTCGCCCCGTTGAACACGCCCCAATAGAGGGAGAGATCTGGTCTCGCTGCTATCCCGTCGCGTAAAAAGAAGAGGGAGCGAGAGGAGCGTTCCCTCCTCGCTGCCGCGTATGGTTGGAGACGAACGGATTGAGGGAGAGACGACGATGAGTTTTATCACGGTGGCTACCGTGCAGGAAGTGCCTGTGGGCAAGAGCAAGGTGGTTACCTTGAAGGGGAAGAAAATTGCACTCTTTCATACGGCGGATGGCTGGTACGCCATCGAGGATACCTGTCCGCATCGAGGGGCTTCGTTGGCGGAAGGAGCGGTGCACGGCAAGGAAGTGTACTGTCCGCTGCACATGGCGCGCTTCGATTTAACGACCGGGCAGCATCTATCGCCGCCCGCGCGTTCGGGGGTGGGGTGTTTCGCCGTGCAGATCACCGGAGACGAGGTTCAGCTGGCGGTTTCCTGAACGTGCGAGGGAACCGCCAGCGGAAGAAGACGAATTAATCGATGCGCTGGAAACGCCACACGGGGACGTGCGGGGGGAAGGTGCCGTTGTAGAAGGCCTGAACCCCCACGGCGTCGCGCACCTTCTTGAGGGCCTGGCGCCGCACCGTGATGTAGTAATAATCGCAGCGCGTATCGCGGATGTTATCCCAGATCTGGTAGAGCCGATCCACCTCGGTCATCGTCTCGTGGTAGTCCCAGTTGCTGGTGATCTCCAGCGCACGCCGTTCTTCCAGGTGCTGCCGATAGGCGCGATTGAAGGCGAGCAAATCGGTGACCTGGGCACGACTCGGGAAGCGCATGCATTCGTGGAGCAGCGGCGCATCTTCCAGATCCTGAGCGCGCCGACGAAGGAGATTCAGATCCGACTGAAAATCCTCATCGCGCGTGAGGATGTAACGTACCTCGCGCGGATCGAGGATTTCGTGATTGATGGCCACCTGCTGGAGCATGGTCTTGAGCACCACATGCTGTTCCGGCATGGCCGGGGGATTCTCCTGGGGATCAGGGGCCGTGGCGAGGAGAGCAGCAGCGAGCACGTAGTCGAGCGGAAACATGAATATCTCCTTCGCGGGAAACAGCGCGGAGAGAGAGCGCTCTCCCGTCATCCCATTCAGAGAGATTGACGCGATGGATCGGACAGTGACGAGAATCGTCACAGGGGGTTGACTACAAAAGAGATCCGAACGATGGATTGTGGCGGGGCACTCGACCTGGCACAAAAGTTGCTCGGAAAAACCCCACTATCCTATCTTATCTCGTCCTTGTGAAAAAAATCTGAAAAATCTTGTCTTCCCTCTGGCCACCTAAGCCAGAGGTTTATAGAGGCGATCAACGGCACTTCTTATGCCAACTTGCAAAAAAAGAAACAAGAGCACTTGGCAAGCCAGAGAAGCGAATGCAAACAAGCGGTTATTCATCAAAGACTTACGGATTGACGATTTCCCGATGCCGAGTTGAATCGCACCCGGGATTGCTCCGCTGCGGTGCCCGCGAGAAAGGCGACGGTTGCATCGAGGCCGGGCAGAGGGATTCTTGTTCTGGAAGTGGATGGCACGGGAGCCGGGGGTGATACCCGGCTCCCGCGTTGTTCGAGGCTCTACTGCGAAGCTCCCACTGGAGTGGCCGACCCAGTAACCACTTTGGTCCAGCGAGGTGGAATGCTCCTACTCACCGAAGCGAGCAGTGCTGGTTTCCCGCAATAGTCCAGCACGCAGCAGAGCTCGTTTGTGCGCATGGGAGAGGCCGCGACAACCGAGAGAGTTGTTGCCCCGGTGGCGTTCGTTGGCGCTGGCCTGTCCAACAACGAGGGGGCGTATACCGCCCGAGCGGTTCTTTGCCAAGAGCACTTTTTCATCATTGGCGAGGCGCGGGCATCGACGTGCGCAAGCTGGCCAGGGACGGCGTTTTAGCACCAGCGGGTGTTACGCCGGTCCCAAAGCATCAGCGTTCCACTCCTGGGGCAACGGGTTTGGGTGCGCGCCGGGAAACCACCGAGGGGAGTTCATAGGTGCGGCCGTTGCTGGTCCCAGCGCAATCGTGGAGGAGCGACAGTTCGTACAGTTTCTTGCCGGTCTGGGTTGGATAATCGCCGGTCAGGCAAGCGCGACAGAGCTGTTTGCTATCCAACCCAATGCAGCGCGACACGGCTTCCACCGGAAGATAGAACAGACTATCGGCCCCAAGTGCCTCGGCCATCTCGTTCTGTTCTTCTTCCGTTATGCGCGAACCCTTCATGAACTTGGGCGCAAAGAGTTCCTGGACCGTGGACATGTCAATTCCGTAGAAGCATGGCGCGATGATCGGCGGACAGGCCACGCGCACATGGACCTCGCGCGCCCCGCCCCGTTCGCGCAAATCGTGCAGCAGGGTTTTCATGGTGGTGCTGCGCACAATGGTGTCCTCGATGAGGAGAACGCGCTTGGAGGCCAGCACTTCACGCAGCGGGGTGTATTTCAGTTGCACCCGTTCGGCGCGGTTCTGCCCCTCGATGAAGGTGCGGCCGACGTACCGATTGCGGATCAGGCCTTCCACCGAGGGCAAACCGAGGGCATAGGCCATGGCGTCGGCGGCCGCTTTACCGGTATCGGGAACCGGGACAACGATGGTGTCCTCGTCCAGCGGAACCCGGTTCAAGGCCAGTTCCTGGCGGGCCAGTTCCTGCCCCAGCGCGGCGCGCGTCAGGTAGACGCTCCGCTCATCGAGGGTACTGGCGACGTTGGCGAAATAGATCCACTCGAAGAAGCAATGCGCGCGGCGAACCTCCGGGGCGAAGCGTTCGCGGCGAATTTCGCCCTGGCTGATCAGGATCATTTCGCCCGGGGCCAGCGATTGTACCTCGCGGAACCCCAGATTCAGCAAGGGCACACTTTCACTGGCGGCGGCAAACAGGGGCCCGTCCTGCGCATAGCACAGTGGGCGGAACCCGTGCGGATCGCGCAGAATGACCATGTCGCCCATGCCGTTCAGAAAGACAAGATTGTAGGCACCGTCGAACTTGCGCGTGAGATTGCGGAACACCTGCACCAGATCAGGGCGCTCATCCCCCCAGTGACTCAGCTCGTAGCTGAGATAATGCATGATCACTTCGGTGTCGATGTTGCGGGTCAGGTGGTAATCGGTCTGGGTGAGGAGTTGATCGCGCAGTTCGGCAAAGTTGCTCAGCTGTCCGTTGAAGGCGAAGGTGAACCATTTCCATTTACAGCCATGGTGGCGTTCAAAAGGTTGGGCGTAGCTTTTGTCAGTGGCGCCGCACGTGGCGTAGCGAACATGGCCAATTGCCGCATGGCCGGAATGCTCGCGCATGATACTGTCGTACTTGGCCTGGTGGTTGAGCCGGAAGGCTTCAATCACTCCGCCAATCTGTTTGTAGGTGTCGAGGAGTTTTTCGCGGGACGGGTTGTAGGTGGCAAAGCCTGCGGCGAGCTGTCCTCGATTTTGGAGATCGAGGAGCATGCGAGGCATCAGGCGAGAGACCTGTTCGGGGCCGGCCTTGGGCGCCAGGCGGGATGGATACTCGTGAGGAAGATGGTAGATCGCGGCAATCCCACACTCATGGTGCAGTTCGTCCATGTCGAGTTGTCCCGCCAGGATAGTATGTCGCTCTCCGGGATGCTCCGCCTGTTGTGGAGACAGAGAACATTGCTAGTATAGAGAGTACAGAGGCGGCCAACAAGAAAATCACCCGTGGGGGGGAGGGGAAGGGAGACCCGGGCGCGCTCTGATGAGTATTCGCGGTGTCCCTGGACTGATCGTTGCCGCTGGCAGGCAAGGAGGAGTTGCTGCATAAAGAATGGGCAATCGTGCCACGCCAACCACCACTCTCCTTTCTTCTTGTTGACTTATGCAGACATCTCTTCGAGTTGCCCCTGTTTTTCTTTTCCTTGCAGCTTCTCTGGCCAGCGCAGACTGGCCACGTTGGCGCGGACCGGAGGGAAACGGTGTCACGTCCGCCAGGGGACTGCCCGAGAAATGGAGCAGCACGCAGAACGTTCGCTGGAAAATCGCTCTCCCTGGTGAGGGCGTCTCCTCGCCGATTGTCTGCAAGGGGCGAATCTTTGTGACCTCAGCGCGTGACGAGGGCAAGGTACGGCTTCTCCATGCCGTCGATCCGGTGACGGGGAAACTCCTGTGGACAGCCGAATGCAAACAGGATCAGCCCGAGAAGACCTCCGCGGTGACCGGACATGCCGCCGCCACTCCCGTCACCGACGGCGAGCGGGTCCTCGCTGCATTCGGCAACGCCGGGATCGTGGCCTACGACTTCACCGGCAAACGCCTTTGGCATCACGCGGTGGAAGGGTTCGACACCGAACTGGGTCTGGCGACCTCACCGATCCTTTATCGGGGAATGGTGCTCTGGACCTGCGATCACGATGGCGACCGCTTTACCTCGTTTGATTCGTATCTGCTTGCGCTCGACGTGCGCACAGGGAAGGTGGTGTGGAAGACCGCTCGCCCGGGAGTGGGCCGCTCGTGGAGCACCCCTCTGGTGGTCCGCACCGCGCAGGGAACTGACGAGTTGATCATCCCCGCGGAGAGCCAGTTGCGCGGCTACGACCCGACAACGGGGAAGGAATTGTGGCATCTGACGGGGCTGACACCCTGGATCACCCCGTCGCCCGTGGGTGCCTCTGGAATGGTGTATGCCGTCTCTGGCAAGAATGGCCCGGTGCTGGCGGTCAAGGCCGGGGGACGAGGTGCGGTCAAACCAGTCTGGATGAAGCAAACAGGGGGACCGTATGTCTCCTCTCCGCTCCTTTACGGGGACTATCTCTACACGGGGGACGAGCACGGCTGGCTCACGTGCTACGAGGCGCGCACGGGGAAGCGGATCTATCGCGAACGGCACCAGGCCAAGTTTACCAGTTCTCCGGTGGCGGGAGAGGAGAAACTCTATTTCACCAGCGAGTCCGGAGAAACCTACGTCGTCGCCGCCGGGCCGCGCTATCGCTTGCTGGCGAAAAACGCACTGGGCGAAGAGGTCCTGGCCTCGCTGGTATTCTCGGAGAGCAATCTCCTGATCCGCGGCTCGCGCCATCTTTACTGCATACAGACTCCCTCGCGCTGAGGCGATCTACCCCCGCTTCGTGCAACTCGGGCCCAGTTTGGGCTCCTGTCGGTCCGTGATGTTGGTGGTTACTCCAGTCTGCGCTCCCTGCGTGCGCTCAAGGTTAAGCTGAATGTAGTGATGCCAGCGTGCAGGCACTTCCGCCAGACTGAAGATGGCTTCAACAGGACACTCTGGTTGACAGGCGCCACACCCTATACAGGCTTCCGGATCGATGTACAGCATGGAGTCATCCTGGTAGAAGCAATCCACGGGACAGACCACCACGCAATCGGTGTACTTGCAATCATGACACGGTTCGGTGACCACATAGGGGTCCACGGCACAATCCTCCCCATCGGGAAACGAGACAGACACGACACCCACTCCACCCGAGGCAATTGCGATGCCAGAAGGGGACAGCAAGGATCGGTTTGTCTCAAGCCATTAAGAGAAAAGGCGTTGGGGGAGACAATGTCCTTGTCATCCCCGACTACCGGATCAGGATTCGCCACGAAAGATCGTCAGGTGACGAGGGAACGTCACTCGCAGTGATGGTTGCCGCCTTGGCGGGTGATGTGGTGTTTCTTCATCTTGCTGTAGAGGGTGGTGGGTTTGAGTCCCAGACGTATAGCTGCCCCGGTGGGGCCATAGATCCGTCCTCCGCAGGTTCGGAGTGCGTCGAGAATCGTTTGTCGTTCCAGTTCAGCCAGGGCGTGGGTGGAGGAGGGAGCGAGTGGGGTGGGCATCGTGAGCCAGGTGGGATCGATTTCCAGAGTTTGGCCACTGCACAGGATGGTTGCTCGCTCAATCAGGTTTTCCAGTTCCCGGACATTCCCGGGCCAGTGATACGAGCGTAGCTGCTCAAGGGTTCGAGACCCCACCCCGGTGATGGCTTTTCCCATTCGAGTGGCGAACAGATGCAGGAAGTGATGCACCAGGGGTTCCACGTCCTCACAGCGTTCCCGGAGTGGGGGAATCCTGATGGGGAAGACGTTGAGCCGATAGAACAGGTCGGCGCGGAACCATCCTTCCAGAACCCCCTGTTGGAGGTCGCGATTGGTGGCAGCAATGACGCGAACGTCGATCGGTCGAGCCTCGTGGCTGCCAACACGTTCAATCACTCGTTCCTGCAAGACGCGCAGAAGCAATACTTGTGTTTCCAGGGGAATCTCGGCGATCTCGTCCAGAAAAAGGCTCCCCTGATGGGCGACCTCAAATCGTCCTGCGCGAGGTCGGGTGGCTCCCGTGAAAGCACCGGCTTCGTGTCCGAACAGTTCGCTGGTGATCAGTCCCGGGGCCAGAGCTGCGCAGTTGACCTTAACCAGTAAGCGATCTCGACGCGGGCTGAGGTCGTGAACCGCCTGAGCGATCCGTTCCTTGCCCGTACCGGTTTCACCAAGGATGAGGACGGTGCTGATGGTGGGTGCGACCTGTCGCACAGCTTTCTGGACCTGTTGCATCCCCTGGCTTTGGCCGACGATCTCCGCCAGATGTTTGGTACTGCGAATCTCGTCGCGCAGATAGACGTTTTCCTGCTGGATCTGGGCGGTCAGGCGATCCACTTCCTGCCGCAATTTTTCAAGAAAGCGATCCTTTAACTCGCTTGCTGCGAGCAACTCCTGGTTTTGCTGGGCCAGGGTGGTCAGCAAGTGAGCACGTTCCAGAGTGATGGCGATGGTCCCGGCGAGACGGCGTAGCAGCTGCGCATGGCCGTCGTGGTAACTGTTGGTTTGGCGGGAAGAGAAAAAGATCACTCCAATCGGCTTGCCATTGGCGAGCAAGGGGAGGGTGAGATTGGAACGCATGCCTTCGCGCACAATCAGTCGGGTCGAGCGTGAATCGGGTTTGGTCTCCAGGTAGGCTTCGAGGTCGTTGATGATGCGCGGATGGCCGGTTTGCAACAGGTCTGCCAGGGTGGAGCCAGCCAGCGCGTCGGCATAACCAATCTTGAGCGATTCTGGACCATCGGTCCGACAGGCGACCAGACGCAGCATCGTCCCCTGCTCGTGAAGGAGAGCAACGGCAATGCGGTTGTAGGGGACGAGTCCACGCAGGCGGGTGTAGATGGTGGCGAACAGATCCTCGGGGGTGTGGCCCAGGGTAATCTGTTCCAGAAGGTCCGCGACCAGCGCCTCGAAGGTGGCAGGATCGGCAGTGAACGGCATCAGGAGGGTACAGGAGGGAAAGGCTGAGCGAGGCCCATTTCGCTGTGTCGTGGGCCTCGCTCAGACGGGAGCGTTAATCCTTCTTGAGCAGGTGTGGCTTGGGCACGACCAGCCCCGGATCGTGAAGTTTCATCTTCTGATTGGTGGTATCGCTGGGAGTCATAAACATTCCAGGGTAGCCAGGAGTCGGCCCCCCGTACGAATCCGCGACGAGGACGCGCGCCAGGGCGAAGGCCACGCGGCGGCGCACCTGAGCATCCTCATCTTTCATCGCCTTGGTGAGTTGAGGCAATGCCTGGCGCGCCGAGGGACCAATCTGGCCGAGCACATAGGCGGCGTTGGCCCGAGCGACGGCATCCTTGTCCTTGTTCTGCAATACTTTCACCAGGGGATCGACGGCATTTGCGCCAATCTGCACCAGCGCGGCCGCCACCAGTTGGCGCACCTCCCCATCCTTGTCTTCCAGGCCGTCGATCAGCACAGGGAGAAGTTCCTTGTACTGCTCACGCCCCGGAGGGCCTCCCGGAAAGCCCTCACCTCCGGGGAAACCCGGCGCGGTGCCAGGTCCCGATCCCGGGCGGGGCGGACCACCTCCCGGCCCAGGGAAACCAGGCCCCCCCGGCGTCCCTGGTCCTGTGCCCGGGGGGAGTCCCGGACCGCCGCCTGCACCCGGAGGCCCTCCCGGTCCCGGGCCGGGAGGAAGTCCCGGGGCTCCACCTGGAGGACCACCCGTGGGCGATCCCGGAATGCCAGGACCGCCTCCCCCAGGGAGCGGAACCGGCTCATTCGAAGGCGGATTATCTGGCGTTCCGGGGCGTGGCGGGAAGGGGGGACGAGGTCGCACAGGCTTTCCACCCGGAACCTGTGCCTCGTCTTCCTCGTCGGCGATGGCCACATCTGCCAGGGCCACCGTGCGTGCCTGTGGGCAGCAGGAC
The DNA here is from genome assembly GCA_029777335.1 of Planctomycetota bacterium. Taxonomy (GTDB): domain Bacteria; phylum Planctomycetota; class Planctomycetia; order Gemmatales; family Gemmataceae; genus JAKOSN01. Next base: position 15,806 of record JAKOSN010000138.1, read on the forward strand.
GGCGTTTTTGCCGTGGGTGCAGGGGGAATTTCACGTTCGGCATTGGCATAGACCCAGACCGCCAGTGCGACGGCAAGTCCGCCTGCAATCAACCAGGCATGTTTGGTCATGGTTGTCCTCTCCGAAAGGTCACCCGATAGGTCTCTTGAGACTACTCTGCCCAGGCGCTTGTTGACAAGGAAAATCCCTGGTTCTCAAGCGCTGGGACGCCAGGGGAGGAAAAAGGCTGGCCGAAAGCCCACCCAGGCGTTGCGGCGCGTCAGCGACAGTTTGCGTCGATGCCAGCTTACCATGCGCATCGGATCGGTGCGCAAAAAGCAACTGCCGCGCACGGCCGCATATTGAGGGACATCGGGGCGAATCTCCGGAATGACAGGGACCGCCGTTGGGATTACCGCCGGATCGTCATTGGGTGTCATCTGGCACCACTCCGAGACATTCCCCACCATGTCCTCGCAACCGTGGGCCGATCGGGTGCGCGGATAGTTCCCCACCGGGCAGGTTCGAGCCGAGGCCACATTGGTCAGCCTGTTCATCCCGGGGCCGTAAAGATCGCGCCCTCCCCAGGGGTAGGCACGAGCATCACTTCCCCGGGCCGCCTTTTCCCACAACCATTCTGTGGGGAGCGTTAAACCTGCCCAGCGGCAATAGTGCAGGGCATCGAGATAGGAAACCCATACCACAGGGTGCCTTTCCAACCCCGGGGGAATCGCTCCCTTCGTCCAGTGTGCCAGGAAAGTCTCCGCATCGTCGGTCGGAGAGTAGTTCGTTGCGTCAAGAAATGTCTTGAACTGCGCATTGGTGACCGGGAAGCGCGCGAGAGAGAAGGCGGGGCCCTCAGTCAGGGTGCACGTTTCGCCAATCGCATAACGCCCTGCGGGGATTTCTATCATCTCCATCTCATCCAGGGGGCTGATCCAGAATGCGCCGTGTTGAGAGCGAGAGCGCTCGTGGGGCGGAATGTGCCGAATCAGGTCGTGCTCCAGGGCAAAGTCCGATACGGCGAACGAATCGTCGTAGCCGGCCGATTGCACCACGAGTTGCCAGGCGCGGCAACGACGCTGCATCCGGTCTGCTTCGCCGAGCAAACTCCTTAACTGTGCCAGCACAACTGCCGACGGATAGGTCGTTGGGGCAGGATCACTCACGACGTTTCCTCCCCCTCGGTATCTGGACCGAGCAGGTCTGCCACTTCGCGGAGCAACCCCGCCCCTTCCTCGGGATGCACCATGTGCAAATAACTGGCATAGCCCCGCAGATAATCGCCAAAGCCTGGATTCCCGCGCGACTGGGAAGCCACCCCTTGCTGACGACAATTGTGCAGAATCGCTCGAAAACGCCGACGTTCCTCCCGGGGCACGCGCAGGTCGTCGTTGACCACCAGGCCCGTGACAACCTGACGCTGCGAGGCACGAATGACCCGGAACTTGCGCTGGTTGATCAGAAAACCTTCCTGATGGCAGATCTGATCGACCCACCAGCGAAAGCGTCCCAACGCAACGGGTGCCTCCTTGAAGGAGAAGGTCAGATCGTCGGCGTAGCGGGTGTACACCCCGCCGTTACGTTGGGCCAGCCCGGTCAAGCGCCGATCCAGGCGCCGACAAACCAGATTGGAGAGCGCGGGCGAGGTCGGGGCTCCCTGAGGGAGGAGCGCCGTTCCCCAGGAGCGGGAATCGTCGGTGTAGCAGCACAACCGCGCCAGGGTGGGAGCCACGTTGCGGGAGTCATCACTGTTGCGGAACGTGGCATCGCCCACGTGATAGCCCAGACTCGTAAAGAGACCGACCACCCGATAATAGTGGATGGTCGGGAAGAAGTCGGTTAGATCGAACTTCAGTACAACGGCGGCGCCACGATGCGGCCTGGCATTGGTAACCGTGGAGCGCCCGGCGACAAAGCCGTGGGCAGCCTCGTGAGGAGCCACCCTGGCCAGGATCTTGTCGAGGAGGAGCCTTTGCACCCAGCGCAACTGAGCCTTTGGCGCGCTGATTGCCCGCTGGCTGCCGTCGCGCTTGGGGATGGTGAAGGTGGTGTAGGGACCATTCTCATTATCCGTGGCCAGAAGGAGGTAGCCCAGTTGTGCCTCGGAGCGAATGCCCAGCAGCTGACGCATCTCCCCAACGTTGTTGAGCGGAGGCACGCCGTTTGCCTCCTGAATCCTGCGCCCCTGACGATGACGGTCCAGCCGATCGTTGACAACCCCCTTGAACCACCCGGTCGGGTCCCAGGCGCCCTCGGGTTCGCGGGGAAGCGCTACCTCCTGCAGATGGGCACGCTGCACCAGTTGTTGAGCCTTGCGACGCACACTCAGGACGGCATCCTTGGCGAGTCGCCGATAGATGCGCGCCTGCGCCTCGGGGGGCATGTGCTGACTGGCGAAATAGAGCAGAGAGTGTTTGGCCCCGACCGTCCCCGCGAATAACTGGGGGAGTAGCCGCCAGACGCGCACACAGGCATCGTTCACGGCGCTATCGTACTCGCGAAAACAGCGCACCCGTTGCAGCAGGGAGTGCAAATGATAAAAGTGATTGGGCAGCTTGGCACAGACCTCCTCGATCTCCTTGAGAAGGTTGGCATCGCTTGTGGTGTTCGCAGGGAGGGGCCGGAGCACCCAGTGCGGGACCTGATCAACGTGCGACATCGTAACGATCCGACAAGGGGAATCCTGGACAGTTCTGTCACACTATCCGCGGGCGTTCTCAGCGATGCAAGCAGAAACTTCAGCGCCAGTCCTGTTGCTCACCCACGCCTTGCGGCGTCCGGAAACTGCGATGGACGCGGCGCAGGCATTGCATCACGTTGACCACCCGTCGGCCCTGGAAGGGTTGCTTGAACTGCTCCAGGATTCGCCCCTGGCGCGGCCAGCGCTGGCGGCGCTTGCGGCGCTGGCCACTCGCGACGATCCGCTGGTGTCCGAGGCACTTGTCCAGGTGATGCGCTCCAGTCTGCATCCATCCGTTCGGCTCGCTGCCCTCGAAGCGCTCCAGCGCCGACCTGACCCTCCGCAGGATTGCTTCCTTGATTGTATTCGCTCCGACCAGGCGTGGATTGTCCGTCGCGCAGCGGTCCGCGCCCTGGAGCATTGCTCGGCGTCGCTGCGTGGCGAACTGTGCATGGCGGCCTCGGATCCGCACTGGCGAGTGCGTCATGCCCTGATTCAGGTTCTCCTGGCCTGGGGGGAACAAGAAGCACGATGCGCTCTGGACCAGCTTTCCCCCGCCCTGCGCACGGAGCCGCGCGTGCACGGAGTCGTCGCGTATCTCAATCAGCGCTGGGGGCATGAACCCGGTCCGATTCCGCCTCCGGATGATCCGGCCTCGTGGTGCCCCTTCTGGGACTGGGACGAGGCGGTTCTGGCGCGTACCATGGAGGAGTTTGAGGACCGTGAAAGAAGACAGCATGTTGACCTCGTCCCGCGCCTTCTGGCGATCAGCGAGGAGAAAGTTCACCCGGTCCTGATCAGCATTCTTCAGCGCTGGGGGAAGGCGGAGCACTTCGCCCTGGTGCTCACCCTGCTCGACGATCCGCGTCGAGGGCTGCGCTCCGTGGTCGAACGGCTTTTCCAGTCCCTGGACGACGATGACACCGAGGCAGTCGCTCGCCTGGTGTTGCACTCCTCCAGTGCCACCCCTGCGCAGCGGACGTGGGCTCTCGATCAGGTGGAAACGATCTTCCCTGCCCGCGAGGAAGAGGCGATCCTGACCGCCCTGGTGGAGAACCTCGTTCGCGTGCCGGTGCCGGTGCAGGGAGCACTGGCGCGCTTGCTGGGGCGGTGGCGATTCCCCGGGGCGGTGTCAGCGCTGCGTGCCCTCCTTGGCGAGGCACAGCCACTCGTTCAATGTGCTGCCCTGCGCACCCTTGCGCAGCTGGGCGCCCTGGAGAAGGATGAAGCTACCTGGTTGCCCTTGCTCCGTTCCCCGGATGAGCGGGTGCGTGCTGAGATGGTGCGCATTCTCGCCGGGAATGCAAGCCACCGGGAATGGCTGGAGCCGCTCCGCAGCGATCGCGCGACAGTGGTGCGTGTTGCCCTCGCCGAGGAGTTGGCGCGTTGCCCGGACCATCCCTGGCTGGCTGCCTTGCAGCAAGATCGGCATTCACAGGTGCGTGCCGCGGCGATCACTCCGGCCCGCGCGGAGGTAATTTGTCATAATCCAGAGTGTGAAAGTTCGTGGAAGGTGCGCAGTCTTGCCGCCCGCCTGGTGCGCATCCCCGTCTGGCAACTGGAGCCCAGGGAACCGTGGCAGCCCACTGTACCCGTTCACCCCGAGGCGCCAACGTTTGCACTCGAAACACCCCTCCTGGTTCAACCGCGCCTGCTGGGGGCGTCCCAGGCGAACGTCTCGGCGCTGGGAATTTCCGGGCACTATCTGTTACCTGTGGAGGGATTCGCGCGCGCCATGGAAGGCGGAGTGAATTGCTTCTTCTGGGAGCCGAATTATCTGACTCTAAATGACTTTGCCGGACGGATCTCTCCCAGGGGGCGCCATGCGCTGCATTTTCTGGCCGGGACCTTCGAGGCGGAGCCCCGGCGGATTGCGCGTGATGTCGAGCGGGCCCTGCGGGTCTTGCACATTGAACGGTTGACGGTCTTTCTGCTTTTCTGGGTGCGTTCCTGGCGACGAGTTACTCCCGAGGTGCGCGCCACTCTGGAAGCCTTGAAAAAACAGGGAAAGATCGGTGACCATGGACTGTCCACCCATGCACGCGGCCTGGCGCTTGAGGCACTGGAGGAAGGGTGGAATCCGATCATGGTGCGCCACAGTGCCGCGCATCGCGGCGCCGAGGAGAGGATCTTTCCCCTGGCCCGACAGCGGGGTGTCAGTCTAATCACCTTCAATAACACTTGTTATGGCCGTTTGCTGGTGTCGCAGGGGGGAGAGGCGGCGCCAACGCCCTCGGACTGCTATCGCTATGCACTTTCTCAGCCGGCTGTCAGCCTCTGCCTTTCCGCCCCGGCAACGCTCGCGCAGCTGGAGGAGAATCTCCGTGCCCTCCATGATCCGGCATTGCCCGCCGACCGGCGTGACCTGCTCCTGCGTCAGGGGGCGCGCGTCTATGCCGAGGATGCCCTCTTTCGCCGCACCGTTCGCGCCCTGTGACGACCAGTCAGGAACGCTCCAGCGCCGAGCGACCGGCTCGGATGAGTTGCCACAGTCCGCGCAGCCGTTCGCCGAGCGTGGGAGCGTGGCTCATGGTGAGCAAGCCAAGCAGCAGCTCGCGCTGGTTCTTGTGGGTGCCTGGAGCAAGGTCGTAGTGAGGACGAAACCGGCCGCCCTTCACGCTCACTGCTTGCGGAACGGTCATTTCCAGCAAGCCCTCCGCTCCCTGAGTCACGCCCCACCCGCTCTCCTTTACTCCGCCAAAGGGGGAAACCGGATGGGCGGTCGGCGCGATCACATCGTTGATCGTCACCACTCCCGCGCGCAGTTTCTCCGCCAGTTCCAGGGCGCGCGGAATGTTGCGCGTGAAGATCGAAACACCAAGACCATAGGGGCAGCGCGCATCCTGGGCGAGGGCGTCGGTAAGGTTGTCGAAGGGGAGGATGCCGAGCAGCGGGGCAAATGGCGCCTCGCGCCAGAACGCCATCTCCGGGCGCACCTCCGTGAGCACGGTGGGGCAACAGGCGCTCGGATCGTCGGGTGGGGACGATGGGGTGCCCAGCAGATGGGCGCCGGCGGAGAGAGCCTGCTCCACCAGGGCGCGGGCCTGCTGCGCCTGGGAGGAGAGAGCCAGGCGCAGCGAGGGAGCGGTTGCCAGGAGCGGTTGCAGGGTTGCCTTGAAGGATTCATACCGCGAGTGATGGACAAACACCCGGCGAACCGCGATACACGTTTGCCCGCGATTGCCGGTCGCACCAAACCACGCGGCCCGGGCGGCCAGTTCCACATCGGCATCCTCCAGCACAAACATGGCGTCGAGCCCGGACAGTTCCAGGGTGGAACTGATCAAGCGTTCGCCCAGGCGCGTGGCAATGCGGCGTCCCGTCGAGGCAGCTCCGGTGAAGACGAGGTGATCGATGTCGGCTTCAAGAAGCTGGGCGCCCCCCTCGCGCGTGGCGGGGAGCCTCGTCACCAGTTCAGCGGGAAAACCGGCCTCGTGCACCAGTGCATGGAGGATCGTCGCGCTGACGGGTGCCACCTCGGAAGGTTTCCACACCACGCCGTTCCCGGCTGTCAACGCCTGCATCATCTGTACGCCATTGAGAAAGAGCGGATAGTTCCAGGTGCCGATGATTCCCACCACCCCGCGCGGCCGACGATGAACCGTGTCGCGCTGTCCCCACATCCACAAGGGCCGATCCCAGAGCGAAACCTTGCGCGGGCGCAAGAGGCGCGCGGCATGCTTCTCCAGATAGCGACAGCCATCTGCCAGAGGGAGGAGTTCCCCGGCAATCACCTCATCCTCCTGCTTGCCGATATCGCTGGCGACGGCGGCACAGAGCCGTTGCTGTTCCCGCACCAGGAGATGGCGCAAGGCCCGAACGGGTTGCAGACGTGCCTTGACCGTCGCCTGTTGCCAGCTGCGTTGGGCCTCACGACAGCGGGCTGTCACCTCACTCAGAGACAGTTCAGCAGTCAAGGTGGCAGTGCTCATGAACGGGTTCGCTCCTCTGGTCAGTAGAATCGCTGCGGTTATGCTATCTTCTGCCCCAGGCTCTGGCGCCCTTGCTGTGGGAGATGTTCGATGACCTTCGATCCACTCGCTGCCCCGCCTTTCTGGACCGCTGATCTCCCCGGGATTGGGGGTAGACTGAAAGCGCAGCCCGAGGACTTCGAGGTCGAGGAGATCCCGGCCTATCCACCCTCGGGGAGCGGAGAGTTTCTCTATCTCTGGGTGGAAAAACGCGCCATGGGGGCGGAGTATTTTGTGCGGCAGGTCGCCCGGCGACTGGGCCTTCCGCCGACCGAGGTGGGAACCGCTGGCCTGAAGGATCGTCATGCGGTCACGCGACAGATGGTGTCGGTTCCGGCGACGGTCGAAGCGCGCTTGCCACACCTGGAAGGCGAGGGCATCCGCGTGCTGAAGGTTGAACGCCACAGCAACAAACTGAAAATGGGACATCTCCATGGCAATCGCTTTCGCATTCTGATTCGCGACCCCCTGGCCGAGGCTGCGGAGCACTTGCCGGCGCTGCTGGAGCGCCTGCGCGCCACCGGCCAGCCGAATTTCTATGGCTCCCAGCGCTTTGGCCGCGAGGGCGAGACGGTGCTCCTGGGGCTGGCGCTAATGCGTGGCGAGCGCACGGTGCGGCCCAATCCTTTCCTGCGCAAACTCGCGCTGTCGGCAGTGCAATCAGCCCTCTTCAATTACTACCTGACGCGACGCATCGAGGATGGCCTCTTGCGTCAGGTTCTCCCAGGGGATGTGATGGCGCGCTGGCCCTTTGGTGGAATGTTCGTTGCGCACGACCTGTCCACCGAGCAGCAACGCTTCGAGGCGCGCGAGATTGTCTCTGCCGGTCCGATCTATGGGCGCAAGCATTTCCCCGCCGAGGGAGAAGCCCTGGCGCGCGAGGAGAGAGTGCTCCAGGAAGCCGGAGTGGTGCCGACGGTGTTCAACGCCTTCGGCAAGTTGATGCAGGGCACGCGGCGCCACAATCTGATCTATCTCGATGATCTCTCCGCCGAGGTGGAGCCGGAGGGCGTTCGCTTCACCTTTACGCTCCCCTCTGGCAGTTATGCTACCGTTGTGCTTCGCGAAATCATGAAGAGCGAGGTTGCCTCGGCCGAGGAAGAGACCTGAGGGAGGTCACCCCAAGAGTTGTTTCACTTCTTCTTGGAAGGCACCGGGAGTTTCAGATCGTCGCGTTTGAATTCGAGAGTCAGCTTCATTGCTGCGCCAGGTTTGACCTCGACGACTTCCCGGCGCACCATGCGCCCCTCGAAATGCTCCACGTGCAGAGTGTACTTTCCCGGAGGGACCGCGGGCAGACGAAAGTTCCCCTGGGCATCACTTATCGTATAATACGGATGGTCAAAGACGTAAATCCACGCGGCCATGCTCGCATGAATCGGACAGCGCACCGAGATGGCCCGTCGGCTCTTCACAAAACGATGCTTGTAACTGTTCCCGGGGGCGGTGATCACATTGAAGGTGTTCTCGCCCTCTGCCGCGACGGCCTGCACACAGTGATTCGCCGAGTCGCTGTTCGTAAACTCCACTTCCTGCCCCGCCCGGAGGGCCAGCACATGCGGACGGAAGAAGAAACCGCTCTGATCCATCGTTGCGAGCGGGGGTTTCTGTTTCTTTTCTTCTTCTGTCGCGCGCGCTCCTTCCAGCCAGATCAGCGCGTTCTTCAATCCCTTGGTGCGCGGATCGACCTCGATCAGTTCCCGCACGGTCCCTGCCTCGATCACGGGAATCCCGCGCGGTAACGGGCCGGTGTAGGTGACGGTTCCCTCGATCGGCACGGGTCGGGGAGACTCCGCGCGAGCGTGGGAGAGGATCAGCGCAAGCAGGAGCAGGACCAGCGAGCAGCGCATCGGTGTTTTTCCTCAAGCAGAATCTGCCGAACTTCCTGGATGATACCGCGCTCCTCTTCAGCACGCAAAACTGGTTGCCGGATGTCGGCCCGAGCGCAACAATGAAAGGAGAGGCAGAGCGAGGCGCCGATCTCTCGACGGATGCGAAATGCTGATGAACGACGAAGCAAGTTGCGAAAAAAGCTGCACCCTCAGCTGCGAGGGAACCTGTCCTTTCCACGAACACGGGGTGCCGAGTCTGGCCGAAGTGCTGGAACGCTTTGAGAAGGAGGCGCGCCAGGGGATCTGCGATACCGGTCGTTATCGCTGCAACTATTTCTCGTGGGGCGAGGGCCCTCCGCTGGTTTTTGTGCATGGCCTGGCCGATAGCAGTCGGTCGTTTCTCTTTGTCAGTGCGCTCCTGTCGCGTTTCTTTCGGTGCATTGCCTACGACCTCCCCATGGGCGGGCGCGATGGGGCGAGGCTGGCGCGCTATCAGAACCAGGATCTGTGCGCCGATCTATGGGCCCTGCTCGATCATTTGCAACTCAAACAGAGCTATCTCTTCGGATCCTCGTTTGGTTCAACGATCGCACTGATGGCCCTCCATGCACGCCCCGAGCGCATCCCGCGGGCCATTCTTCAGGCGGGGTTGGCGCACAAACCACTGCGCGGGCTGGAACGCCCTCTGGCTCTGTTGCTGAGTTACCTGGGCGGGACGGTGGCCTCGCTCCCGGGGCGCCAACGCCTGATGGAGAAATTGCACCAGGCGGCCTTTGCCCAGCGTCCGCCTGATGTCTGGCGCTACTACCTCGATTACACCGGGCGCGTTCCGGTTCAGGCCCTCGGGCATCACGCGCGCTGGCTGCATCGCACCGATCTGCGTCCCTTGCTCCGGCAGATTCGCCAGCCGGTGCTTCTCCTCTCGGGCGAAACCGACACCGTGGTTGACGCGTCGTGTGCTGATCTCTTGATGCAGGAATTGCCCAACGGCGGACGCGTGATTCTCCAGGGGTGTGGCCACATCCCCAGCTACACGCACCCCGAAGCGCTGGCCGAGGTGGTCCGACGCTTTCTCTCCCCGACGCCAGCCCCCGCGCCGACCTGTTCTGCACTTAGCGAGCAATCCTGAGCAACACCGATTTGGCAACATGCTCGGTGTTCTTCCCTTCGCGTCGAGAGAGCACCACGATCGGGTGATCCATCGGTTTCACCCAGGGTTCGCAGTAGAGAACGATGGTGCGACTGGTCTCGCGGGGGGTGATCAGAATCCCGTTAAGCCCGATGTCCAGCACACGCACTCCGTGCGGAAGTCCCTGCACCTCGAGCGGAACGCGCCCGGCAAACTTGTTGTGCCGTTCGATGTGCACGGTCAAGCGCACCTGATGGCCTGGCTGCACGCTGATCGCGGACTGCTCGGTTGTGGTGGAGAGATCGCCGCCTTCCCGCAGCGTTGGCACCCCACCCATCGCCTCGCGGATCACTTCCTTCCCCGCCACCTGGGCACGGGCAATAAGTTTCAGCGGGATGGCCTGTACCGGCTTCCTTGCCGTGGCATCGGCATGGAGGGCAAATGCGGTGCTATTTTCATCGGCGGGGATGCTTGTTTTCGGAGCGCTGAATCCGGGGGGAAGGTTGAGGAGCTCCACCTGGATCTCATCGGCAAAGCCATCCTTGCGATCCACAGAGACCGTCACCGGGATCGCGCCGCCCTTCCACACGCCCGGAGTGGTGGGGTTGAAACGCACGGTGAAATCGGGCCGTGGTGAACGCAGGGTCAGGGTATAGGCATGTTCGATGCTCCCCTGACCACGGGCATCGCGGATGACTGCCTGATATTCGCCCTCAGCGGGCGGATCGAAGTCCAGATGCGAATCCTTGCCAAAACCGGCTCCGCCATCGTCATTGCGAGAGTAAAGCGTGATCAGCGGCATCCCATTGGGGGGAAAGGTGGTGCCTGGAGGATGGAGCGTCACCTTGTACATGGGGGCGCCCATGGGATGCTGGCTGGGAGTGGTCCCGAGATAGCCCAGCCGCTGCCCGCCCTGGCTGAAGAACTGGCAGTCGTCGTCGGGATTCTTGGGGAGGGCACGAATGCGCATCAACTCGGTGCCACAATAGAGATAGTCATTGACCGCCAATTCGCTCCATGCTTCCAGCCGGATGCCGGGGCTCACCGAATCATGATCGCGAAAGGTGGAGTAGGTGCGGGCGAGGGAACGCAGGGTCATGCGGGGCACAGGGTTTCCCCGCGCATCGAGGATCTCCAGGTACGAATCCAGCGGTGAACCAAGCCGGCGGGCTGCCACATCCAGCAGCAGCCGTTCTCCCTTCTTCGCCTGGAAACGCCAGTGGTGCCGCTCGTCGGCCTGCGTCAGACGCCCGTGGCCGGTCATCCCTGGTTTGAGGAGATCCGTCCCCGTGGTGTGGAGTGCGTCGGCAAATTCACCCACGCTGACCGTGGGAGCGCCGAGCGGGATTTCTCCGGTGGTGGTGAGCGGAATGGGAATCTTGCTCCCGAGCGCTGCGTCGGGTGGGATTGTGACCGCGACCTCGTGCTGTTTGCCCAGGAAAACTCCTTCGAGGTGAACCTTTGCCGTCGTCCCCCGCTGAAGCGACAGAGGGTAGACCGAGGTCACGAGCGGTAGCGCCCCGATTTGCAGCCGGTAGGTCATCCCGGGATCGCCCCGATACTCGCGATCGTGGATTCCCAGCGCATAGCGGCCGGCCCTGGGGAAGGTGTAACCGAGCAGACCATTCCCACGACGGGCCACGACCTTGCCGTCGGCGTCGATCAGTTGCAGCACGGGGTCGAGTTTGGAGCCGAGGGCCGATGTAACGGCCTGGACGCCGATTTCCTCCCCTGCCCGAGCGTCGAAGACGAAGTAGTCCACCTCCCCCGCGCGGCCGATGGCGCCAACGACTGTTGTGTTCACCCGGATCAACTGGCCGGTGCGGGGGGAATCGTTGGGTTCGATCTCAGGCTGGGCCGGGTAACAATCGACCAGGAATGTCACCGGAGCCGATTCGCCTGCTTCGTTTTTCAACTTCAACGGATAGGCGCCGGCAGGAGTGGTGGCGGGGAAGGTGATCTCGTAACTCCCCGCTTTCACTGGGCGGACGGTGACCCCTGGAGCGGGTGCGAGCAACTCCGCCTTCTCGGCATGGCTGGCGTCCAGAGTTATCATGAGGGACTGTCCGCGGACCGCCGACGAGGGGGTGACCTTTCGCAGAATCGGGGGTTTGGGCTTCGCCGGCAACGGTTCAGCGAGTTTCTTCCCGCTCTGGGCATCGAGGAGGACCAGTTTGCCGTCGTAGCGGCCGAGGGCCAGCTGTTTCTGATCGGGGCTGACAGCGAGGCTCAGCACAACCTCGGGCTGCGCTTCGTAGACTTTTTGCTCGACCAGGCGAGCACTATCCCATTGTTTGCAGCTGCGATCTTCGCTCAGTGAATAGAGATTCCTCCCTGCCGAGCCGTAGACCAGACGGGTGATGGGCGCCGCATGTGCGAAGGCGGAGTGGATCAGCTTGCCACCGAGCCGCGACACCTCCCAGATACGAATGCTGCGATCGACGCCGGCGGCCGCCAGGGTTTTTCCCTCGGGATGCCAGGCGACGCTGTACAGCCAGTCGGTTGCCTCGCTCAGAGTGTAAAGGCGCGCCCCGGTTGCCACATCCCAGACCTTCACCGCACGATCGGCCGCGGCGGAGGCCAGCAACTGTCCATCGGGGCTGAAGGCCAGGGCATGGACGGCATCGCTATGATCCTTCAACGCGCGTGCTTCCTTGTTGCTCCTCAGATCCCAGAGCTTGATCAGTCGATCATAGCTGCAGCTGGCCAGGAGGGTGCCATCGGGGCTGAAGGCGAGATCGTGGATCAGGTCCTTGTGAGCGGAGATGGTCCGGGTGGGGGGGCCGGAGAAAGCGCCGCGCGGATCGGCCTGGTAGAGTCGAATTTCGCCAGCCACGCCGACCTTGCCACTGGCGACGGCGAGCAACTTGCCGGTGCGATCGGTGGCGAGCGCCGTGACCTGGTCGGTCTGGCCGCTGAGTTTGCCCTGTTCAGCGCCGGTTGTTCCCTCCAGAAAAAGCACCTCGCCGTAGCTCCCCACGGCGAGCGTTTTGCCACCCGCGAGATAGCAGAGCGCAGCAAGCGGCGAAGCCAGAGTGGATCTGGGCTTGATGGCGGGCAGCGTCGAGGGGGCATTGGCACTGTCATCCTTCGCCCCTGCGACAACCCATTTGCGCAGAAGCGCGCGTTCTGCCGGGCTGGGCTGGCGCGCCTTCTTCGGCGGCATCGGCGGGCGACCCGTTCCCTCGACCACGCGGACGAGCAGACTTTGATCGGGGTTGCCCGGAACAAGCGCCTTGCCATGCTCCCCGCCCGCGACAATCCCCTTGTAGCTGTCCAGGCTCAGTCCGCCATCCGGGTGGTCGCCCGGATGACACTCCACGCAGTAGCGCGCCAGGAACGGCTTGATGTCGCGGGCATAACTGGGAACCTGCTGGCCCGGAGCGATCGGGCTCAGGGCCAGCAGCAAAAGCGCGGAGACGAGGGGGAGAGGAAGGCGCATCATGGCATCAACCCAGAAACAGAGACAGAGGGACGCTTCACCTTGGCGAAACCAGCGTCGGCCGGGAGGGAGTGACCGCCACCGGTTCGCTCCGGCGCGGGGGAGTGGGCCCCTGGCTTGATTTGGTCGCTGGGGCTGCCGTGTCTTTCTTGGCCCCCGCCTTGATCCACGCGCTGACCTTGGCGATCTCCTCTCGGGTGGGGTGCTGGGCGTACTTGCGTGGCGGCATCTGCTTGGCCTTGCCGGTCATCGTCATGATAATGCGGCTGGCATCGGGATCGCCGGCGATCACGTTCTTCTTCCCTTTCCTGCTCCCCGACATCATCGCCTCGTAACTGTCGACCCGCACCCCCGACTTGGGTTTGTTTGGCCCGTGGCACTCGACACAGTACCGCTTCAGGAAGGGCTGAATGTCCTTGGTGTAGCTCGGGGTTTCCTCCGCCGCCTGGAGATGCGGTGCCCCCAGCAGAAGGGCACTGAACGCGGCGACCAGACAGAGACGCTTCATCGACGATCCTCGGCATGGAAAAGGAGATTTGATCGATACCAGTTATCGATTAAACACAAACTCTTTCGAGGTCAATACGGCCCAGAAGAGATCCTCGAGCGCTTCCCGCCGTGTGGCTTGTTTATCCTGTGCCGCCTCGGCGAGCAGGCTCTTGAAGCGGCTGAGTTCGGTGGCGGTGGGAGCGCGGCACAATGCCAGGAGGTAAACACGGCGGATCGCCTCCTCGTCGCTGAGATTCTCGGTCAGCCATGCCGCCACGCGCGCGTTTTTGGCCCGCAGTTTCTCGTTCAGCGTTTTGCCATTATTCAGGTGCAACGCCTGGCCCACGCTCGAATCCTGTTGCCGTTCGCAGGAACAGGTTTGAGCCCGCTCCGGACGGCCAAACGCATCGAGGAACGGGGAGACCAGCAGCGAATCCGGCAGTTGCAGCGCACGCGTCCCCGGGGGATAAAGACTGGTCGCTGCCGTGCCCCCTGTGCTGCCGATCTGAATTTGCGTAAACGGCGTCGGGACGTCGGTCACCTGGGAATAGGCGTCCAGCAGAACCTCGGCAGTCAGACGACGGATCAGGTAGTGGGAGAAGAAGCGATCATCGCTGGCGTTCTGCGGGGTGGTGAGCGAGGACCGCTGATAGGTCGCCGAGTTCATTACCGTACGCACAAGATATTTCACATCGTATTTGTGGTCGATAAAATCCTGCGCGAGCCGATCGAGCAGGGGACCATTGGTGGGGGGATTGGTCTGGCGCAGATCGTCCTCCGCCTCGACGATGCCGCGTCCCAGGAAGTTCCGCCAGACACGATTGACCAGTGCCCGGGCAAAGTAGGGGTTGTCCGGGCTGGTCAGCCAGTCGGCGAAGTACGCCCGGCGATCCTGGGTGCTTTCCAGCGCAAGAGGTTTGCCATCGAGCGGAGTGGGGGCCATTGCCACCCCCCGGCGTGGATGGGGAACCTCGCCTTCGGGCTGCGCCTGCACCATCACCTCGCCGGAGCGTTCGCCGTTCTTCAACCCCACCCGGGAGAAGAGATTCGCCATCTGCCAGTATTGATCCTGGGTCCATTTCTCCAGCGGATGGTTGTGACAGCGGGCACAGGTAATTGACATCCCCAGGAAGGTGACTGCGGTCGCCTCGGTCAACTCGGTGACATCGCGATGGAGGACGAAATAGTTCCCCGCGCCATTTTGCAGGGTGCTTCCCTGGGCGGTCAACAGTGTGCGAGCAAAGCGGTCCCACGGCACATTGTCCGCCACGCTCTGCCGGATGTGCTGATGAAACGACCAGACGGCGGGCTGGGGGAGTTTGCGGGTGGACACCAGCAGCAAATCCGCCCATTTGTGAGCCCAGTAGTCGATAAACTCGGGCCGATCGAGAATCCGATCAATCAGCCGGCTGCGTTTGTCCCGCGCAGGATCGGCGATGAATTTCTCGACCTCTGCGGGAGTGGGGAGGATTCCCATCGCATCGAGGTACGCTCGCCGGATAAACTCGCTGTCGCTGCACGCGGGGGAGGGCGGAATGCGCAGCGCTTCGAGTTTCTGCAGCACCAGATCGTCAATGAAGTTGGTGCGTGTGGCGTCCTTGAAAACGCGCGCATCGAGCTGATTGGGTAAGGGCGATTGAATCTGATTGGTCGCCACCTGGTTTGAATACCAGACGGTGATGGCCGCCTCGCCATGGCCGGCCACCTTCACCTGGCCGTCCTCGCTCACGGTGGCCACCAGGTCCTCACTGCTGCTGAACTTCGCCCAGCGGGTGACATCCTCGCTTGTGCCATCGTTATAGAGGGCGCGGACGACGATCTGCACCTCATCCTTTGGTTTCAGACGGGCCTCGGTGGGGAAGACCTCCAGCCGGTGCACGCGGGCATCCTGGGCCAGCGGGCCCGGGGCACCGCGGGCAATCCAGTCGGCGAGGATCTGGTAATCGCCCGAGCCAACGGTGAGTTTTTGCCCGCCGCCGTGGTTCACCATCATCGTTGGTTTGAGCAAAAAGAGACTGCGCGCTGGTTCGAGGCGGTCGATGCGTCGGCCCAGGTTTTGCCGGGTGAGCACAAAATGATCGCTGGTGGGATCATACCCGCGCAAGGAGAGTTTCAGCCCCCCCTTGCCCGCCAGCGCGCCGTGACAGGCGCCGGAGTTGCAGCCGGCACGCGTCAGGATGGGGATCACGTGGTTGCGAAAGATCGCGTTCGGCTCCGTGCGACTGCCGGTAATCTTTACCTTCAAGGTCGCCTTTTTGCCATCCACGGTTGCCTGGATCTCGGTTTCTCCATCGGCGACAGCGTGGAGGATTCCCCCGGCCTCCACACGGGCAATCTTCGGATCGGCGGAGGAGAAGGTCGCCCTGGCGCTCTGATCGGCGACCACCTGGCCCTTGTCCTCAAGCACCGCGAGTAACCGTTGCGTCGCCCCTGCGCGGGCCAGGGTGACCTGCGGGGGGAGGATCTTGAGCGCTTGCGCCTGGGCCAGAGACGCGCAACCAACCAGGAGCAACAGAGAGTGAACAGGTGCGTATTTCATGATTCGTCGATTCGCGCAGTCAGTGCGCGGCACGCCGGGCGCACCGCGAACTGGTCCGGTGGGAACGGCTCAGAACAATTCCTTGATCGGCTGTACGGCATAGTCAGCGAGCGGAATCGGCCGACCCTGCGGGCCAGGCAGTTCCTTGTGGGGATCGAGGCCCAGTCCCTTGTAGATCGTGGCCGCGATCTCGCCGGGTTGGGTGGGCCGTGTCTTGGGGGAATAGCCGAGTTCGTCGGATTCGCCGATCACCTGGCCACCCTTGATGGGGCCCCCGCCCATCAGAATGGTCCACACGCCCGGGTGATGATCGCGGCCGCCGGCCGGGTTGATCTTCGGCGTGCGCCCAAATTCACCCATCGCCGTGACGATCGTTGTTTGCAACAGCCCGCGTTCCTTCAGATCTTCCAGCAGCGTGCTGTACGCCTTATCGAAGTTCGGGGCCACCTGCTTGGCCATCTCGGTGATGTCGGTGAACGGACGCGAGCCGTGGATATCCCAGGTGATCTCGTCGAAGACAGTTTCAAACATGTTGACGGTGACAAAGCGCACGCCCCGTTCGATCAACCGCCGCGCCAGCAGACAACTCTGACCGAAGCGCGTGCGGCCATAGCGATCGCGCATCGCCTCGGGTTCCTTGTCGAGCGCAAACGCCTCGCGCGCCTTGGGACTGGACATCAGGCGATAAGCAAGATTGAAATTGTCGTCGTACTGCTTTGCCTGGGCCTGCTTTTCAAAGGCGGCCAGGGCGCCGTCGACCGCCTCGCGCATGCGCTGGCGTCGTTCGGCGCGAATGGTGCCCAGGTAATCCGGCGGGAGCAGATCCGGCACCTTGAAGTTCTTGTCCGACGGATCGGCGTTCAGGATAAAGGGGTCGTACTGCTTCCCCAGAAAGCCGGCACTGTGGCCATGCGGAAGATTGCCGCCGGTTCGCCCGATGGGCCGCGGCAGGAGAACATAGCCGGGGACCTCGCCGCGCTGCCCCTTGACATAGGTCAGGGCCGAGCCGATGTGTGGATACTCGATGCCGCCGGCGAACAGGCGCCCGGTCTGCATCATCTGGTGGCCAGTGTCGTGGACGGCGGTCGCGGTGTGATAGACGCTGCGGATCAGC
Source organism: Planctomycetota bacterium (assembly GCA_029777335.1). Classification (GTDB taxonomy): domain Bacteria; phylum Planctomycetota; class Planctomycetia; order Gemmatales; family Gemmataceae; genus JAKOSN01. The sequence goes on from JAKOSN010000138.1 coordinate 32,984, forward strand.
GAAAACTTGTCGGCGTGTTTCGCCATGCGGGGGAAGATTTCGCTGATCTGCATGCCGGGGACGTTGGTCGCGATTGGCTTGAACGGTCCGCGCACCTCGTCGGGGGCGCTGGGCTTGGGATCCCAGGTATCGATCTGGCTGGGGCCACCGACGAGGAAGAGCATGATGCAATTGACCTCGCTCGGCGGTGTGGCGCCCTGGGCTCTCTGGCTCATCAGCGTGGGGAGGGTGAGTCCCAGGGAGGAAATGGCTCCCACATGGAGAAAATCGCGGCGGCTCAGGCCATCGCAGAAGGTCACGGGGCGAGCGGCATCGAAGCGCAACATGTGGCAGGATCTCCCGAAGAGCCCCTCTCGAAACAAACAATCAGGCCATGATAACTACAGTAACCAGCCCGGAGAGGTGGGTCAACGAAAAAGACAGGGGTGGGGTATGAGGTTTGCGGGCGCCATTTGCACGCGCAATGCTGACTTCAATCTGGATCCCTCCAGAGCCTGCGACGCCGAACCCGCTCCATCCCTCACTCCTTTTTGAGCCCCTGATAGAGGCGAATCCCGCCGAATACAACCGCCCCGAGCCCGACGAGAATTACGTGCACAGGTTGGTTGGCATTCCACGCCACCCCAGCCATTCCGAACCTACCCAGTATCCACAACACTCCCTGGAAAGCAATGCGTCGCCCGCGTTTCTGTCGTGGCACTGCAGCCAGTTTCCGGCGAGTCTGCTGCAAGTGGGCGGTAGCCTCTTCCACGCTGGATCCCATCGGGGCACTCTCGTCGCGGTTCAGAGAGCGGTCGCTTCTGGAATCCTCCTGATCCACGATCGGACCTTGCGAGGAGTGCGAGAAGCGGTCACTCCCACACGCGCATTGTTCAACGTGGTTGGGATAGGACGTGTCGCAGCGGTCACATTTCTTCAGGGCGCATCACCCGTTTGGGCCAAGAGATTGATGTCGCCGGGAGTGGTTCTGGAAACAAAGCGAGGCGATGCGGGCTACTTCCCACGCCACTTTTCGATCCCTTGCATGATGCGGACAAACCCGAAGACGACGAGACCCCACATGAGGTAGTACTTTCCCCCCGGTTCCGCTGCGAACCACGTCAACACTGACACGACGATCCCGAGCAGGGCCCAGAAAGCGCCAAAAAGGATCGTTTTTTTGTCCGGACCGCCGCTCTTGCTCGGCGATCAACTGCACTTGCGCGGCCTGAATGAGAGTCGTCGCTTCCTCCCAACTGTGGCCGCCCTGCTGTAGTGCCTCGCGAACCTGCTTGATGGAGTGCCCTGCCTTGAGGCGAACGTAGGCAACGGTTTCGCGCGCGACCGGTGCCACTGAACTGGGAGGTTCCTCCATCGAGATCGGTGGGTTTGGATCGTGGGAAAAGACATAGCTGCCACAATCGCACTGTTCGATGTAGTCGGGATACGACGTGTCGCAGAGGTCGCATTTCTTCATGGTGCATCACCCGTTTGGGCCCACGGAGGAGCATTGCCTTCAATCAAGCCAGCGATGGTGTCGTTGCGACTTAAGCGCGCCCGCGCAATTTGGCGACCCACCAGCGCACCCCGATGAACAGGAAGCGCCAATCCTTGAAGAACTCAGGCGGCTTTCCCTCAAAATAGTGTCCGACAATCTGAAACGTCCACCCCACGAGAAAGAGTGCCGTCGGAATGGGCCAGAACGCGGGGAGAAAGAAGATCACCAGAAACAACGGCAGCGACAGCGCCACCATCGGGATGCCAAAGGTGTGACAGAAGCGATTGACCGGATGTTGATGGCTTTGCGCATACTCCGCAAGCCAGCTTTCGAGCGGTTTGTTGCCTAGCATGGAAACCTCCTTGCCGCAATCGGCTCGGCAGCGTTTGCAACTGCGAACCCTGGCGAGGATGCGTGTGCGAGTGCCTCGTCACCTGCATTGTCCCCCCTGGAACCCGGAAATACAAGAGTCTGGCCCCGCCCAGAATCGGCCTTGCTGATGATCCCTTCCACGAGGTGAAGGTACTCCACTGAGTAGAATAGGTGGCAGAGTTTCACACATTGACGCGTCGCAGTGCCTAGGCTGACACAGGGGAGACATCATGAAACGGTGGATCCTGTTCGCTGGAGGGTTCCTCACGCTCGGGTTGCTCACGTTCCTCCCTTCCGCTCGCGCTGCCGAGGAGAAGGGAATGGACTGGGTGAAGGTGAGCAAGGAGAAACGCTCGTTTGTGCTCGATCCCTCCGGCCGGTCGTTCACGCCCTGGGGTTTCAATTACGATCACGACGATCAGGGGAACTTGATTGAGGATTACTGGGAGTCGAAATGGGAGGTGGTGGACCGCGCCTTTGTTTCCATGCGCAAGCTGGGGGCCAACGTGGTGCGCATCCATCTGCAACTGGGTAAATTCATGACGGGGCCAGACAAACCCAATGCAAAGGCTCTGGCCCAGCTCGACCGGTTGCTGCGCCTGGCGGAGCGCGAACGGCTCTATCTCGATCTCACCGGGCTGGGATGTTACCACAAAAAGGACGTGCCTGCCTGGTATGACAAACTCGGAGAGAAAGAGCGCTGGGCGGTGCAGGCGCGGTTCTGGGAAGCAATCGCCGGGCGCTGCGCGAAGAGCCCCGCTGTTTTCTGTTACGATCTGATGAACGAACCGGTCGTGCCGGGCGGAAAGCGCAAGGAGGGAGAGTGGCTGGGACCGGACTTCGCGGGCAAACACTTTGTGCAGTTCATCACGCTCGATCAGAAGAATCGCCCGCGCCCGGATATTGCGCGCGCCTGGATCAATCAGCTGGTTGAAGCCATTCGCAAGGTGGATCAACGCCATCTGATCACGGTGGGGATGGTGGACTGGAGCCTGGAGCGCAAGGGGCTGACCTCGGGGTTTGTGCCGCAGAAGGTGGCGGACCGACTCGATTTCCTTTGCGTGCATCTGTACCCCAGGAGGGGCAACCTTGACGAGGATCTCAAAACCCTGGCGGGGTTTCACATCGGCAAACCGGTGGTGATAGAGGAGACTTTCCCTCTGCAATGTTCTCAAAAAGAGTTCGAGACGTTCGTGGAGAAATCGAGCCAGCATGCGTCGGGGTGGCTCGGCTTTTTCTGGGGGAAAATGCCCGACGAACTGCGCCGGTCGTCGAAGATAGGCGATGCCCTCTTGTTGCAATGGCTGGAGTTTTTCGCGAAGCAGGCCAAACAACGTCAGCAGAAGCAATGAGTATGCGACGGAGCGATCGGTCTCGTCCCGAGGACAGCGACGAGCGGCTGTCAGCCGCGTGGCGCACGGGGCGCGGCGTCGGGGTTTCCCTGGCGCGGGGCTGTTCGTGGCGTCGGACCGGACTATAAAAGAGGTAGTTCGCCGTCCGTGAACACACGATGTTCTCACCGAGGAGGATCCCATGGCCTTTACCCTGCCAGCCTTGCCCTATCCAGCGGACGCCCTGGAAGCAGCGATTGATAAGATGACGATGGAGATCCATCATGGTCGTCATCACAAGGCCTATGTCGATAACCTGAACGCCGCGCTGGCCGGCCACGATGCCCTGCTGGCCAAGCCCGTCGACCAGTTGATGCGCGAGATTGGGAGTGTGCCCGCCGACATCCGCCAGAAGGTGATCAACAACGGCGGCGGTCACGCCAACCACACCATGTTCTGGGAGATCATGGGACCTGGGGCGGCTGCCGGACCGGGAGGCAACCTGGCCGCGGCGATCACCTCGACCTTTGGCAGCCTCGATACTTTCAAGGCGAAGATCAAGGAATCGGCGCTGGGTCGCTTTGGCAGCGGCTGGGCCTGGCTGGTCGTCCACGCGGGTAAACTCGAGGTGGTCAGCACTGCCAACCAGGACACCCCGTTGATGGAAGGCAAAACGCCGATCCTGGGAGTCGATGTCTGGGAACACGCCTACTATCTGCGCTACCAGAACAAGCGCGCGGACTATGTCGACGCCTGGTGGAAGGTGGTCAACTGGGCTGCGGTGGAGAAACGCTTCGATACCGCCAAGTAACAAGGTAACCTCTGGGCGCGCCGCGTGCACTTCGGCGGCGCGCCCAGAGGCTACTCGACGCTTGCCTTGCGCATCTGGCGCGCCATCAACCAGTCCGGCACCCAGGCAGTCGCTTTCATCAGCAGAGCCATCGGCCAGGGAAAGTTGAACACCTTGCGACGTCGTCTCAGAGCGCCGATCATCATGCGCGCCGCCTGTTCCGGTTCGAGCAGAAACGGTTGGTAGAAGCGGTGGTGCGCTGTCATCGGGGTGCGCACAAACCCTGGACAGAGGGTGGTCACGTGGATGCCGCGCTCACGGACCTGAATCCGTAACCCCTCCATGAAGTTATTCAACGCGGCCTTGCTGGCGCTGTAACCCTGTTGACCCGCCAATCCCTTGTAGGCGCCCAGGCTCGAAACCGCCGCGAGATGACCCGTCCCGCGCGCCAGCATCGCCGGCAAGACCGCCTCGATCGCGTAGAGCACGCCAAAGAAATTCACCTGAAAGAGACGCTCAATATCCGGGATGTTCAACGGCTCCACTCGGGTCGGGATGCCCATTCCGGCGTTGGCGATTAGCAGATCGATCGGCCCAAGGTCCGCGGTCAATTCCGCAATGGCAGCGTTTACCTCGGCGCGGTTGCCCACATCGGCGCAGGCATGGCGGGCCTGGCCTCCTTGCTGGCGAATGGTGCTGGCCAGCTGGGCGATCAGTTCCTCGCGGCGCGCCAGCAGACCGACGCGGCAACCCTGGCGTGCCAGTTCCTGGGCAAGTGCATACCCCATTCCGCTCGATGCCCCGGTGATGACCGCTACCTGTCCTGCAAACGACATCCTCGCCTCCTCCCTCCCTCGCGGTGCAACTGGCTTCCTGGGCACGATCGGTCTTGTGTGCACAGACGCTTTCTCACCCGGGGTGCCTCCCTCGGGAAGGGAGCTTCCCTGAAGACGATCGTTGGCATCCCGCACGGCCAGGCTGCATAATGATGTATGGGATTTTGCGTCCTGCGGGGCGCCTCCCTCCCGTCGCGGCGTTCGCTGGAGTACGCATCATGCTGGCTCGACTCCCTCTGCCTGTCGTTCTTGCCCTCCTGTTGCCCTTGCCCGTGGGAGCCCAGGTCAAGGCGCCCCCTCCGCCCCCCGTGTACAAGATTGAGATCCGCTACGAGATTGATGCCTATCGGAATGAGCGCGCCAGGCAGTTTCTCGACATGGTCAAGACCTTCGAGGGGCTGGGATTCAAGCGGGATGTGGCCGACGCGGCACGCGGGGAAGATCTCGACGAGGCGATCAATCGCGAGGTCAACGTGATGCGCGGGACCATCCCCTCGGCGAGCATTGGGAAATTGTTGCTGGAGCGGCATGTGCAAACGCTCCTGCTCGTCCCCGCGACAGCCACGCTGCCGGCGAAGGATCAGCCAGTGCGCGTTGATCTGCGGATGCTGGTCGGCTACAACCGTGCCCGACAACAGGATCTGGCGCGGCAGACGCTGGCGATTCTTGCCCCGCTGTCCTTCAAGGAGGCGGTGGGGTACGATCATCGCCAGCAAACACGAATGCTGGGACAGATCCCTGTCGGCCAGCTGGATATCCTCCTCAATGATCCACGCCGAACGCCAACCGCCCTTGCCTTGCTGCCGCGAACGCTGCTCGTGGACCTGCGCCGCTTCGGAGGCGGGACCGACACCTTGGGCTCGATTCTCCTGCAATGGTATGGCACCCCGGCAGGGAAAAAGTTGCTCACTCCCATCATCGACGAGTGGCGCAAGACTCCGCAGGCCCAGCGGCTGATCATGGATCTGCCGCGCGACGTTGCCAGGATCAAGGACGTGGTGGACGAGGAACTTCTCAAGCAGATCTACCAGCATCCCGACGGGGAGCGCTCTCTGGAGATGATCTGGGACGCCGTCCTCAAGAGCCCGACGCCGACTGTCTATCTCGATCCGCTATTGCGTCGTATCCGGGGTCGCAACATGGCTTCGGCGTTGCCGCTTCTGTTTCGGCCGTCTGCGGTGGTGCGCATCATCGAGGTACGTCCCGATCTCCCCTTGCCCCAGCCCCGCCCCGCCCGTGTCGTGGTGCCGGACGAGCAGCGCAAACTCAGCCCTGAGGTGCGAGCACTCGTTGCGGATGCCGGGAAGGCAGCCAACCGGGAGCGATTTGAGTTGATTCTGTCGGAGATTCCGCGCGAGGGGACGACCTGGAATCAGCATCTGGTTCGCGTGACGCCGAGCATCGCCATCGAGGGCCGCCTTGGTCCGGTAGTTCAGGTGGTCTGTCCGATTCGGTCGGTCCTTGATCTGGCCGCCCTCACTCAGGTGGCCAGTATCCGCCTGCCGGCTCTGGCGCGCTCCGCAGTGCTCACGCTGCCCAATGATTCTGCGAAATCCGACGACGTTCTGAAACGTGTGGGGCTCGATGTCCTGCACAAGCAGGGTAAAAAGGGGAAAAAGGTTCGCCTGGCGATCATCGATGGGGATTTCCGCGGGTGGGAGACCGAAAAAGGGAAGCGCTTGCCGGCGAGCACACGGCTGATCGATTTCACCCGTGAACGCAATGAGTCCTTGCTCCCCGATCCCGATCTCGGTCCGGCCACCACCCTGGGGGCGGGGACCAAGCTGGCGCTCGCGGCGTTGCTGGCCGCACCCGAGGCCGAACTCACGCTGATTCGTATCGATCCCTCGTCGTTGCCCATGCTGGGGGTTGTGGTGCGCCGGATTGCGGGGCAACCTGCCCTCTCAGAAGCGCTGGTGCAGCGCAACGACGATCTGTCGTTGATGCGCTATCTGCTCAATTCTCGCCGGCGGAATCTGAATGCGGAACGACGGGAAGTGCAGGATCTCTTCAGCGATAATCTCCCGCAATCCGATCCCGAGTTGAAAAAACGCCAGCAACGGCGCGACGAGTATCTCAAGAAGGAGGCTCAGTTCGAGAAGGATGAAACGGAGTTCCTGCAGCGTATTGATCGTTTTTTGATGCATCGCCGGCAGCTGGAAACCCTCAAGCAGACGCAGGTTGTTGTCTGTGGCTTGACGTGGACTGCCGGGTTCCCTGTCGCGGGTACCAGTGCGTTGAGTCAGCTCATCGACGAGTTGTTACCCTGTACCACCCTGTGGTGGCAGGCGGCTGATAACACTCCTGGGCAGGCGTGGACAGGACTCTTCCTCGACGAGGATGGGAATGGGCGCATGGGCTTTCTCCCCTCTGAAAAGCCGCTGGTCGCTGGCACCTGGGATCGAGAAACCAACTTCCTGGCCTGGCAGCCCTGGCAAGGGGCGACCAGCGCCGCGTTCCCGGCACAAACCCGGGTGCGTCTCTCGCTGCAATGGCGAGAAGTTCACGATCCCGACGAGGGGAAGCAGGGGACTCCTTATCGACAACCGCTGACCGATCTGCGCATCGTTGTGTTGAAGCAACTCGACCCCACGGGAACGAAACAACCCAGCGATGATCTGGCCGTCGTCGGGGAATCGACGGCACTCCCGGAACAGCTTCATCAGGCGGAGACATTCGCCCTCTACGAGCATGCGGTGGAATTCGTCGCCGAGGCTGGGGTGCGCTACTGCGTTCGGGTGGAAGGGGTGATACCGGACCGCATCACTCCTCCCGATACGCCAGCGCTGCCACTGACGCAGCGCCAGGGAGAGATCCGGCCCCGTTTGCTGATCGAGGCCAACGTCACCACAGGGCGTCCGCTTCTCGCCAGTTACTCGACCACCACCGGGTGTCTCGGGGTTCCGGCGGATGCGCAGCACGTTCTCACTGTGGGGGCGCTGAACAGCGCGGGGAAACCTCAGAGTTACACGGTGGAAGGAGCACCCTACTTGCTGGAGTTGTCGCCTCGGCCACATGCCTTGACCGAGGATCGGCTCGGGATTTCTGGCATGACCGACGGGGGTGGCTCGGGGTTCGCGGCGGGGTTTGCCTCCGGGCTCAGTGCCGCGCTGCTGAGTGCCGGCCATCAGCCTGAGGCGATCGCCCGGGAACTCAGGCTGCATCCTCGCTTGCCGCTGAAGCTGACTCCGCCCCGCAAGTGAGGCGCAGTTCCTGGCAGACTTCCTCGCACAGGAGCTTCTCCACCTCGGCGAGCGCCCGGGCGGCGTTGCCGGGGGTGAGGACGCGGTGATCGAACGTCAGGTGGACATCCACATGACCCTCGGCGTCGATCACTCCGTAGTTGAGTGCGCTGGTGATTGGGGTGAGGAGAACAGGACTGACCGCACCAAATCCGGAGACAACACTGACCCCAAATGTCCCCAGATGGCGGGCGCGATCGTAGCCGCAGAAGGTTTGAATGTAGTACCAGATCCCCCAGCGAGCCCACCACGGCCATCGGCTCGTTTTCAGAATCCGCCGGAAGAGCGCGCTTTCCTCCAGTGGCCGTTCCTTGCACTTGCGCAGATAATGCTCCAGTTGCCAGAGGGTTTGTTCCTCGGGCGCGCGCACATGAACGAAGAAGACGGCATCTTCGTCGAGGACGCGTCGCTCCACCGCCACCGAGGCCACGTTGAGAGGATGTTCGTACAGATGAGGGTACGGCCAGGGAACATAGCAGCGCCGCAGTTCGGGCAAGCGTCGGGCGGCCAGGGCATACGCCTTGACAAAGAGGGCGCACCAGCCGGGGCGGGCCACCGCGGCTCGGCGCGCGGAAACCACCGGCGCCAGAGCCATGTGCCGCACAATGGTGGTCAGGGGCACCTGCCGTGCGCGCTCGACCAGATCGGTGATAAACCGCCGCGGTAACGAGAGCGGGACCCAGCGCGCGTGCCTCGTGGCCATTCGTGCCTCCTGCAACCGACGCGGCAAGGGAGGACGGCCCCCTTCCCAGCAACCTTCCTCGCCGCATTATCCTGGGACCTGCCCTTGTTGTCGAGATGATCTGCCCGCCTCATGAGAGGTCCATGATGCCCTGGGTGTGTGTCTTGTTGCTTTTGACGGGCTTTTATCCGCTCGCGCGCGCCTGGCATGCCAACCGCCGAACCACCCTCACCCACGCCATTGCCTGGGCCGCGGTTGCCTGGACCGCCTGGCTTCTCAGTTTTGGGTCAGCCGCCGCGAACAACCTGGCTCTCACCGTTGTGCTTCGCTATCTGGCCCTGTGTCTGACGGGTTGTGCCGCGACCATGGTGCTGGGAGCCCGACGCCCCGGAGAAGCGGCCTGGAACTTTGTCGTGGTTGGGTTGCTGGTCACGTTGTTGCTCCCGGTGGCGCAGGGGTGGGGCCAACCCCGATTGGATACCCCCTGGCTTCTCTTTCTGGGGGCAACGCTCCTCTTTGGCTTGCTCAACTACGTTCCCACTCGACTGGGCCTCCCGGCTCTGTTCGTCGGATGGAGCTGCGCTCGCGAATTACTTCATCTCGCGGCGCCCGCCAGGGATCTTTTCGGCGGAGAAATTCTCTCTGCATTGTCGCTCGTGCTGACCCCGTGGGTCGCGTTCCTGCTGGCAAGGCCACGGCCGGAGCGACATGCCGCCGTCGATCAGCTCTGGCTCGATTTTCGGGATCGTTATGGAGTGGTCTGGGGGCAGCGCGTGCGGGAACAATGCAACCGCGCGCTCGCCAATGCGGGGATCCCTCTCGCATTCACCTGGCAAGGGTTGGCGGGCCCCACAGCGTCTCCGGAGCAATTGGCTGAGGTCGCGACCACGCTCCGGGCTGTGATGAAACGGTTCGGGGTCGAGCAGGGGGAGGAGGCAGAATGAAACGCGAAACGGGGAGCCGGTGGGCGACGCCGAGATTCTCAGCGTCAGCCAGCGACTCCCCGTTCGCGTACAGCAGCTCTCGCTGCCTCTGGTGCGGATCTCAGTGATTCAACAGAAACTCGTTGCTATTGAGCAGCGCCCAGAAGAGATCCTGGAAGGGGGGGGCCTCGCTCTTGTCCGCGAACTGCGGTCGCAGACGCATCTTCTCGGCGATGCGCCGCACCTCGGCCGCTGTCGCCGGACGATTCAGGGCGGCAAGGTACAGGGTGTTCACGCGCGCCGCGAATGAGCGGGAGTTCTTCAAGGTCGTGGCCACCGTGCCATTGGCGTCGTTGATCGCGCTGTTGATATCGGTGCCATTCATCATCAGAAGCGCCTGGACGATCGTCCCATTGAAGTTGACCTCGTTCCCCTCGTCATCGCCAAAGTTGGCCACGAGGTTGTTCATCCAGCGATCGCGCAGTTGTTTGCGGGCATCCTTCCCTTGCTGGGATCCGGTCGCCGTCAGCAGCGATTCGAGGAGCTGTTCGGGGCTCATCGATTTCAGAATCATGCGGCTGAAGAACACTTCCTTGTCGGTCGCGTCGTTGGTCTTGTTGGCGACGCAGCTCAGTTGATACGCTTCGCTATTGCAGATCCAGCGAATCAGTTTCTTCTGGTCGAACCCGTAGTGGCGATACTTCTTGGCGACCTCGTTGAGCAGTTCGGGATTGGTGATCTGGTTCTGTTCGTTGAAATCATCCACCGGGTTGCAGAACCCCTTGCCGAAGAAGACGCTCCACATGCGGTTGACCGCGACACGCGGGAAGTTGTCGTGGGCGACCATCAACTTGGCGAGTTCCTCGCGGCGCGACTTGACATCGCTGGCGAGTTTCGTGCCGTCGATGAATTGCGCCTTGGTCTCCATGATCACGCCGTTACGCTTCTCGTAAACAACCACCGCGTTCCGGTTGACATTGTCGTCCTCGACCAGGGTCAGCGGAACGCGCGTCTGGACGCGCTGCCCGACCATCGGGGGAGTCCCCTGGCGATTGATCTGGCGCAGGTAGGCATTCACCCCCCAGAAGTGGGTCTGCTTCAGGTTGGCGTCGAAGGGGTGATCATGGCACTGGGTGCACTGGGTTTGCACACCCAGAAAGAGACGGGTCATGCGCGAGGTGATCGGCACCATCTCGAAATAGCCGTCTGACTGGCGCTTGGCCGCCGGGACCGGCTCGCCCACATGAGCCAGGATAAAGTTCACCTCGGGGTTCTCGGTGTTCTTGCCCTTGGCGGTGACCAACCTGGTAACGATCTCGTTGTAGGGCTTGTTCAGGGCGAATTGTTCTTCGAGCCAGGTTGTGAGTTGTTCGTGATATTCCCCGCGGCCGAAGGGGCCCGAGCGGGTGAGCAGCCAGTTCGACCACAGGTTGGCCCAGTGGCGGGCGTACTCAGGGCTGGCAAGGAGTTTGTCGATCAGCATCGAGCGACGATACCGGGCCGGCATTCTCTGAAACTCTTCGATCTCCTTGGCGGTGGCGATGCGGCCGATGATGTCGAGCGAGGCGCGGCGAATGAACTCGTAGTCGGTGGTGGGGCGCGACGGTTCGAGTTTGTTCTCCTTCCACCCTTCTTCCAGCTTGGTGTTGATCAATTCCACGACCTCGCCGACATCGCTGCTCGTTCCCGAGGGGAGCGTGATGAGGTGCGGGCGGGCCGGGGTGGGGCGGGCGGGCGCCGTGCTCTTGGGGGGAGTCTTCTGTTGAGCAGGGACAGCCTGAATGAGCAAGCCACCCGTCAACAAGGTTCCTAGCAGCATCGCGAGTGAGCGCCAGGATCGCCGACCGGGCGCGGATGGTTGGGTCATCGATCATCCCCCTGTAGCACAACTGTGGTCGAAGAATGGTACGGGTTTCCCCGGAGTCTTTCTTGTGTATCTTAGAGCCGTTCCGAAGACCCTGTCAAACAGATTCAATCCCTGCCAGGGCGCAAGTTCGCTCGTTATTCGTTCAGACGTTGCCCGCGCTGGATTGGTTCCCAAAGTTCTCGCCAACTCCCCTTGTTCTCTCCCTCACCTCTTCTGTTATACTGTACGTTAGAACACAATTGCTGAAGTTTCCTTTTCAGGTTGTCGATCATAAGATCATGAAAAATATCATCTTGTGGCGGATTGGTCAAAATAGAACTGAGCTAGGACGCGGGCACCGGGGCTGCTACAATCCTGGAGATAGGATTGAGGCTGAATTCGGGGAGAGATGATTCATGGCCGAAACCATTCACCCGGTGCCACTGGCGCGCGAAACGCAACGGCGCTACCTCAACTACGCGGTCTCGGTGATCAACGCGCGCGCCTTGCCCGACGTTCGCGATGGGCTCAAGCCGGTGCAGCGACGCATTTTGTTCACCATGTACAACGACCTGCACCTGGTCAACGAGGGAAGGCCGGCCAAGTGTGCCAAGATCACCGGCGCCGTCACCGGCAACTATCATCCGCATGGCGATGCCCCGGCCTACGAGGCGCTGGCTCGTTTGGCGCAGGACTTTGTCATGCGCGTCCCGCTGGTGCATGGCAAGGGAAACTTTGGGTCGGTGGATGGCGATCCCCCCGCCGCGGCCCGCTACACCGAGGCCAAGCTCGCCGCCATCTCGGAATCGCTGCTGCGCGAACTGCGCCAGCGTACCGTTGAGATGCGCCCCAACTTCGACAACACCAGCCTCGAACCCGTGGTGCTACCGGCAGAGTTTCCGAACCTCCTGGTGAACGGCACCACCGGGATCGCGGTCGGGATGGCGACCAACATCCCTCCGCACAATCTGGGGGAGGTGATCCGGGCCGCCGTCCACCTCGTCGACAACCCCGATGCCACTGTCGCCGAGTTGCTCAACAAGATCAAGGGACCCGACTTTCCGCTCGGCGGGAAGGTCGTTACCGATCGAGCCACATTGCGCACGATCTACGAGGAAGGCCATGGCACCATCAAGGTCCAGGGGGAGTGGAAGGTCGAGGAGATCGGGCGCAAACAGCAGATTGTCATCACCTCGATCCCCTACAACGTGGACAAGAGCAAACTTGAAGCCGACATTGGGGCGATCATCGAGGATCGGCGTCTGCCGCAATTGATCGGCCTGACCAACGAATCGAACGAGAAGGAAGGGCTGCGGATTGCGCTGGAGATGAAGGCAGGGGCCGACCCCAACCTCATCATGGCCTATCTGTTCAAACATACGCAGTTGCAGGATACCTTTTCCTATAACATGACCGCGCTGGTCCCGGTGTACGACAGCGAGGGCAAGGAGAAACTGCGTCCGGAGCGGCTGGGTCTGAAGGCGGTCCTGCGCTACTTCCTCGATTTTCGTTTGAGTACCGTGCGCCGGCGCTTTCAGTTTGAACTGGAACAACTGCAGCGGCGCATTCACATCCTGGAAGGGTTCCGCATTGTCTTCAATGCCCTTGATCGAGCCATCAAGATCATCCGCGAAAGTAGCGGCAAGGCCGATGCCGCCGAAAAACTGATCGCCGCCTTCCGCCTGAGCCCCGAGCAAACCGAGGCGATCCTCGATGCGCAGCTGTACAAGATTGCGCAAATGGAGATCCGCAAAATCCTTGATGAGCTGAAGGAAAAGCAGGCGCGGGCGGCGGAGATCGAACGTATTCTCGCCTCGGAGAAAGCGCTGTGGGGGATCGTCAAGCACGAGATGACCGAGGTGGGGGAGAAGTACGGCGACCGCCGCCGCACACGCATGGGCTCCAGTGAGGATGCTCCGGACTTCGACCCGGAAGCCTACATTGTGCGAGAAAATACCAACGTGGTCCTCACGCGCGATGGCTGGATCAAGCGGGTGGGGCGGCTCCAGTCGGTGGAGGGAACCCGAGTGCGCGAGGGTGACGAGGTGCTGGCGGTTGTTCCCGGCAGCACGCTCGATCACGTTATCTTTCTCGCCGATGATGGCACCGCGTACACGATGCGCATCAACGAGGTGCCGGCGAGTTCCGGGTATGGCGAGCCGATCACCAAGTTCTTCCGGCTGGCCGACCAGGTCAAGATTGTCGCCTGCATCACCACAGACGAGCGCTTCACTCCTGCCGATCTCCCCGCGTCCGAAGGCGAACCAGCGGGGCCCTATCTGCTCGTGGTAACGGCCCAGGGTCAGACGTTGCGCACCCCCCTCACGCCCTTCCGCACCGCCTCAACCAAGGTGGGGCGTCGCTATGTGCGCCTGGTCGACGGCGATCGCGTTGTGCTGGCGGCTGTTCTCCGCGAGGAAAAAAGCCTGGTCCTGGTCTCGGCCGCGGCCCGTGTGGTCCACTTTGGGCTGGACGATGTGACCCTCCTCGCCGGGGCGGGGAAGGGTGTCCAGGGGATCAAACTCGACGAGGGCGATACCTGCCTGGGCGGAGTGTTGATTTCCGATCGTCACGATCGGGTGGTGCTCGAAACCACCGACGGAAAGACGAAAGAGTTCACCGGGCGCAAGTACGAGTTGACCAATCGAGGAGGCAAGGGGCACGAACTCGGCAAACGAACGAAGATTGCTCGAATTGTGCCTCCACCCATCGAACTGGTGGACTGGGACAAGGTTGAGGACCGCACCGACGACCGGAACGGCAAGGCCGACACCAATGGGCACCAGCCGACCTTTTTCGATTGAGCCCGACGGTTATGATTGCATCGCAGAGAGGGCTTTCGCCTGAACAGGACGAGAACGGACCCATGACTACCGTGACTTCTCGCTACACCGCTGCCGAATCGATTCAGGTCCTGGAGGGCCTGGAGCCGGTGCGCAAGCGGCCCTCGATGTACATCGGCGGCGTTGATGAGAAGGGACTGCACCATCTCGTCTGGGAAATTGTGGACAACGCAGTCGATGAATACATCAATGGCTTTGCCGATGCCATCACCGTTATCCTCCACCGCGAGGGGGATGCCATCACCGTGTCGGACAACGGGCGTGGCATCCCGGTGGATAATCACCCCAAGTACAACAAGCCAGGGGTGGAGTTGATTCTCACCACCCTGCACTCCGGGGCGAAGTTTGGCGAGGGCGATAGCTACCTGCACTCAGGCGGGTTGCATGGGGTTGGGTCGTCGGTGGTGAACGCCCTTTCGCGCAAGCTGGTCGCGACCATCAAGCGCGATGGGTACGAATGGCAGCAAGCGTTCTCGCGCGGCAAGGCGACCAGTGCTCTCACCCGGTTGCGCGAGGCACGCGGGCACGGCACCACCATCTACTTTGAGCCAGACTCCGAGATCTTCAAGACCACGCAGTTCGATCCCGCGCTGATCAAATCGCGCCTGGAGGACATGTCGTACATCCACAGCGGGTTGAAGATCACCTTCAAGAACGAGATCACCGGCGAGACTCTTGATCTGACCCATCCCGGAGGCATCCCCGAGTTTCTGGGCCGGTTGGTCGGTGAATGCGGCGAACCGCCGGTGACCGAGGCGGTCTTCACCCTCAGCCGCAAGGAAGGCGAACGGATCGAGGTGGCGCTGCAATGGACCGAATCACGTGATGAGATGTTCCGCTCGTATGTGAACGGCATTCGCACCGTGGCCGGCGGAACCCATGAGAACGGCCTGAAGAGCGGGATTGTGAAGGCAGTGCGCAACTACATGGAGACGCACAATGTCAAGGAGAAAGGGCTGAACATCACCGCCGACGATATTCGCGAAGGCGTGGTCGGCATTCTCTCGGTCTTTGTGCGCGAGCCGATGTTTCAGGGGCAGACGAAGGAGAAGCTGAATAACCCTGAAATGACGGCGGTGGTCGATGGCTTTGTGCGACCTAGCCTGGAAGGCTGGCTGAACGCCAACATGACGGCGGCCGACCAGATTGTGGGGCGCATCGTGATGGCGGCGCGGGCGCGGTTGGCGTCGCGCGAGGCCGCCAACGAGGTCAAACGCAAGTCGGTCACGCAGCGCCGTACCAATCTTCCTGGCAAGCTGGCGGACTGCAAGGCTACCTCGCGCGAGGAGTCCGAGTTGTTCATCGTCGAGGGAGACTCCGCCGGCGGATCGGCCAAGCAGGGACGCAACAATCGCACGCAGGCGGTCCTGCCGCTCAAGGGGAAGATCCTCAACGCCGAGGGGTTGCCCTTGGCCAAGGTGCTCACCAATCAGGAGTTAAAGGATCTGATTTCTGCGATCGGTGCCGGCGTCGGCGACAAGTTCGATCTGAGCGGGTTGCGTTATGGCAAGATCATTCTGCTCATGGATGCGGATGCGGATGGCAATCACATCAGCACCCTGCTGCTCGATTTCTTCTTCCGCCACATGACCGATCTGATCCGCAAGGGGCACGTTTACCTGGCGCAGCCGCCGCTCTATCGAATCGACGTTGGCAAGGAGACCTACTGGGCACGCGATGACGCCCACAAGGAAGAGATCCTCGCCGGATTGCGGGCTAACGCCAAGCCTGTCGTTTCTCGCTTCAAGGGACTTGGCGAAATGGATGTGCAGGAACTCGCCGAAACCACGCTCGATGCGCGCAAACGGACTCTGCTCCAGGTGCAGATTGATTCGACGTTGGAAAGCGATCAGGTTTTCGTCGAGTTGCTGGGGAAAGATCCCACCCATCGCTATCGCTTTATCATGGAACAGGCGGTGCGGGCGGTGGCCGAGGAACTGGATGTGTAAGCGGGTCTTTGATGCTATTCTCTATTCTCTCCTCAGGAAGGTCCCATGCTGCGCACGAGTTGCCCTCTCTGGATGACCGGATTGGTGTTGCTACTGGTGGCGGGTTGTGGTCGTCAGCCCCAGGGAGATGGGGCGATCTACGCGGTTCAGTGGTGGGTGCCCTGGGCGGTGGGCTTCTTTGGTCTGCTGTTTGTGCCGCTGGGGTTGTTGATTCGCAGGCGAACCATCTATGGGTGGATTCTCATGGTGGTCGGTCCCCTGCTGGCGCTCCTGATTGCGCCGATGGTCGCCACGGACAAGGTGACGGTGGATAAGGACCGCTTTCAGAATGTTCACGGCTTCTGGTGGTCGAAGGATATCGAGACGGTCTACTACAAGGATGTGCGCCAGATGACGGTGCGCGAGGAGGTGAAGCAGGGGCGGCATGGCCCCGAATACAGCTACTTCCTCGATTGCCAGATGAAGAATGGTCCCATGATCACGGTGCCGATCGGGGATCTGATGAAAAAAGCCTGGCCCGAACTGGCGGATAACGCGGTCAAGAAGGGTGTGCCAGTCTTTGGCCCCCAGAGTTTCTAAGGTCGCCCTTTGGCGCACGAAATCGGTTCAGAGGCCGCGTGTGGGGATAACCTCGTGCGCGGCCTCACTCCCGCGCTGGGTATCTCCTTGATTCCTGGCTCGCGATCCGGCAGGATGATACGAGGAATCGCCGGTAGATTTCTCTTTCTCGGCCGGGGCAGTGGCATGTCTCTCCTTGCACAGGCATCTCTTCTGGACAGGTTACCCGAACCTCTGCGCGGAACCACGGGTCTTGCCATCGTGGCGGGAGTGGGAGGATTGCTCCTGCTGGTTCTGCTGCGCCGGCTTTTTCGGCGAAAACCTGAGCCTTCCCCCGATACCAAACTCCAGGAGAATCTGAAGGAGTATCCCCCCCCTCCGCTGGCGGGTGCACGGCAGCTGCAGATCCAGGGGACGCCCGCGCGCATCCGCCTGATTGTGCTGGCTCCCGTGGGGAGGAATCCGCTCGGGCAAGAGGAGGTCGAGGCGATCCTCAACGAGGTGTTGCGTGGGCTGGGTGATGTGGCAAAACAGGATAAACCGCGCGTGCGCGTGTGGCCGTCACAGTTGAGCAGCCAGGGCTTTGCCCCGACTTTTCATCGGGTGACGCTCAAACCCGAGAAGGAGGGAACGCCGTCGCGCTGGATCTTGCTTGCCGGGCCAGCCTCCGCAGGACGTCGGCCAGTTCTCCTGGGGATGGCGGTGCTCACTGATCAACCGACCACGCGCGGGCGGGTCACGGTGGAAGCCAACTCCTGGGCCGAGATGCTCCGCATCGTCAACTCATGAGCCGTCGGCGAAGGAGGTTCCAATGGAGGAGATCCCGATCACCCGGCAGGTCGCGGACTTCCTTGGGCCATATCTGGCGCCCGCTTTCGACTGGGCTCCGCCTGATGTGCGCACCTTTCTGCTCGGCGATGGCATCTGGCTGACTCTGGCTGTGCTGGTGCTGGTGATTGTCGGCGCGCTGATGCTGCTGCTCCGCCTGGTGGAGCGCGTACTGGGGGGAATCAAACGGCTCTTCACCACTCCGCACAAGGACACCACCGAAGAGGAACTACGCGAGGATCTGACGAGTTGTCCCTGGCCGCCCGGTCCGCCCAGCGAGGTGGTGCTGGCGTATTATCACATTCCGGTGCGGGTGCGATTGGTGGTGCTGGCACTCCAGGGGCGCGAGGAGAACCTCGAAGGCACCGATCTGCATCGATTGCTGGAGCGAATGATTCCCGGGCTGGGTCGAGTCGTGCAACAGGATCAACCGCGGATTCGGCTGTGGCCCAGGCAGATCTCGCCTCTCGGGTTCTGTGCGCTGTTTCACCGCTGCACGCCGAAGCCCGAAGGAGAGCAGAACGATTCGCACTGGATTCTCCTGGCCGGGCGCGTCACGCTCGCCAAACAGCCGTATTTACTGGGGCTGGGATTGTACGCGGACCAACCAGTCGCGGTGGAACGGATGACGCTGGAACCGCGCCAGTGGCTGGATCAACTCCGGTTGTACGCTCCGCAACGATGAGAACAATGGACGAATTCCTCACCACTCCCTGCGGCCTGTGTGGCCGTGGGTTTGAAGCACGCCAGTTGACCCGGCATCACTGCTTGCCGCGGCAGGAAGGCGGAACGTCCGCGGATGTGGAATTGCTCTGCAGCATGTGCCACAGCATGGTCCACGCCACTTACACGAACGAAACGCTGGCGAGCCTTTATCCAACGCTGCCCGAACTGCGTCAGGCGCCGGAGTTGCAGAAGTACATCCGCTGGGTGCGCCGCCAACCCGCGACGCGGCGCACGCGCAATCAGCCGCGACGGCGCAGGTTGTAGCGGGGAGAACGGCGCGTTTTACGATCCGGAAACGGGCACACGCTCCAGCACGGCGGAGATCCGTTCACGCTGGAGCATTGCCAGCAAATCCTCAGCCTGCCCCTTGGTCAGCCGCGATTGCAAGCGCAGCGGGAGTTGCTCCAGGGCCGCATCAGCCGCCTTTTCTTCGAGTTTTAACGAGGAGCTAACGAGCATCTGCAGCCATTCCCGCTGAGCCGGGGGATAGGCGGTCACATCCACGGCCCATTCGCGGAGGACGGGTTTTCGTTTCAAGAGACTTTCAAGGTCCGTAAGAGAGATGATTGCGATCAGGCGATCTCCCGGCATGAGGCGCGCATTCATCGGATTGCGCACCGGGGGGCCGCCGTGGGCCGGCAGAACCGTGATCGGCAGCAGGCGGTGATCGATGGCGACTGCGCGCACCGATTGGTCCGCCAGTTGCCCGTCTTGCGGAGTGATGACCTGATCGAGAACCGCTAAAATGTGATCGTGAACCAGAAAGACATTTTGCACCCGGTCGCCGAACAATCCCGCGACAAAGGCGGGGGCGGCCAGCACAGGCACGGAGACGGCCAGACGCACGTTGGCGGCGTCGCGCAGAAGCTGGGCAAGATGCGGATCGGACTGCAGGAGGACGACGCGTTGGTGGGGGTTGAGTTCACGCGCCAGCAAGGCGACTTCCAGGTTGACCAGATCGTTGCTGGTGCAGGCGACAATCGCGCGCGCCGTGCCAGCGTTGGCCTGACGCAAGACCTCGCCAAGGGTGGCATCGCCCAGAATCACCGGCACCCCCTTGCGGCGCACCGTGGGAACAAAGCGATTGTCGCGGCTGGTTTCGATCGCCACCACCCGTTCGCCCGCCTGCAGGAGCTCCTCAACCGTGCGATAACCGATCGACCCCAGGCCTGCGACAACGATATGTCCGCCATCGGGGATCCGGCGAACTTCGAGAACGCCTCCGAGGCTGGCACGTACCAGGTAATTGGTGACGATGGCAGTGAACGCCGCGGTCAGGGCCGCGCCGACGATGCGGAGCACGCTGACATAGATCTTCAACTCGTCGGGATAACCCTCGGCTTTCATATCGGCGCCGGTGGCGATCAGGCTGATGACGCGATAGAGCGGATCGGCCACCCCGTGGGCCTTGGCGACCGTGCGAAAGACAAGCACACTGATCGCGACCACGCTCAACAGGACGGCGGTGCAGATCTTCACGGAGAGATCGACTTCGCGGAGCGTGCGCAGGAGCATGCGGCCATTGCGGCGGAACCAACTGGCCCAGCGCAGGTCGCGGGAGCGGTCGTAGCCATGCGCCAGCAGCGGGGCGAGATGATGGGGGGCGCCGCAGACCACGAGTTGATCGCCCGCCCGCAGGGGAGTGTTTTCGTCGACCTCAAGGAGAAACCGTGCTGGCTCGCCCGCCGGCAAGTGCGCGACGATCTGCGCATGAAACCGGGCCGCGATGCGAGACAGCGGTTGCCCGCGCAGATGCGAGTCATGCGGCACCGTGAAGCGGGCGACTTGCCGGCGCTCCTCGTCGGGACCGCCCACCTTGATGGTGCCAACCGCCTGCCCGGTGAGCGCCTTGGCAGCCAGTAGCGGCGCGGTCAGAGCCGACGTACTCATGGGAAAGATGTTCTGAATCGCATGCCCCAGCCGACCGATGAGGTTCTCGTTGAAGACGCGCAGAACGATGCGGACCTCGTGATTGAGGCTGCGCACCATCAGCGCGGTGGAGATGTTGACCAGGTCGTCGCTGGTGACAATCAGCACGCCGCGACAGGCGTGAATGTTGGCCTGTTCGAGCGTTTCGCGGCGTCGGCAATCGCCCCGGATCAGCCGGATTTCCTCCAGGCGCGGATCTGCCGGGTCGAGCGTGTTGTCAATCACCACCAGCGGCAATCCCGTGGTGCGGAGATAGTGAAGGATGCGCCAGCCGACGCGGCCCAGGCCACAGAGGACAATTGGCGGTTCCATGATGGTTGCGAGCGCATACGAGTCGAGGTTCAGCACCCCTGGATGAACAGGGCACGGCTTCCACGGTCGGTCTTGCTCATTATAGAATGTGTGAAGGGGAGCACCATCAAGCCGCTTTCCACTGGGGAGGACCCAGCATGACCACTCCTGGCAATGAATCATCCCCAGAGCGTGCCGAACGCGAGGTGAAGGTGTGCTACTGCTTTCATGTCTCGCGGCGCAAGTTGCTGCAATTTATCCGGGTCGAGAAACCACGCGTGGCGAGTCAGCTGTCGCAATGCGGCGGGGCCGGCACGGGGTGCGGATGGTGTGTGCCCTTTCTCAAACAGCTTTTTCAACAGGGAGGGAAGGGCGGCGCCACCGACCTTGATCGCGTCACGCCTGCCGAATATGAGCGGATGCGCGCGGACTACATTCGCGCTGGGCGCGGGACGCCGCCACCCGGCGCGGCGCCGCTCCCCGAGGCCGAAGATCGCGAGCAGTGAGCAGGGATGTGCCAGGACGCTCACGCTCGCGTTGCTGCAACCGGTCATTCCGCGCCGGGTTCATGGCCCCGCAGACAATGAGGACCTTTACGGATCTCATTCACCAGCGGGCCAAGATCGGGAACACGGGGACCATCGGTCTTGTATCCTTCCGTCCCACCCTGATAGCGCGAACGGCACCAGTTGAGGACCACGCGTGGATGGAACCATTGTCCGCCCACGTAGTCCCACCCCCAGGTGCCTTCCTGGGTGGTCGGCCCAGTGCCACGCACCGCGCTGCCGCCCCCAACCTGATAGCCGGTGTAACGGCAATTGTTGGTCGGCTGGGCACAGCGCGAGACCTTGCACGGGTAGCCTGCCCGCTCGAAGGTGTGTGGCACCGGGCATCCCTTGCCATACGGTTGCTTCCCTGGCCAGGGACGCAAGCGCCAGGGATGCCAGGGGTCCGGCTCCTCCGCCCGCCCCGCCGCTGTCACCAGGACACCGGCCAGCAGCACCAGCGGCAGAAGGGACCTCGACTTCCGCGAGTCCATTCCCGTTCCTCCTTGCTGAAAAGATGGCGAGCCGGGACGGTCTGCCCCAGGAGAGGCCCTCTCTCCGTGG
Organism: Planctomycetota bacterium; assembly: GCA_029777335.1. Taxonomy (GTDB): domain Bacteria; phylum Planctomycetota; class Planctomycetia; order Gemmatales; family Gemmataceae; genus JAKOSN01. The sequence continues at coordinate 54,716 of JAKOSN010000138.1, forward strand.
GCTGGCACCCCGGCTCGCCCTTGCTAACAGTCGTACCGCGGCTCACCGCAGCGTGGTGTTCCCCAGGTTGGAACTGCCATAGGGGTTGATGTTCGGCTGCCGATTGAACTTGTACATCGGCAACCGCACCCCGCTCACGAAATACTGGTCGGCCCGCAACTCGGCGGGGACATCAAAGCCCTTGATCGACGCTGTGGTGATCACATCGTCCTGATCAACCCCGTCGCCCGAGGCGCCGAGCCCGCCAATCAGGCCGTTGTTGCGATAGATCGGCGAACTCCCCGGGAAGAAGACCACCCCGTTGCGATTGAGGAGCGGATTCTGGAAGGCGGCATTGCCCATCGTCGCCCCGGTGTTGCGCGTATCGTGGAAGTTGGTTCCCGGATTGAAGGCGTCGTAGCCAAAGGGTGACTGGAACTGAGAAGCCGGTGCGCGCGGGCCAACCTGCAACCCTGTGCCGACCACATCGTAGTAGATCTGTTGGGGCACCACCGGTTTGACAAAGAGCGGAGTGGTGCGATCGATCCCAGGATCATCGTTCAACTGAGAGAACGGGGCCGGCGGTCCCCCATCGACCCCTTCGGGGAAGCGCGGCAGACTGAGGTAGCGGAAGGTACGCGCCGTGAAGGCGACTCCCCTGGGCACCCCGGCGACCTGATCGGCAGGTTGCAGGGCCGGACTGGCATAGTAATAGGCGTTGCGCGCCTTGGCGGTGGAGACGTCGATGCTGAACACGGTGGAGTCAGGCATGCGGAACTGCCCCAGGACCTCTCCCGAGGGGCTGGTGGCGGTGATCACCATGCTGGTCGGCGAATCGAGGGGCAAGCGGATGGCGGCGCGCGTCACCAGCGCCTGCGATACCCCCTGGAAGAGCATCCGGCGCACCTCGTCGGCGGTGAGCGATCCATCGGCGGCGTCGTGCGGTTGGACCAGGAAGCCTTCCGGAACCGGGGTGCCGTTGAGCAACAACGCGCCAGGAGTGTCGTTCACGCCGTTGATCAGGTTGTCCGGGCCTGGGTTAATGAGCGGTTGCAAGGTGCCATTGACCGCCCCCGGTCCCAGCGAACGCCCATTGGCCACCAGAATCGACGGCCCGTTCAACCCCTTGGGCCCGAAGATGTCGAGGGTGATGCCGACCAGGTCGATTCGTCCGAAGGGAAGATCGAAGTTGGGGAGCGCGGGCACGCCCCCGAGAGTGCCAACGGTGAACCCGGAACCGCTGCTGCCGCCGAGCGCCGCAAAGGCCACATACTCCGCTTCGAGCGAACGATCGGGTTTGCTGGGGTCGAAGTTGGAAGCGAGCGCGGAGTTCTCCTCAGTGGCGTATCCGGTTTTCCCGGGATAGAAGACGCCAATGCCACCCACGAGAACCAGTTGACCCGTAGCGGGATCTTTTTTGTAGATGGGAACTCCGCCAGGCAGGGTACCGAGTCCGCGACTCTGGGCATAAGGCAGAATGCCCGAGGCGGCCCCATACGATTCTGGAGGGGCCAGGACCGTGGCACGGCCGAGCGGATCGTTGGTCTGTCCCGGATCCTTGATGCGATCGGGGATGTACTGGGGGTTAACGTTGAACCGTTCCTGCAAAAGGACATCGTCCCCAGGGGCCTGGCCGTTGTTGGCCCCCTTGATGTTATCCACCCCCACGGCGTAGAGGCTATCGCGATTGGTGTGTTCAATGGCGAACTGATCGACCTGCGGGGTGTAAGCGACACCGCGAGGGAAGTGGCCATTGATCCCCAGCGGACCGACAAACCCGGGGCCACGCAAGGTGGAGTTGGGATCCGTGATGCTGGGAATCGATTCGATCTCGCGCTGGGTTAAGGTTGTTTCGCTGGTGTTCTGGAAGGTGCGGCTCGTGATCGGCGCCTGGTTATTGGCGGCAAAGGCGGCAGTGCGCGCCAGGGCGACCGCGCCATCGATGGCAAAGACACGCATGAAGGGATCGTTGGCGACCTGCGGCGCCACGCCATCTTCCATGCGCACCCCAAGGATGCGTCCGCCCCGATCCACAATCACCATGATGCCGTCGTTACTGGCGGTGGCTGCCGTGGCCCGCTTCAAGAGGGTGTCCACTTCCTGGGTGGTCAACGTCACCGTTGGCGAGGGAGTCAGCCCAAAGAAGGGATCGTTGATGGCGGAAAAAGGCGGTAAGCCACGCACATCGCGATCTTCCGGCATCGGATCGGTCACGGTGTCCTGACCGAGGATGCCATAAAAGGTATCGCGATCGGCGCCCCCGGTGTACGTGTTGCTTCCCGGCCCGCCCTGGAGTACATCCTTGCCAGCCTCGCCATTGAGCACGTCCCCGTTGGGACCAGCGAGCAGGCGATCGTTTCCCGCCCCGCCGTTCAACTGGCCCAGTCCGGCTCCTCGTTGAATGAGGAAATCTCCGCCATCCCTGGAGAATCGAGTGAGTCCGCCGCCGCCATTGAGAACCACCGCCTGCGTCACGCCGGGATCGATGACGAGGAGATCGTTGCCGTCGCCCCCATTGATCACGATGGAGGCAACGCTCCCCGCATTGAAGCGCTGAATGGCCACGCCATTGTCGCTGACCACCAGCTGATTGGTCGCCGGATCCAGTGACACCTCAATGCGATCGTTGAACGGGCTTCCATCCACCGTGAGCGTGCTGCCGACGAGTGAGGGCACCGCGGACAGCAAGTCGCGACCCTCAAGGTTCTCCAGCTGCAGTGGACGCATCGTACTCCCCCTGAACAGGGCTCCATGACCTCGGCGAACGCCTTCCCCCGGAGCGCAGACGGGATCCTCAACCTCGTTATGATCGGCACAATCGTTAAACTGAATCGAGGATTTCTTTTCGCCAGTGGGTTTTTGCTGAAGTTCTTCTTTGGGGAAGGGAAAACTACGCAGAAGGACTCTCTTACCTGGTTCATCTAACAGGCAATTCCGTTACAACCTTCAAGACCGGTAATCTCCTTGACCGATGAGATCAATCGAGATCATCAAGCGCGAAACAGTACGTCGCCACAAGGCTCGAAGTCTTTAATCGCGGGGAGCCTGTCGCATGATGCGAAGCAAGGGAGCCCATCGCTGGGCATGGATTGTTCTCGCCCTGGTGGCGAGTTTCAGCCGCGCACAGGATTTTACCCCGTTTGCTCAGCCTGCGGAAACTCCAGGAGAATCGGCGCCTTCCAGCGGCGGGAAAATCCTTGAGCGCCCCATTGAATCTCCCTCGGCCCCGGGAACGGCTGATTTTGTTCCCGTCCCCGAGGCTGCGGAAACCACGCCGTTTCTCTATCCTGTGGACCCTCCGCTTGGTTTTACCGGGCGGTCGAGCGTAACCCCCACGGTGAGCCCCACCGCAGACTTTGTCCCGATGGAGGATCGCTGGCGCGTGGGTTTCCCCGAATGGGACCGCTATGACCGCGGCCATGCGCTTCCCGACGACTATCCCTATGAACTGGGGAAATGGTACGATCCGTATCAGCAGAACGTGCTCAAGGGCGATTACCCCATCATGGGGCAGCATGTGTTTCTGAA
>JAKOSN010000139.1 GCA_029777335.1 Planctomycetota bacterium
ATGTCCGGCACCGCGGCGGTCACCCGGCTCCAGTTGGAGATCATAGGTACACCCAGAGGATCCGTTAAGAACGAATCCGTGGCAAGCTTCATACCATTCAAGAAAACCTCGACACCTTTGCGCTCCTCGTGGCGATCAAATCGCAAGCTATTGATCGCGGCGTCGTGTTCATACCGTCCGATTGCCTCCTGTGCGGCCTGAAGATAGGTCGCCTGTAGGGTTCTGAGGACACCCTCGGACAAAATCATCCCCTCGCTCGCGAGGTTCCGGAACAGGGCCTTGGTGATATCGACGCACATCTTCAGGAGTCCGGCGTTCGGATCGCCCGCGGAGAGGTCCTGATGCTTGTGGTCGTAGGCATCGGCGATGTCCACCTGGCAGATCCGCCGTAAGGCGCAATTCCGGTAGATTTCAGACAGCACCCCCACTTCCAACCCCCAATCGCCTGGCACGCGATTGATCCAGGCCAAATCGCGGACCATGGCGAACTCTCCCGCGAGCGGGTAACGAAAACTGTCCAGGAAGGTCAGCATCGGATGCGGACCGACGAGGCGCTGGAGGCTTCGGATCAGGGGCGTAAAGAAGAGCCGGGTGACGCGCCCATGCATCTGGTCGGTCACCCGGCTGTAGTAGCCCTTGCAAAACTCATAGCCGAGATTGGGATTGGCGATGGGGTAACAGAGCCTCGCCAGATAGTCCCGCGTATAACTGAGTATGTCGCAGTCGTGGAGCGCCAGCACATTGCTTTGCCCCCGCGCGAGGACGTAGCCGAAGGCCATCCAGCACCCCCGCCCCTTGCCGGGCAACCCGATGTCGATCGCCTGCGATTCCAGCGTCCGAAAAATTTCCTGCATGCCGGGGCCATCGTTCCAAATCAACCGAACCCGCTGGGGCAGCAGAGAGAAGTACTCCTTGGCATACCGAAATTCGAGCGCGGAGGCCCGATCCAGGGAGATGACGATTTCATTGAGATAGGGGACGTCTTGCAGAATCGTCACGATCCGCTTCAAGGCAGGACGTGAGAGCTCGGAATACAGACAGGGAAGGACCAGTGCGATCGGATTGGCTGAGGCATGCTGGCGGAGGTCGGCTTCGAGCTGCGCCAGGTTGGGAGATCCCAACCGATGCAGCACTGCCACGACCCCGTTCTGGAAAAAATCCGACATCAGGCCACCTGCAGTCGTTTGTCGCTGTCAGCCACGAAGAGGTAGGAGGGCGTCCCTCCCTCCTACCCCAGGTAGGATACACTCACATTCACATGTAGCAGAAATGGACACCCCGCGTCTGCAAGAAATTCAAACGGCGGGAACATCTGCCGGTAACGCCGACTTACCGTGCAGCAGGCAGGCGAGTTCGACTGGTCGCGACCGCCTTGATGATCTTGACGCTCTTGAGCCCCTCGATGAAGCGCTCGGTCGGCTGTTGGGGCGGCCGCGGGACTTCCACGCTGTACCACCCAGAATCAGCGTCGCCCTTTCGCGCATGCAGATCCTGAAACCACCGGTCGATGCTTTCTTCCGTGGTCCCCTCCTGGAACGAAACGAAGAACTTGAGCGAGGAGGCATCCGAACGGGACTCGGCCGCTTGCGGGGCGCCGGTTCCTGTCTCCGTCGCTTCTTTGTCTTTTGCGAGCA
>JAKOSN010000140.1 GCA_029777335.1 Planctomycetota bacterium
ATGAGCATCGCTTCGATGGCTTCGTGCCTTGCGCGTCGTGTGAGAGTTTTCTCGATTTCCTTCTCTACCGTGATCCCGGCGTGTTCCTCGGCGGCCAGGGTCATGAGGTTTGCCGGGCTGTTGCCGATCAGGTAGCGCGCCAGCCAGTCGCGGGCCTTCGCGTCGCCGTTCTTCGCGGCCTCCACGGCGGACTGACAGATGGCGCGCCAGGTGTCCAACGGCACGGTGTCAGCCAGCACTGCCAGATACTCCCGTTCGACGGCGCGGCGCGGCCTACCTGGCCCGCCGGGATTCCCCGGCGCGAATTGCCCGTTGGTCGATCGTTCACTTCTCATCGCCGAGTTCCTCCGTTTTGCGGCCGATTAATCGGTCCCGCCGTTCCTGCGTTGCGACAGCCTGCATGGTTAGTCATGGTAGCAGCAGCGACCGCTGCACGCGTCGGCTTCGACGGCGAACCCCTCGGCTATCTGGCGCAGGTCGGCTTCATCGCGCGCCCCCTGGTGACGGAGGCAGCGCGTCGATCAGAGCAACGATAGCGCGACGGATGGGTTCGGGCAGCGTCGGCCACGCGGTCACGAGCGCGGCCAGGTCGGGTGGAAGGTCGGGCCGCTCTGTGCAACCTGTGTGCAACCGCAACTCTTGTTCAGCCTGAAGTGCTTGTAGATCATTGGTTTGTAACTCGACGTGTTGGGACTGTCGATCCGGTGGTTGCGGGTTCGAGTCCCGTCGCCCTCGCTAATGGAGAACGATGCCTCTTGATGCCGATCGGCGCCAGGAGGCTTTCTCTTTTGGTACCTACGATCATCTTTCCCTCTGACATTACCCCCCTGTCCGGTGCCTGATGCTGCCGACCGATGCACCTCGGCGCCCCTCTCAGGTGCATGCCTGGGTGCATACTTTTCCTCTCCCTCCCCGTCGGTTCCGGGGGACTCTCATTTAGTCTGCAGTTGATGATGTCGGTCCTGGTGGTACAGAAGGTTCAGCAAACCGGACCGGGAATGGGCCCTGATTTGCAGCCATTCTCTTGCCGCTCGGGTCGCGGGGCTCAGGCTCGTGCACTGATCAAACTCAACCGCAAGCAACGAATAGAGGACTCGAACCGTTCCTTCACATGCTCACCTTGAGGCGAGCCGGTGCGCCCCGTCCGTTCCGCCGTCAGAATCACTCGCCTTGCCGGACGGAGGTGGGTGACTACAATTCCCACGCCCAATCCCACCACCCAGGCGATTCAATGATGCAGCCATCTGCCAGCTCGCGCCGTTCCTTTCTGAAGACCTCAGCCGTCCTTGCCGCACCCCTTGGACTCCTCCAGGCTGACCCCGGCGAGGCGAAACCGCTCCTCGCTTATGTCGGAACGTTTAGCTCCCCACTCCGTGACACCCTTCCGACCCAGGTCGACCTTCCGCCCGGGAATGGCCGGGGGATCCACCTCTTCCGGGTCAATCGCGACACCGGAGCGTTGACCTCCGCTGGCATCCACGAGATGGGCACGAGCCCGAGTTGTCTGGCTCTGAACCGGGCAGGAACTTGCCTGTATTCCGCCAATGAGACGGATCGGGTGGGAAAGGAGAAGGTGGGTTCCGTCAGCGCGTTTGCCATCGAGCGCGCGGATGGGAAACTCAAGTTGCTCAACACGGTGAAATCCGGGGGAGCGGGCCCCACCTATGTGAGCATGCATCCCTCCGGGAAGTTCCTTCTGGTCGCCAACTACTTTGGTGGATCCATCGCCGTTCTGCCCATCCTTGAGGGCGGGCGTCTTGGCGAGGCTACCGATACCAGGAGTGATGCAGGCAAAATTGGACCCACCAGAGCCAAGAACGCTCCTCCGGGTAGTTTCGCCATTAGTGGACACGATCGCACACACGCCCACATGATCCAGGCCGATCCCTCGGGGCGCTTTGTACTCCATGTCGATCTGGGGTTGGATCGGATCTTCCTCTGGAAGTTCGACGAGAAAAAAGGGGAATTGAACGCGTACGACCACGTCTCACTCCCTCCTGGCGACGGTCCACGCCATTTCCATTTTCACCCCAACGGCAAGTGGCTCTACTCCATTCAGGAGGAGGGATCCACGGTCGTCCTGTTCGACTACGACGCCGGTCGACTCACTGCGCGCCAAACGATCTCCACCCTCCCCCCCGGATTCGCCGGGAGCAATTTCTGCTCGGGAATCCTGGTCTCCGACGACGGCAAGTTCGTGTACGCTGGGAATCGCCTGCACGACAGCATCGCCTGCTTCGCCGTGGGAGCAACCGGCACTCTGAAATACATCGGGGAAGAGTGGACACGCGGAGATTACCCGCGCAGTTTCACTTTCGATCCCACTGGACGCTTCCTGTATTGCTGTAATCAGCGTGCCGATAATGTCACGGTCTTCAAGGTGGATCGCAAGACAGGCAGCCTGACGTTTACAGGTCACTACACGCCGGTTGGAAATCCCTCTCACGTCGTCTTCGTGGACCTGGCGAGAGTCGGCTGAAGCTGGAGGAGAGCCTGAGCAAATGTAGGGGTGACCTTGTCCAACCCATCGTGAAGGGTGCGGGATCGGCCCAGGAGAGGCCGATCCCAGAGGAAAGGTGTGCCGCAATCAACGCGGCGAGATGGATCTACTGGAGGCCTGTTCCATCTTGCAGATGCTCACTCGGGTTTTGGTCCCAAACTCCGACCACGTTCGCGAGCGCGCAACTCCATCGGATCGGTGACCGGCAAGATTGTCTCCCAGAAGACTCCCTTTCTCTGCCCTTCGCGGACATGCCCATTGAATGTCCTGTCCTCCCGCTGGAACCGTTTGCTCCCCGCGGTGAGACTCTGGATCAACTCTTCACGCGTTTTGGCGGAAGTCTGAGCCAGGACCTTTCCTTTCAGCCCGAATTGATCGGCCTGAATTACCAGCACCCCGGCTTCAATCTTCACCCCTTCCAGGTTGCTCAATTCCTTCGCCGTTGAGGCGGTCGCATACACGAACTGCCCGAGGAAGCGCTCGTCCCAGGCAAGTGCTGTCAGCCGGGTTTCAAGTTCCCTACGGGCCTTGGCGTCAGGACTGAATACCAGCACCAGAGGCTGGTTATCGCACGCAGCGATGTTGACTGCCAGCCGCACGTTGGCGATCCTGGGAAGTTCAGGGGACCCGCCCGTTTTCTTCGCCGTGTATTCCGCAGCAATCCGTTTCATGGTGCTGGTCATGCGGGCAACGTCGCCAAATGTCTGGTTGGCACCTCGGGAAGCACGTGCGAGCTGTCGCTTCCCGTCGGGAGAAAGGATTGTGAAGACCGTGTTCTCCAGTTCGCCGGAGCGCGTGACGTGAAACCCCTTCAAGAACGCCCCTTCTTCCTTGTCTTCGTACGTAGCAAGTCGGACGCAGACAAACGAGCGCGAAGCGGCGATCACCTCAGGCTGAGACAGGAAACTCCTGTCCATCTGCTGCTTGCCGGGTCACCAGATCCCCGAAACGCCCGCACAATGCGGCGCTGCAGAGACGAGTAGAATGGGCCTTCCGGTGCGTTGTGCCTCGCGCTGGGCGCTCTCCCACGTTGCATACCACTGGATTCCCGCTGCCGAGGTTTTCGTCGCTTCCCTGGTCGGCTGATCGGGGGGAGTGGGTTTCTCTGGAGTCTGGGGACGGCCGGGACGTCCTGGATCGTCCCCCGGGCGTGGGGTGTCGGGTCCGCCGCGCGGAGGTCCCCCGGGACCGCGCGGGCGGAAGTTCTCGACCTTCTTTTTCTGTTCGGCTGTGAGGATCCTGGAGAGTCGCTCCTTGACTTCCTTTTCCAACTTGGCGATCTCGGCTTGCTGTTCCCTGGTCAATTTCAGTTCATTGACGAGCGGCGGGGGAAGCACTCGCCCCAGCTCGAAGCGCGGTGGTCCCCCGGGTGGCGGACCCTCTCTTCCTGGCGGCGGCTGCGAAGAGGCGACGGGTAACGTCAACAGTACGCCCACCAGGGACACGGTTCCCAGCCAGAGTTGCTTCATTGGCCGTCTCCGGGCGATTGGTTACAACACGGGACGATACTCGGCAGCGTTCGCGACCACTCTCCAGGGCTAGTTCATTGTATCCTGGATGGATTTGCTCTCTGTTGCGCGTAGCTTTCGTGCCACAGCCACGATCCTCTCCAATTTGGACTGCGCGATCTCGGCTGAGGCGAGCGGATTGTCGGCAAACGTGGCGAACCCGCAATCCGGGTTAAGGAACACACGGTTGATGCCAAAAAGTCGGATCGCCGCCTCCGCGCGCTCGGTGATCTCCTCCAGGGATTCCACGTGATCCAGTTTCTGGTTGACCACTCCAAGTCCGATTCGAACATTGGTTGGCAACTCCCGGAGCAGGTCCAGATCCCCCGCCCGTGGTGTGGCCATCTCCAGAAAGAAGGTTCCAACCGGCACCTTCTGAAACAATCCCAGGAGCGGGGTGTATGGACCACTCAGGGCAACTGATTCGTCGCGAGTCCAGTTACCCCGACAGACGTGCAGCGCCAGCCGGTCGCGCGGGAAACCCTCCAGGACCGCCTGGAGGAGTTCGCCAGCGAAGGCGAGTTCCTCGGCACTGGCGCGTTTCTCCCCCAGCGCTCCACACATGAACGAACGCCCAGCGCGTGGCCGCGCAAACACCACTTCTGTCAACACCGGTTCATCGAACTGCACCAGCGCTGCTCCGGCTGTAAGCAGTTCCTCCAGTTCCTCGCGCAGAACCCGCACAATGTCCACCGCGAGTTCCTCACGATCTGGATAGGCCTTGTCGGCGACGCACTCCAACCACATCGTTCGCGTCAACAGGTAAGGCCCGGGCAGAGCGATCTTCACCGGTCGGGAGGTGAACCGCTGCACGCGCTGGAGCTCGTGAACCGCCAATGGTCTGGAACGCTTGAGTTTGCCAAACACCGCCGGATGCCGTACCTCAGCGGCGGGGATATCCAGCGCCCGTAACTCCTCGGCAAAGTGGTTGGGGTCGGTGACGTAGGGCAGGAGATCACTGAGCGGGATCAACTGGCAATTGTCCAACCGTGCGCCAACAAAGCTGGCGTAGTTATCGCGGCGCTGCTCGCCATCGGTGACAACATCTACCCCGGCGCGTTCCTGAGCTGCCACCGCCAGCTGGACCGCATCGTCCGCGTAGCGTTGAAATTCGTCGTCGGACAGCCGTCCCGACAGTCGTTCGTGCAAGGCCCGGAGCAACCATCCAGGACGAGGCCAGCTCCCGATCCCCATAACTGCCAGCGGAGGGAGCTTCAGTGACGCTGCGGTGACAGGCGCAGCGATCACCGAGACGGGCGAGCGTTCGCGCGGAGGGTCACTCTCCCCGCTGCGCCGGGCGCCTTCCCCTTTGCGAATGAGGTAGCTGCGTACCGGCCCGGTCCTCGTCCGCGAGACAAGCGCATTGCCCGTTAACCGACACCATGACGGGAGATCTTCCTCGACCGAGGCGTCGGTCGACAGGATTTCCAGATGCTGGCCCGATTCAAGCGGATCGATATTGCGGCGAATGAGCAGCAGAAGGCCGTTGCCGCAATCGAGATCCCCTCCATCAAAACGAGCGTCGGGTGTGAGCGGATGCTGTTCGCTCCAGTTCATGTGCTACTTCCGGTCAATAGGATACACTCGGGCAGCTTTCGCCCATGAACTCGACCAGCTTGGCTCCCCCCACAACCACAGCTCCTGGCACCAGGGCTGTTTCATCGAGTTTCCGCCGCTTGAAGCAGGGAGAACAAACGTAGATTTTCCCCCCTGCCCCGGCGAAGTTGGTCATGAGGTCGCTGAGCTTGGCAAATCCTTCCTCAGCAATGTCCTCGGCATATCCGCGGACGGCGAGGCGAACCCCTTCGGTGCTCAGGAAGACGACGGTCTCCTTGTCGGACGCCACGGCGGCGTTGGCCACCACAAACGCCACGGTCGCCTTGTCAGGATTGTCCTTGGCAACGGTCAGGCTCACGCAAAACTTCCCGGGCATCGTTTAGCTCCCTTTTCGCCGGATCCAGTAGGTCGGGTGATTCATCGCAACCAGGGTGTGCCCACACAGGCGGCACCAGGACGGGAGATCCTCAGGGGCAGCCGTATCGGTGGCCGTCACGCGAATGATGGCACCGGCTGGCAACTTTTCCATGCGCATCCGCAACCCCAACACCAGTTCCCCGCAGGCCATGTCTCCTGCGTCCCACTCCGCACTCGCTGACGGTTCACCGACGTCGACTATTCGATTCACTGGGTTGGTTGCCACACCCATCGTGGGGGCGGATCCGTCGGCGCGATCAATCTGTTCCGCTTCCTGCCAGGCCCGGAGATAACACTCACGCCGAGCAAAATGGGTCACCAGATCCGCCTGCAGCTCGCTGGCGTCGCGTTCCAGTCGGCGGCTTGCACAGGGAAGACAGCGCGGAGCATTTTTCAAACCGAGGAAGATGCTGACCACGGCTTCTCGTGCAGAGTAACGGGTCCCACAATCCGTACAGGAACCACCCAGCATGCTCCGCATGTCGCGTTGCGGCATCGACTCCGGAACGTCCGCATCCTCCCGTTCGGATACCGGCATCGAGGCATCCTCGCTGTGAGTCGCTGCAGTCACCACGGCTTCTCCTTCCTCGTCTACTCGTCGATGGATTCTGTACGATCGTGCACTTCGCGGATCCCTGTTTGATCCGCGGATTCACAAATCTGGCCGAGAATGACGAGGCGAGCGCTGATCCTTCGCACAGGCCCAGCGTCACGTGGGGATTCTATATCCTGCACCCCTTCACCGCAAGGATTGACGCCCTTCTCCTGTTCACCACATCGTCGTTCTGCATCACTCTGGGCTACTTTGGTCTGCACCCCAGCTGTCACGAAGCTGTCAGTTCACCGATTTTTGAATAACCATGTGAAGAAGGTCGTCTTAGGGTGATGAACGGGCGACAGAGGGTTCTGGTGGTGAACAGAATCAGGCGGAGTGATCGGCGAAATGATCGTCCGAATGGGATTATGTCTGTTTCTGGTGCTTGGCGCTGTTGGCTGTGGCATGTCGCAGGCCAGGCTGGACGAGGCCCGCGCTCGTCTGCAAGATAGTCTGGAGGTGTGGAAGAAGGGCGGCAAACCCACCGAGTTAGTTTCGCAGGCTCAACCCGTCGAGTTCTACGAACAAATGTGGAACTCCGGGGAGAAGCTCCTCGACTATGAGATTGCCCGGGTGACCTACCAGGACCGCGACAAGGTGTTCCGTTGCGAGGTCCGGCTGACCGTTCGGACGCGCAAGGGCAAAACGAAGACTGAGAACCTGATCTACGATGTGTACCAAGGAACCCCCACCAAGATCGTAAACAATCCGATGCCTTGATACTCCATCCTGCTAAGGTTCCCTCCCTGATTTGGAGATCGCAATGCACTTGCGGCAAACACGACGTGCTGGCTTTACGTTGATTGAGTTACTGGTGGTGATCGCCATCATCGCCATCCTCATCGGCCTGCTCCTCCCTGCGGTGCAAAAAGTGCGCGCCGCCGCCGGACGGTTGCAGAGCGGTAACAACCTCAAACAACTTGGCCTGGCGATGCATTCCTGCCACGACAGTTTCAACCGCATGCCCCCCATGTTCGGCACGATCACTCCCAACTCCAATAATTACGCGGGCGGCTCGGTCTTCTACCATCTCCTGCCATTCATTGAACAGGACAACCTGTATCGGCTTGGCGTGGATGCCTCGCGTTCGCAGCCATTGAAGGTTCTGCACGCTCCGCTGGACCCTGGCTATCCCGGGGGTGGAACCTACCAGGTACCGCTCTCGGGAACGCAGGGATCCACCAACTTCCCCATCCTCTATCCCAGCTGGGCAAGCACCGCCAACACGACCTGGGGCGTGAGCAGTTACTCCGCCAACTGGCAGGTTTTTGGCGACATCAGCGCCAACCTTGGGAAGGTCTCCGACGGGCTCTCGAACACGTTTGTCTTTGGCGAGAAATATTCGACCATGACCGGCGGGCCGTTCGGAGCCACGGCGATCCTGTGGGGCTACGGCGTGGATCCCCGCTCCATCCCCAATGACTTCAATCCCCCGCTGAGCGCCAACCAGTATCCCAGCGCGACTCAGTGGAACAACGGGATGGTGGCCAGCTCTCTGTACAACAGTCCGTATCATCCTCGCAACGGCTTTGTGAATCGGGGTGGTGCGGTCCCTGGCGTCTGGCCATTTGATCAACCGTGGCATTGTCGCTGCATGCGGCGGCCAGAATTTGCCCCCCCAATCAGCAGCGTTCACCCGCAAAAATCGCAGGGGTACGAGTCGAGTGGGATTCATGTCGTCATGGGCGATGGGAGTGTCCGCTTCGTTAGCTCCAGTGTGAGCGATGAAACCTGGGTGGCGATTGAAACCCCCGATTACGGGGAAACCGTCTCCCCCAACTAATTTCAAGCCGCGGCAGGGCCCTACCTACTTCGTGAGGTGGGGCCTTGTGCGCTCGCCTTTCCCCATCGAAAGGACAGGGACATGCGCGTCCTTTCCCGTGCCGGCGTACTGGTGATCCTGTCGCTCAGCGGCTGTGGCCGACCGCCGGTTCCTGCGTTGCAACCCGGAGATACGGTCGTGCCGGAAGTTGCCCTGGCGATCGAGACACATCGGTCCGAGGGCACCACAGTCGCGATCGGCTTGCTACTCCAGGTCGAGCGTCCTGGTCGCAGCGAGATGGTCTACCTGAGAGATGGCGAGGTTCCTGTCGAACAGGCCCTGATGCGCGCCAGGATCACCTTTCTCAAGGAAGACACTCCCCTTGGCGACCCACTGGAGGCACCGTTTGTGCACGATTGCTGAGGCGACGGTCGCTTTCTTGCCTCGGTCGAGGCACCGGTTCTCGTTCCTCCAGGAGCGACCCGCGTTCGCGTCGAAGCAACCTTTGCCATGCCCGCGGACGGTGTGACCTTCCAACCACGGATCGTTGAGAAAGCCATTCCCGTATCCCCGGATCCTTGAACCACAAACGGGCCAGGGAGCGGAGTGCCGCGCGTGCAGATTCCCTCCAAGTGCCTCCTGTCCCTGAGACCGTCGTCAAGGAAAGCCTGTCCTGAAAATCACCGGATGGAGTGAGCAGGGGATGACCACACAGCCAGGCGCATGAAATCTCCGTCTGGTTGTCCGTGCTTCCAGGGAAACCAGACGGAGATCCCGTGCTCAACCACGCGGTTGAGGGCAATCACGCGTTCCAGTCGCGTTCTGGTCGCGAGCGAAGTCGGTTGGCGTCGGCGTCGCCAATGAACTCCTCTTTTACTGGATCGAGCTTGAGCTTGCGGTTGAGGACCCAGGCCAGCGCGGCAGCATGACTGGCGATGTGCGAGCGCCGCATCACGTCTGGATTGGCCGCCGTGGGTTTGCGCGAACGAATACAGTCGAAGAAGTTGCGTGAGTGTGCCGTGACATCCAATCCCCGCACCCGTTTGGTCTGCTCGGGGATTTCTTTTTCCAGCGATTTGGGGTGTACGACGATCTCGCCCTCATCCCCCGTTTCAACCCATCCCTCCTCGCCCACGAAGCGCACCGGGCAGGTTCCGAGCCGGGTGATGTAGTGCGGAGAGCGGTCGCCAAAAGGCGCCTTGAGGAAATCAAGGATCAACTTCACCCCGTTGGCGTAGCGGCAGACGATGTTCTTGTCGGTCGGTTCATATTCGATGGGCATCGTGTGGTCGGCCTGGTTGGCCCACTGACACAGATCGACCGTGTGCGCCCCCCAATCGAGCAGCCTGGCGCCGGAATCGAAATCCCACTGTCCGCGCCAGCGCCCATCGACATAGCTCTGATTGAAGGGACGCCAGGGCGCCGGCCCGAGCCAGAGATTCCAGTCCACCACATCGGGTGCGGGCGTGGCCTGGGGGGGGAGCCACGTGTTCTCCAGCACGGGCAGGTAGACCGAGGCATGGAGGGTGTGGAGTTTGCCAAGTTTTCCGGAATGGGCCAGCGCGACCGCCTTCTGGAAATTGGCGACGCTTCGGCGCTGGGTGCCGGCCTGAAACACCCGCTTCTGCTGATGCATGGTGTTCGCCAACTCCTGACACGCCGCGATGGTGATCCCGCAAGGTTTTTCGCTGTAGACATCCTTGCCGGCCTTGGCGGCCAGGATGGACGCAGCCGCATGCCAGCGATCGCCGGTGGCAATCAGCACCGCGTCGATATCCTTGCGTGCCAGGAGTTCACGAAAATCGCGATAGACCCGACAATCGCGATTCCCATAGAACTCATCCACGAGCTTTTTGCCGGCTTCGCGTCGTTTCGCTTGCACCTCGGCGATCGCCACGCAGCGCACATCTTTGAAGCCCAGCATGGCCTTCAGATCGTAGGTGCAGCGCGGGCCAATCCCGATCACACCCAGGGTGATTTTCTCACTGGGAGGAGGGCCGTCACGCCCGAGAACGTGCGCAGGCAAGATGGTTGCCACGGAGAGTGCAGCAGATGCGGTCGCCCCGGTTTGCAGGAATTCGCGACGAGTGGGGGTTGATGCAGTCATGAAATCATTCTCCTGACTGAGGTCGCAAGCACCGCGAACGAAGGGAAGAACCATCACAACCTTCGTTAGTCTAGAATTTCTCCTGCACCGCGACCACAATGGTCTGCCCGTTGACGGTGTTTCTCCGGCGTCCTGGGCACCCCGCTGTCACTCTCCGATTCGCCGGACGACAGAAACGCTCCTTCTCGGCGAATACCTTCTTCCCTCGCCGCGCGATTCCTACAATTGCTGCAAACGACTGGTGGAGAGGAACGCCGATTGTACGCCATGAGGCCAGTGTTGTATGATCGGTGAAACCGCCCACGACAACCCGGAGTTCCAGCGAACGCCCAGTGGCGCAGATCTCACCCTCCAGGCGATGGTCCTCGATGAGTCACTCTGCTGGTTTCCCCGAGTCTCGCAACCTCACCCAGGAGCAATCCCGGCCGCAGCAGGAGGTCGGTCTGCGCTGTCCGCTTCCAACCCCACAGCAGGCGCCCGCCTCGATCACTCCCGATCTGTGTCAGTTCCTCGCGGAGGAAGGATGTCCGCTGGCAACCCCGGTGCGCGATCGTCTGCGCTTCGAGACCCTTCTGGCCGAGTTGTCGGCGATCTTTGTGAACCTCCCTGCGCACGAAGTCGATTCGCAGATCAACGGAGCGCTCCAGAAACTGGTGGAGTTTCTGGACGTGGATCGCGCGGGGCTGGCTGAGGTGCTGATCGAGCAAAAGCAGCTCGTGATCACCCACTCCTATCAGCACCCCGGCGTGCCTCTCCTCCCCTCGATCATCCTGGACGAGCAATTACCCTGGTACGCCAGGATCGTTCGTGAAGGAAAGATATTTCAGCTCTCCAATCTACTAGATGACTTGCCCCCGGAAGCAACGGCGGAGCGCGCGTATTGTCAGCAAGTCGGGCTGAAATCTCATCTCATGATCCCTCTCAGGGTGATGAACGGTGTCGTTGGAGCGATCGGGTTTGGGTCGTTTCGTCACAGCCGCTCGTGGCCCGAGGAGTTAGTCCAGCGTCTGCGCCTGGTCGGAGAGATTTTCACCAACGCGCTGGCACGCAAACGCGCGGATGAAGCCCTGCTGGCCAGAGAACAGGCCCTTGGACAAACGCGGGAAGGTCTGCGCGAACTGGCCGCCAAACTACTCCACGCGCAGGAGGAGGAGCGCCGTCGAATCGCCCGGGAAATGCACGACGACTGGACACAGCGCCTGGCCATCCTCGGCATCGAGGTCGCCAACCTCGAAAAGCACATTGGCACCCTGGAGAAAGCGCTCCCGCTGCTCCATTCCATCCAGGCACAATTGGTGAATCTTTCCGAGGATGTTCACGCCCTCTCCCGGCAATTACATCCCGCGATTCTGGACGATCTGGGACTCGTTGAAGCGCTGCGCTCGGAGTGTGTGAGTTTCTCCCGTCGAGAAAGGATTACGGTTTTCTATCACCCCGAGAAGGTGCCTGCGAACTTGCCTCCGGATGTCTCTCTGTGCATTTATCGCGTCGCTCAGGAGGCCCTGCGCAACGTGGCCCGACACGCCGCCGCGGGCGAAGCGTGGTTGACACTCTTCCCCACCAATCTGCAACTGGTGCTGCGGATCCAGGATCGCGGTGTTGGGTTCGATCCGACAGCCGCGCGCTCGGAGCCAGGACTCGGCCTGTCCAGCATGGCAGAGCGCGTCCGCCTGATCCAGGCGGAACTCAGCATTACCTCGGCCCCCGGGGAAGGAACAACACTGGAGGTGCGTGTTCCTCTGGTCCGGAGTCCCTCATGAGCAAACCGCGCATCCTGATCGCTGATGATCACCAGATTCTCGCTGATGGGCTGCGCGCCCTGCTCGAGCCCGAGTTCGAGGTGGTTGGGGTGGTTGCCGACGGCCGCGAACTGGTGGCCACAGCCCAGCAACTCCGCCCGGATGCGATTGTCGCCGATGTGACCATGCCTTCGTTAAATGGGATCGAGGCGACCGCTCAGTTACGCGCGCTGGGGGTCGAGGCGAAGGTGGTCGTCCTGACGATGCATCGGGATGTTGTCTATGCGCGTCGGGCGATGGAAGCAGGCGCTGTCGGGTTTGTCCTGAAACATTCCGTTGCCTCTGAACTGGTGACCGCCGTGAGGGAAGCGTTGCGGGGGCGGACCTACATTACGCCGATGATCGCGGGCGAACTGCTGCAATCCTATCGCGAAGCAGATCCTCTCCCCCAGGATCATCTCCATCGTCTCACGGCGCGGCAGCGCGAAGTGCTGCAGCTCTTCGCCGAAGGGCGCTCAGCCAAGGAGGTCGCCTCTCTGCTCAAGATCTCCATCCGGACCGCGGAGGCGCACAAGGCCCGCATTCTCGAAGTCCTTGGGCTCCGAACAACGGCCGACCTTGTTCAGTACGCCATTCGGCATGGTCTTATCGCCATGTGAGTTGTAGGTGTTTCCCTGATGAAGTTTATGTGCAGAGCTACTGCGCAAATCGCAATGCTGCTATCGTAGTTTTGCCTATGGTGATTGGACCTTTGCTTTCGGAGGATAGCTATTGTACTTGGGGTTGGGTCCCTGAATACCCGGACCTGAGCGCTGGCCGAGGTCTCGCCATCATACCCGTTTGCATGGATGGATTGTGCCATGAAATATGGCCGCGTCCTTCTGGCAGATCGACATCTGGGGATGCTGGGAGGAATTCACAGCTTGCTGGATTCCCTGTTCGAAACCGTCCTCATGGTGGCTGATGAACGCTCGCTGGAAGACGCGATCACGACCTTCAAACCCGATCTGGTCGCGGTCGAGCTTTCCCTCACTCGGGAGGGAGAAGCGAACATCGCCAGAGAGTTGATGAGCCATCATCCGGAATTGCGGCTCATCGTTCTCAGTATTCACGATGAGCCAACCGTGGTAGATCAGATGGTGAACAGTGGGGTTGCTGGCTTCGTGCTCAAGCGCAGCGCCGCCACGGATCTGGTCCCCGCAGTCAACGAAGTGCTCCAGGGAAGGGTCTACGTCAGTCCCGCCCTTCGGAGACCGACATCCCTCTGTCAGGAACAATCCTCAACAGGAGCAAAGAACTCCTCTGGGGTGGAATGATGGCTTTCCTTCCCCTGGCTCTCCGGAAGGAAGCGCGCAGTGATTCTCTGGGGATCGGGCGGCAGGATGCGATCCCGACAGTCATCGGTGAGCGAGCAGATCCCAGTTTCGTCCTGAGGGAGGATCGGATCATGTCGAACATCGGCAGTCTCTCCAGTCGGATCGACGCCGCTTTCTCGGCTGTCGAAGAGAAAATGAAAAAGTTCCAGAGCGAACAGATGGAGGAATACAAACAGCGGCAGAATCGTCTGGAGCAACTGAGCAGTCTCTTCGAGCGCTTGCGAGTCGTCTGGGAACCGCGCCTGGAACTACTGGTGCAGAAGTTCGCAGGCCAGGTCAATATGACTCCGCGAATCGTTGCCTCCACCCGGGAAGTGACGTTCTCGTTCCAATCCCGACTGGCTTCGGTTCGGTTGAAGTTCGCCGCAGGAACGGATCAGAGCGTTCACAAGCTGATTCTGAGTTACGATCTGGAAATCATCCCGGTCCTGATTCGTTTCCAGCCGCATTACGAGGTGGAATTCCCCCTCAACGCCGTCGATCCCGAGGCAGTTGCCAGGTGGATGGATGACCGCATCGTCGAATTCGTGGAAACCTACTTCTCGCTGGGAGAGAACGACATTTATCTGAAAGACCAGATGGTCGAGGATCCGGTCGCTCACGTGCGCTTCCCTCGCATCGCCGCTGCGACCAGCCTCGATTGGCAAGGGCAGACGTTCTATTTCATTGGCGAGGAAACCCGCCACGAGTTCGAGCAACAGCAAGGTATCGGGTCGAGGTGACCGGAGGATCTCTTGCTCAGGACAGAGGCGTGCCCAGGGGAGACCATCTGCCCAGGAGCCGCCTGGCACACAAGGAATGGATCGATGACACCAGAACGCACTGATGTGAAGGCGAAGACGGGCGACAAGAGCAAGGCGCAGGCAGCAGGTCCCCTCTCTGCCGAGGACCTGCGCAAAATGGACGCCTACTGGCGGGCTGCCAATTATCTCTCCGTCGGCCAGATCTATCTGCTGGACAACCCGCTCCTGAGAGAACCTCTGAAACGCGAACACATCAAGCCGCGCTTGCTCGGTCACTGGGGGACCTCTCCCGGTCTGAACATGCTTTGCGTGCATTTGAATCGGGTCATCAAGCGTGATGACCTGAACATGATCTACATCATTGGTCCAGGACATGGCGGCCCTTCCCTGGTCGCCCACGCCTACCTGGAAGGCACCTACAGCGAGGTCTACCCGAACATCAGCCAGGATGCGGGAGGGATGAAGCGGCTCTTCAAACAATTCAGCTTTCCTGGCGGGATCCCCAGCCACGTCGCCCCCGAGACTCCCGGGAGTATTCACGAAGGGGGCGAACTGGGCTATGCGTTGAGCCACGCCTATGGCGCGGCGTTCGACAATCCCGACCTCATCGTTGCCTGTGTGGTGGGCGATGGAGAAGCCGAGACCGGGCCGCTCGCCACCGGGTGGCAGGGGAACAAGTTCATCAATCCGGCTCGCGACGGCTGTGTGCTCCCCATCCTCCACCTGAACGGGTACAAGATCGCCAACCCCTGTTTCCTCGCGCGCATCCCCCGGGAGGAACTCCAGAAGTTCTTTGAAGGGATGGGCTACAAACCGTACTTCGTGGAAGGGAGCGATCCCGCGTCGGTGCACCAGCAACTGGCGGGAGCGCTCGACACAATAGTGGGAGAGATCAAACAGATCTGGAGTGATGCACGAACCAGGGGGATTGTGAAACGCCCCGCCTGGCCGATGATCGTGTTTCGCACCCCCAAGGGTTGGACCTGTCCAGCCGAGATCGATGGCAAGAAGTGCGAAGGCTACTGGCGCAGCCACCAGGTTCCCATGGGCGACATGGACAGGCCCGAACACATCAAGATTCTCGAAGGGTGGATGAAAAGCTATCGCCCCGAGGAACTCTTTGACGCCCAGGGGAAGTTCAACGCCGAACTGGCAGAACTGGCACCAACAGGCCATCGACGGATGAGCGATAATCCTCATGCCAATGGTGGTCTTTTCCTGCGCGATTTGAAGATGCCTACTTTCGAGGACTATGCGGTGGAGGTACCCACTCCTGGTGCCACCACTGCCGAGTCCGCACGAGTGATGGGCAAGTTCCTCCGCGACGTGATGAAGCTGAACCTGGAGAGCAAGAACTTTCGCCTCTTCAGCCCCGACGAGAACAACTCCAACCGCTGGCAAGATGTACTGGACGTCACCACCCGCTGCTACATGGCGGAGATCTACCCGGAGGATGACAAACTAAGCCCGGATGGACGGGTCATGGAAGTGCTCAGCGAGCACCAGTGTCAGGGGTGGCTGGAAGGGTATCTGCTAACGGGACGCCACGGGTTCTTCAGCTGCTACGAGGCGTTCATTCACATCATCGATTCGATGTTCAACCAGCACGCCAAGTGGCTGAAGGTGTCCAAGCACATCCCCTGGCGGCGCCCCATTGCCTCGTTCAACTACTTCCTCAGCTCCCATGTTTGGCGACAGGATCACAACGGGTTCAGTCATCAGGATCCAGGGTTCATCGATCATGTGGTCAACAAGAAGGCTGAGGTGATTCGGGTTTATCTGC
This sequence comes from Planctomycetota bacterium, assembly GCA_029777335.1. Classification (GTDB taxonomy): domain Bacteria; phylum Planctomycetota; class Planctomycetia; order Gemmatales; family Gemmataceae; genus JAKOSN01. The sequence continues at coordinate 16,088 of JAKOSN010000140.1, forward strand.
CACCCGACGCCAACTGTCTGCTCAGTGTCACCGATCACTGCCTGCGCAGCCGCAACTACGTCAACGTGATCGTCGCCGGGAAACAGCCGGCTCCCCAGTGGTTGACGATGGATCAGGCAGTCAAGCACTGTACCGAGGGACTTGGAATCTGGGAATGGGCGTCGAACGACAGGGGGAGCGAGCCAGATGCCGTCATGGCGTGCTGTGGAGACGTCCCCACGCTGGAGACCCTCGCGGCCGTCGACCTGATTCGGAAGTATTTGCCGGAGCTGAAAATTCGTGTCGTCAACATCGTGAATCTGATGAAACTGCAGCCCGCCAGTGAGCATCCCCACGGGATGTCGGACCGCGATTTCGATGCGTTGTTCACCCGGGATAAGCCGATCATCTTCGCCTTTCACGGCTATCCGTGGCTGATTCATCGGCTCACCTACCGCCGCACCAACCACAAGAACCTCCATGTGCGTGGGTACAAGGAAGAGGGCACCACGACAACACCCTTCGACATGTGCGTGCTCAACGATGTGGATCGCTTCCACCTGGTGGAAGATGTGATCGATCGCCTGCCCCAACTTGGAGCCCGTGCCGCGTACTTCAAGCAGGCGCTTCACGAACGACTGATCGAGCACAAGCACTACATCGCCAAGCACGGCGATGACATGCCGTCGATCAGTGGGTGGAAATGGGGAATGAAGGAGGCGATGAGGACAGGTGGAACCTCGACTGAAGGAGACAACGTGTAGGGAGCACCGACATCGCGACAAGGGTGTGGAGCGGTCGTGAACAATTCCCCGTGCAGGAGGAAGCGACATGGTGGTAGTTGGAAAGCGCGTGGTAGCGCTCTACGTGGATCGCGTAGCTCAGCAGTGGATTGTTCGAGACATCGATGGGAATTACTGGAGCCTGCCGATCAACGACCATCCCTGGGAGGAACGCCGACCGTTCCACCCGACTGAGGAGACGGAACTCGAGCCCGTCCCCGGTCACTACAAATACGTGCTCGGCCTGCCATGGTAGCAGAAAGCGAGAGCGCAATGACCGCTGAACACGATCGCCTCGATGCCGCACGCGACCAACAAGTTCCCTGGAAGAAATGGGGACCTTACCTCAGCGAACGGCAGTGGGGTACTGTTCGAGAAGACTACAGCGACGGGGGAAATGCCTGGGATTACTTCAGCCACGATCAGGCCCGTTCGCGCGCCTATCGTTGGGGGGAAGATGGGCTCGCCGGGATTTCCGACGACCACCAACTCCTCTGCTTCGCCCTGGCGCTCTGGAATGGCAAGGATCCCATTCTCAAGGAGCGGTTGTTTGGCCTGACCAACAGCGAGAGCAACCACGGGGAGGACGTCAAGGAGTACTACTTTTACCTGGATAGCACTCCCACGCACTCCTACATGAAGTATCTGTACAAGTATCCCCAGAGAGCTTTCCCCTATGCCAACCTGGTGGATACCAGTAAGCAGCGGTCTCGTTCCGAGTTCGAGTACGAATTGCTCGACACGGGAGTTTTCGCCGAGAATCGCTACTTTGATGTCTTCGTGGAATACGCCAAGGCATCGCCCGAAGACATCCTGATTCAGATTCAGGTGTGGAATCGGGGGCCGGAGACGGCGGAACTCCATGTGCTGCCGACCCTCTGGTTCCGTAACTTCTGGTCATGGCAAGGGAGCTCAGAACGGCCCTTGCTCCAGGAGGTTGCGGGGGACCAAACCCAGAGTATCATCAAGGTTCGTGATAGAGAGTTCGAACAGTTCTATCTCTCCTGCGAAGGATCGCCACCCCTTCTGTTCACCGAGAACGAAACCAACACGCAACGGATATTTGGAGTGCCCAATCGCAGCCCCTACGTCAAGGATGGGATCAACAACTACGTGGTGCAGGGGCAACAGGGCGCTGTCAATCCGAACAAAACCGGAACGAAAGCAGCAGCGCATTATCACCTCACTGTCGCTCCTGCTGGAAGCGGTGTGGTTCGTCTCCGGCTGGCCAAAGCTGCCCCTTCGGTTGGGACCGAAGGCAACGGATCGCGAAGCGCCTGGTTCGGTTCCTCGTTTGAGGAGATCATGAAAACCAGGCGGCAAGAGGCCGATACGTTTTACACCGCGCTCACCCCCACCAGCCTGACTGCCGATCAGGCCAACGTGATGCGCCAGGCTCTCGCTGGAATGCTGTGGAGCAAGCAATTCTACCATTACGACGTGGATCGGTGGCTGGAAGAACGCGGATCTGATCCCTTCAAGCCAATTCGCAAACAGGCTCCGCGCAACGAGCACTGGCATCACATGTATAACGGCGATGTCATCTCCATGCCCGACAAGTGGGAGTATCCCTGGTACGCCGCGTGGGACCTCGCCTTTCATGTCCTCGCGCTGACCCTCGTGGATCCCGATTTCGGCAAGCAACAGCTGAAGTTGATGCTCCGAGAACGCTACATGCATCCCAATGGGCAGATTCCGGCGTACGAGTGGAACTTTGGAGATGTTAATCCTCCGGTTCATGCCTGGTCCACCATCTTCACCTATTACCTGGAAAGAGCACACACGGGCGAAGGCGACAAGGAGTGGCTAAAAAGCTGCTTCCAGAAGCTGTTGCTCAACTTTACCTGGTGGGTGAATCGCAAGGACCGCAACGGGCGCAATGTCTTTGAGGGAGGTTTCCTCGGGCTGGATAACATCGGGGTGTTCGATCGCAGTGCTCCCTTGCCCACGGGTGGATACCTCGAACAGGCCGATGGAACTGCCTGGATGGCCCTCTATTGTGAGAACATGTTGGAGATCGCCATGGAACTGGCGATGAGCGATCCCGAATATGTCGACATGTCCCTCAAGTTCTATGAACACTTCCTGTGGATCGCCTCGGCGATGACCCACATGGGTGGCGAAAACGGGATGTGGGATGAAGAAGACGGCTTCTTCTACGATGTGCTACGGCTCCCCGATGGAAGTGCCTTTCGCCTGAAAGTGCGTTCCATGGTCGGACTGCTGCCGCTGTGCGCCGCAACCTGCTTCTCCGGGCAATTCATCAAGAAGTATCCGGAAATGGGCGAACGTGCGCAACGATTTCTGGCGGCACGGCCCGAGATCCGACAGGCCATCCACGATCCGGCCAAACCCGGTAGTGCCAATCGACACCTCGCCTCCATTCTCGACGAAACCAAGCTGCGTCGAGTGCTGTCCAAGATGCTGGACGAGAACGAGTTCCTCAGCGAATTTGGGATCCGTTCCCTGTCGAGGTATCACGCCGATCATCCCTATGTCTTCTGCGCTGGAGGGCAGGAGTATCGGGTAAACTATCTACCTGCGGAATCTGATACGGGGATGTTTGGAGGAAACTCCAACTGGCGAGGACCGATCTGGATGCCGGTCAACGCCCTGATCATCCGCGCACTCTTGCAGTATCACGGCTACTTCGGAGACGACTTCCAGATAGAATGCCCGACTGGTTCTGGACGAATGATGAACCTGTTTGAAGTCGCCAGGGAGATTGGTCGAAGACTGGGAAATATCTTCCTGCGTGGTTCCGACGGCCGGCGTCCGGTCTATGGGGGAACCGAATGCTTCCAGCACGACCCCCACTGGCGTGATTGCATCCTGTTCTACGAGTATTTCCACGGAGATAACGGCGCTGGCCTGGGAGCAAGCCATCAAACTGGGTGGACAGGGGTAATCGCCAGGATCATGCACGTCTTCGGGACGATTGATTCCGAACAGGTGCTCACCGGAGGAAAGGGGGCGTATTTCCAGGCCTCTGCCAGGGCGGAACAACGGACCGCGGAGCAGATTGGTGGGTGAACACCGGGAGGAGTCTATCATGCCTGCGCCCCGTTATCCATCACTGTATCAGGTAAACACGCGCGTCTGGTTGACCGAATTGTCACGGATTCTGGGGAAAACTGCAACGCTGGATGACATTCCGGATCAGGAACTGGACAGGTTCGCGCAACAAGGGTTCGACTGGATCTGGTTCCTCAGCGTCTGGCAAACAGGACCGGAAGCACAGCAGGTATCACGCACCAATCCGGACTGGCGCAAAGAGTTTCAGGAAACACTCCCGGATTTACGCGAGGAAGACATTCCAGGGTCTGGCTTTGCCATCACGGGCTACACGGTTCACTCCAAGCTGGGGGGCGATGCTGCGCTGGCGCGCCTGCGCGCGCGGTTGCGGAAACGCGGCCTGCGCCTGATGCTCGATTTTGTCCCCAACCACATGGGACTGGGTCATCCGTGGGTCCAAACCCATCCGGAGTACTTTGTTCGCGGTTCGGAACTCGACCGGGTCCGCGCGCCTCAAAACTACACCTGGGTCAAACGTAAGGGAGAGGATCTTCTACTCGCGTACGGGCGCGATCCCTATTTTTCTGGGTGGCCGGACACTCTCCAGCTGAACTACGCCAATCCCGCTACCCAGGAAGCGATGATCGGTGAACTGGAGCGCATCGCTGGGCAGTGTGAGGGAGTTCGGTGCGACATGGCGATGCTGGTCCTCCCGGACGTGTTTGAACGAACCTGGGGACAGCGTGCACCGCTGTTCTGGCCGGTGGCAACGCAACGAGTTCGCGAAAAAGTGCCCACGTTTTGCTTCATGGCGGAAGTCTACTGGGATTTGGAGTGGACCCTGCAGCAACAGGGTTTCAACTACACCTACGACAAGCGGTTGTACGACCGACTGCGCGAACGGCATGTCCGTCCCGTGCGCGAGCATTTCTGGGCGGCAATGGACTATCAGAACCGGATGGCTCGGTTCCTGGAAAACCACGACGAACCGAGAGCAGCGGCCACGTTTCCCGCTGGCATCCATGAGGCTGCCGCAGTAATTACCTTCCTTTCGCCAGGATTGCGTTTCTTTCACCAGGGACAATTCGAGGGAAAAACCAAACGAATCTCGCCTCACCTGGGGCGCGGACCTGATGAGCCAGTGAATCCAGAGGTGCAAAAGTTTTATGAGCGACTCCTCCGTATTCTCCGCCACAAGGCAGTGCGCGAGGGAGAATGGCGCTTGCTGGAATGTCGGCCGGCGTGGGAGGGAAACTGGACGGCAGACTGCTACCTCGCGTTTGCCTGGGATCTGCCGGGAGAAGATCGCCTCCTGGTAGCAGTCAACTACGCCGGCAACCAGAGTCAGTGTTATCTGCACCTCCCGTTTGGCGATCTCGAAAACAAGCAGTGGCAACTGACCGATTTACTCAGCGAAGAGACCTACGAGCGGGATGGCACCGAATTGCAAAACCGGGGGCTTTTCCTCGACATGGCTCCCTGGCAGGCGAGCGCGTTCAAAGTGGGACAGAAGAACTGACACGTGTACCACCAGGGGAGTCTCATCCCAGGAAATAAAACTAATATTGAGGATCCTAAATATCTTCTTATCTGGTCGCGAACACTGAATCACGCGGTATCCTGTGGTGCCTTCTCCTACCCAAGCGATAGAAGAGATGCACTTCACTGCTCGAGTTGGACGTTCCTGTCGCAGGAACTGGGGGTGTGGACAGAGGCTCGAGTCCACACCTTCCAACCTGGCTGTGCTCAGGCTGCGTGTTCTGATTCGCACGATCCTGTAGTGGTCGCTCGCTGTTGCTATCGAGGGATGCTGGCTCTGGCAACCTCGGTTCGCGTATCCCCGGGCTGTTGAACCCTCACTGAAACTCGACGCAGGAGAGGAGCGCCCATGACCTGGCTACAGCGTTATCGTGTTCGCCACTATCTCCGTAATTCAATCTGGATCTGGCCGCTACTGAGCATGATCGCGGCTCTCCTCGCTGTCAATTGCCTGCACGCGCTCGAAAAACGGATGGGTTGGGAATCGAGCATCCAGCCAAGCACGGCTCAGGCGATCCTGGGAACCATGGCTTCCAGCCTGTTCACTTTCATCGTGTTCGTCTGTTCTGCTCTGCTGGTCGCGGTCCAGCTCGCGAGTTCGCAGCTCACCCCTCGCATCATTGCGATTGTATTTCGAGATCCAATCACCAAATCGGCGCTCGTAATCTTCGTCTTTGCCTTCACGTTTACCCTTGCCGTCCTGGTTCGAATTTCCACTTCTGTTCCGCTGCTCACGTCCTACATGGCGGCGTACGGTAGCATGCTCTGCCTGGGGGTGTTCATCTACCTGATCGACCATGTGGGGAAAGCGCTCCGCCCGAGTGGGGCATTGTGGGTGGTGGCATCACAGGGACGAAGTGTAATCAGTAGCGTGTATCCACGGCGCATGAGCGACATTCCAGTTCCATCCGCCGCTCCCTCCCTGGACCTCGATCGCAAGCCCAACGCTGTCGTTCTCAGTGATCGCGATGGGGTAGTGCTGGCCTTCGACACCACGGGTCTGGTCGCACTCGCACAGCAAGCCGATTGTGTGATCGAACTCGTTCCCCAGGTGGGGGATTTTGTCGCACGGGGCGATCCCCTCTTTCGAGTTTTCAATGGGGGGGCCACGCTGTCGTCGGAAGCGATCTGCAACTCAGTCGCAGTGGGTCAGGAACGCACGTTGGAACAGGATCCTGCGTTCGCCTTTCGCATAATTGTGGATATCGCGGCCAAAGGACTCTCTCCGGCAATCAATGATCCTACCACGGCAGTTCTGGCACTGGACCAGATTCATCACTTGCTGCGAGACGTTGGAAGTCGGTGCCTGGATGATGAACGAGTGCGCGACCGAAGTGGACAGGTCAGGCTTCACTATCGAACTCCCGACTGGGTCGATTTTGTCCAGCTGTCTGTGACCGAAATCCGTCAATTTGGGGGATCCAGTATCCAGATTGCCCGTCGTCTCCGCGCCATGCTGGAAAACCTGATCCTGAGCTTGCCCGAGGAGCGTGCCTGCCTTCTCCGTCAGGAATTGAATCTGTTGCATCGCTTCGCCGAAAGGTATTTCGCCGAACCGGAAGACCGTGCACTGGCGGATATGAGCGATTCCCAGGGCGTGGGAGGCGGGCGGAGGCAACATTCGATGGAGCGGATGGGGAACGAGGCGAGACAGAAATGACCCTGAACGACTGGATCAACCTCCTGGTCACGAGTACACTGATCGAGATGATGGTCGCCGTTGGGCTGAGCGTGCGTCTGGGGGAGTTGCTGGAAGTGGCAACCAACTGGCGCCTGGTTGGGAAAGCCATGCTGGCAAACTACGTGATTGTCCCGGCTGCCACGATCGCGCTCTTGTTGCTTTTCGCTCCTCACCCCCTCGTGGCGGTGGGCTTCCTCATCCTTGCGGTGTGTCCTGGGGCTCCGTTTGGTCCTCCACTCGCCACCCTTGCCAGAGGAAATGTCCCCGTTGCAATTGGGTCAATGGTGATTCTCGCGGGCTCGTCCGCTCTCCTTGCTCCCCTCCTGTTGCGTTGTTTGTTGCCCCTGGTGGCCAGCGATCAACCGCTCACTGTGGATGCGCGACGTATTGTCTTCACACTCCTGCTTACGCAGCTCGTTCCGCTTTGTGTCGGCGTGGCACTACGGCAATGGCGTCCGTTGCTGGCAAACCGGCTCCAACAACCAGCCAATCTGCTTTCCAGGCTCATGAATCTTCTTGTGGTGGGATTGATTCTCCTCACCCAGTTCCAACTGCTCTACGAGATTCGTCCGCGCGGGTATGTGGGCATGCTGCTCCTCCTGCTCGCCTCGTGGGCAGCCGGTTGGTTTCTGGGTGGGCCGGAGGAGGATCAGCGGAAAGCTTTGACGTTGACGACCTCGTTGCGCAACGTGGGGGTTGCACTGGTGATCGCCACCAGCACGTTCCCGGGAACGCCCGTTGTGACTGCTGTGCTCGCTTATGGATTGTTTGAGATTTTTGGGACTCTGCTACTCGCTTTGGGATGGAGTCGCCAAACACCATCGCCTCTTCACAGTCCCGTATAAACGACACGGGATATCTCCTGATCTCCCGGTGATACCTTCTCTCCAGGCCAAGGAGTGCTTCCATGAACAAGAAGGTGTATCTGGCAGCAGTCACCGTGGTGACGGTTGCGCTCGGCGCGTTCCTGATGGCTCAGGTTCCGTCACCCCGTGACAAGCAATCGGCTCAGTCACCCCAGACAACAGAACAAGCGACTGCTCAACCCAACGAAACTTCTCGCACCAACGACGAGGCCGCCATTCGCAAGGGGATGAGTGAATTTATCAGAGCGGTTGAGAAGGGCGATGCCAAGGCCGTCGCCGCAGCCTGGACGCCCCAGGGGGAGTACATCAGCGAGGATGGGACCATCCTCCGAGGTCGGGCGGCCATTGAAGCCGCATACACCAAGGCTTTTGCAAAAAAGTCAAAGACCAAGGTGGAGATAACGATCGAGTCAATCCGCTTCCCTTCCAAGGATACCGCCATCGAGGAAGGATATGCCAAATCGTACAAGGGAAACACCGAGCAACCCTCCTCCACACGCTACAGCGTCCTCCACGTTCGTGAAGGTGGCAGGTGGCACATGGCCGTGTTGCGCGAATGGCCGGATGAAGGAGTTTCCCTGCGCGACCTGGACTGGTTGATCGGCACCTGGGAGGCGAAAACCGACGACTCCCTCGTCCGCACCGTCTATTCCTGGGACACCAAGAAAAATACGATCCGCTGTCAGATCACCATTCAGGGAAAGGGGCGAAACGTTTCCGCCACGCAATTCCTGTTGAAAGACCCACGCACGGGGCAGTTGCGTTCGTGGCTGTTCGACGACGAGGGAGGCTTTGGTGACGGCGCCTGGACACGCGATGGCAAGCGCTGGATCATCTCAGCCAGTGGAGTTCAGGGCGACGGGGGAGAGTTGACTGCCACCAACATCCTGACTCCCGTGGATAAAAACACCTTCACCTGGCAATCCACCGAACGCACTCTGGACGGGGAAGAGTTGCCCAATGTTCCCCCCGTAAAAGTCACTCGCGTCAAGTGATTCCAAACACACCAGCGAGAAAAGGAGCAATCCATGCGATACAGATACTGGCTGGCGCTTGTTGGTCTCTTGGCGCTGGCATCGCTTCCCACAACCGAGGCTTTCGGTCAACGAGGCGGACGTGGGGGCGCGCGCGGAGGAGTCTCCCGTGGTGGGGGAACAGTTGTTGGCCCTTACGGTGGGGCAGGTGGCGGAACACGTAGCACTGGCACCGTGGTCGGTCCGGGGGGCGGATCCAGGACGACGGGGAGTGCCAGTGGATCCTATACCACCGGCCGGGGCACCACCATTGAATATGGAGGAGCCGGACGAACCACGACAGGACCTGGCGGAACCACCGTGGGACGTGGGGTTGGAGGAGTGCAGGTGACCACCCCTGGTGGACAAACGGCAACCAAGGTTGGTTCCGCTCGTGGAGTCCAGGGTCCAGGTGGAACCACCGCCGTTGGCGGACGCTCCGTTGGAGCAACCACGGGCCCCGTGGGGAGTGGTGTGTCGGCCTCGCGTGGGGGCGCCGTTCTTGGACCGGGTGGCGCTGCTGCCGGCGGAACCAGGATCGGGACTGCCACGGGGCCCGGAGGGCGGACTGTGAGCGGTGCGTCGCACTGGAGTGCCGCCTCCAATCCCTACGGTGCCTATCGCTCCGCGTCCCGTGGGGTAGCTGTCACGGGTCCGGCTGGCCATTTCACGACCTACCGGAGCGCCACGGCGGTCCGGACCCAGGCTGGGTTCGTTCGCACGGGTTTTCGCGGTTACAACTACTTCAACGCCAACTGGTACACCAACCATCCCGGGGCATGGCGTGCGCTCACCTGGACGGCAGCAGCCTACTGGCGCTGGGTCCCCTACAGCACGGTGGTCACCTTCTGTGGCTACCCTGCCGAACCGGTGATCTACGATTACGGCTCCAACCTCATCTACGAGGACAACCGCGTCTATTACAATGGGGATCAGGTCGCGACCGCCGAGGAGTACGCGAATCAGGCCGCGGATCTTGCTGGGGCGGGTCAGGCAGCCAAGCCGGACGAGAAAGAGGAGTGGCAATCCCTCGGCGTGTTTGCCATGGTCCAGGGAGATGAGAAGGAGGCCAACAATCTCTTCCAGATTGCGATTAACAAGGAAGGCGTGATCCGCGGCAATTACTACAACGGACTGACCGACACCACCCTTCCCATCTATGGTTCTGTCGACAAGAAGACCCAACGCGCGGCATGGATCATTGGCGACAAAAAGGACACCGTCTATGAAACGGGTGTGGGGAACCTGACTCAACCCGAGACATCGATGCTGGTCCATGTGGGGAAGGACCGAACGCAGCAATGGACGCTGGTACGGTTGGAACCCCCGAAAGAGACGAAGTGATCCAGGCAAGCCTGAGCCGGCGGCTTCGCAGCAGCGTTTGCGAAGCCGTTCGGCTTGATGGGGAGGGTTTCTGGGGCGTTACGCGGGAAGATCGAGCATGTAACGGTAGTGCCCAGGGATGAGTTCCAGTTCACTCTCCTCGGTGGGTTGAAACGGCTGTCGATTATTCCAGCCATTCTCTATCGGTGGCACAATCCAGAAATTCCCTTCGGGATCACGCACCACCCAGTGATCAGTACAAGAACGATCCACGAAGATTGTTATGTTTCGGCTCTTCGTCGAGGTCATCGCCTGTGCTCCTTTGCACTCATCCTGATGAGGGCGAGCCTGTCCTGTTGGGTATTGTATCCTCGCTGGGACATCGTGCCCATGGTTCTTCGTCGCTGAGCTGCTGCCGACCATTTGCTCCCCTCGGTGGCACCTTCTGCTCTTGCCGACGTGCACGCGCTCTCGATCACCGGGAGCCGTCGACGCACGGTCCTATGCGGGCAGCGAACTCTTTGTGGGTAAACTGCTTGCATACCCGCACACCCGCCAGTACATTCAAAGGGGATCGTTGATCCACCTGCCCTACCAGCCCTGCCTGCGCCTTCGTTCCGCATGGAAGATCGTCCTGCCTTCCCTGGGCAGAGGATGGAATCTGCCCACGAATTCTCGCGGCCGCGCAAGTCTGGAGAGCAACGGGTAGCAAGTTGATCGTTGAGGAGTGTGTGATGAATCACACCCGCACCGGACCGAATGTCTACCTCCTCGCTGGGACGGTCTTCGCGACCCTTGCCTCGGTGACGCTCGCTGCCCCGCCGGATGAGTCCGTTTTCTTCGAGAAGAAGGTCCGACCGATTCTTGCCGACCGTTGCTTCGCCTGCCACGGTTCTGAGAAGCAGAAAGGCGGGCTCCGCGTGGATTCCCGGCCTGCCCTGCTCACGGGTGGCGACCGCGGCGCAGCAATCAACCTCCGCCAGCCAGCGAGCAGCCTCCTCCTTCGAGCGCTGAACCACGGCGAAGATCTCAAGATGCCGCCAAGGAATAAACTCCCCGCTGTCGAGATAGCGGTGATCAAGGAGTGGCTTCTGCGCGGCGCTCCCTGGCCCGCGACGCGCCCGGTCACGTCCCCCGTCCCGAAGAATCACGAGCGATCGTTCACCGCAGCGGAAAAAGCGTTCTGGGCGTTCCAGCCGGTCAAACGCCCAGTAGTGCCTACCGTCCCCCGACCTGGATTTCCAATTCGCAACCCCATCGACAACTTCATCCTCGCCAAACTCGGTACCACAGGATTGAAACCCGCCGCTGAAGCGGAGAAACGCACTCTCTTTCGTCGAGTAACCCTGGATCTGACCGGCCTGCCGCCCACTCCCGAGGAGACGGAGACATTCCTGAACGATCCGTCTCCCCGGGCCTACGAGAATTGGGTCGAGCATTTACTGGCCTCGCCGGCCTACGGAGAGAAGTGGGGGCGGCGCTGGCTCGATGTGGCTCGGTACGCCGATTCCAACGGGATGGATGAGAATCTCGCCTACACCAATGCCTGGCGCTATCGCGACTGGGTAATCCGGAGCTTCAATGCCGACAAGCCCTATGACGAGTTTGTCCGCGAACAACTTGCTGGTGATCTTCTCCCTGGCAAAACGGAGACGGAGCGAGCCGACCACCTGACCGCAACCGGATTCCTGGTGATCGGCCCGAAGATGCTTGCCGAGGACGATCCGGTCAAGATGCGGATGGACATCATCGACGAGCAACTCGATACCCTCGGCCAGGTTTTCATGGGGCTGACACTGGGTTGTGCCCGCTGTCATGATCACAAGTTCGATCCGATCACAATGGCGGATTACTACGGGCTTGCGGGGATTTTGTACTCGACCCGAACCATGAAGAACTACTCGGTCGTGGCCACCTGGAATGAACGACCGATCGGGACCCCCAGCACCCTGGTCGCGTTGGCGGAACAGGAGAAAAGGGTCGTCGCCCTCCGAGCAGAAATCGCCGCTATCGCGAAGGAGGCCAAGGCGACGACCGCGGCCACGCTCACAAAAGAACGGCAGCGCGCCGCAGAATATCTCGCTGCAGCGGTCGAGATCGCTCGGCGGCGCAGGCCACTCAAACCCCTTGTCTCGGACCTGGACAGGAAGTTGCCGACAGGGGCAGTGCAAGTGGAGTCAGAGGCGTTCGCTCGCGGAAATGTGCTCCGACTGACTGACGGGTATGGCGCTGGAATTGGCGTGATCATCAATGCCGGGCCGTTGCCCAACTATGCGGAGTACGACGTCAAGATCGCCACGGCGGGAACCTACCAGCTGGTTGTGCGCTACGCCGCGGCGGAATCGAGACCTGTGCAGATCATGGCAAATGGCCAGCTGATCGCCAGGGAGGGATGTGGTTCGCGAACTGGCTCCTGGAACCCAGACACACAAATGTGGGCCGCCGAGGGGATCCTCACTCTCCCCGCAGGAAAAACGGTCCTGCGCTTTGAACGTGAGGGCCCCTTCCCCCACCTGGACAAGTTCGCCTTGCTGCCCATGACGCCTGAACAGGCGGCGCGCGCCCCTCTTTCCGTGGCACAGGTCGCGACGGAACGGCGCTTACTGGCCTCGGCGCTTGGCGAATGGGTCGAGGTGATCGCCAAACGACAGGGGAGGTTGCCGACCGACGAGGAACGGCACCGAATCGCCACGGCAGCCGATGGACCATTCAGGATCACTCCAACTGCTGAGAAGGAGACACAATCCAGGTATCGCGAACAGCTCCACCGACTCCGCGCCGCCCTGGCGGCACTGGAGAAAACGCGCCCGCCCGTGGAAGAGGTGATGGCTGTTGAGGATGGTAAGGGCGAAACGCTGCGCATCCACCTCCGTGGGAATCACCTCACCCTGGGGGCAGAAGCTCCTCGCCGATTCCCGCGCATCCTGGGAGGTGACAAGCCACTGTCACTCGGCACCGATCGGAGTGGTCGCCGGGAACTGGCGGAGTGGCTGACACAACCCGATCATCCGCTCACAGCGCGGGTGATGGTGAACCGCCTCTGGGCTGGTCACTTCGGAGCGGGGCTCGTTCGGTCCCCAGACAATTTCGGTCGGCTTGGTGAACGCCCCACGCATCCCGAACTCCTCGACTGGCTCGCAGCGGAGTTTGTGCAAGCGAAATGGTCGATCAAACATCTGCACCGCCTGATCGTCACCTCAACCGTGTATCGATTGGGTTCGCAGGCCGACCCGGCAGCCCTGGCCACAGACCCAGAAAATCGGCTGCTGTCGCATTACAACCGTCGTCGACTCGATGCCGAGGAGATCCGCGATGGCATGCTTGCCGTGGCGGGGTTGCTGGATCGGAAAAGCGGCGGCTCGCTGCTCACGGTGGGTCCGCGCCAGTATGTGACCGGAACCGGGAATCGCAACTACGAGGGCTATGCCCACCCGCGGAGGTCCGTTTATCTTCCGGTCATTCGCAGCGCCCTGTACGATGTTTTCCAGACCCTCGACTTCCCCGATCCCTCGGTTCCCAGTGGTCAGCGGACGGCCACCACCGTCCCCGGCCAGGCGTTGATGACGCTCAACAGCCCACTCGCTGACCAGACCGCCGAGGCGTTTGCCCGGTCACTCCTCGCCCACAAGGGAACCGAGAAGGACCGTGTGCACGAAGCCTACCGCCGCGCGTTTGGACGCGCCCCAAACACCCGGGAACTCGACCGGGTGCTCGCGTATCTGACAAAATCACAGGAACATGCTGACCCCAGGTTGGCATCCCAGGCACGACAGCTGCAAGCCTGGCGCGGACTTTGCCGAGTGTTGCTGGGATCGAACGAGTTTGTGTTTGTAGAATGAGGGGTCGGCTATGTTCGACAAAACCCCACGTTGGTCTCGCCGGGAATGGTTGCAACGCTCCGCCACTGGATTCGGCTGGCTGGCTCTGACCGACATGCTCGCGCGCGCTGCTGAGGCGGAACAGACCTCTCGCTCACCTTTGGCGCCGCGTCCGCCGCACTTCCCGGCGAGGGCAAAACGCGTTATCTTTCTCTTCATGCATGGCGGACCGTCGCAAGTCGATACCTTCGACTACAAGCCGAGGCTCAGCGCCGACACTGGGAAGCCATTGCCGTTCTCCAAACCCCGCGTGGTGTCCAGCGCAACCGGGAACTTGCTGCGTTCGCCCTTTGCCTTCAAGCAGCATGGCCAGAGTGGGGCGTGGGTGTCGGAACTCTTTCCCCACCTCGCGCAGTGTGTCGACGAACTCTGCTTTATCAAGTCGATGCATGGGTCCAACTCCCGGCATGGGGGAGCCCTCCTCGAGTTACACACAGGGTCAGACACCTTTGTACGGCCAAGCATGGGGTCGTGGATCTCGTACGGACTGGGAACGGAAAATCGCGACCTCCCCGCTTTCATCACCATCTGTCCCACGCTCACTCACGGCGGGGTGAACAATTACTCGTCGGCGTTTCTGCCGGCGGTGTATCAGGCGACCCCGCTTGGGAACGCGGGCACCCCTTCTCGTCAGGTCACGATCCCCTTCGTGAAAGGGACCACTCCGCGCGAACAGCAGCGCCTGGAACTTGATCTCCTGGCCGACCTCGACCGCGAACGATCGGTCGCTGTCGGCAAGGATGCCGCGATGGAGGGACGGATTCAGTCATTCGAGATGGCGTTCCGGATGCAATCAGCCGCCCCGGCGGTGCAGGATCTGGCGAAGGAGACGGCCGCGACCAAACGGCTCTACGGCCTTGACGATCCTGTGACCGAGAATTTTGGCCGCCAGTGCCTGATGGCCCGACGATTCGCCGAGGCCGGGGTGCGTTTTGTCCAATGCACCCACAGCTACAAGTGGGACCAGCACGAGAACCTGAAGAGAGATCACACCAGGAATGCGCGCGAAGTGGATCGCCCCATTGCCGGGCTTCTCACCGATCTCAAACAACGAGGTTTGTTGAAAGAGACCCTGGTCCTGTGGGGAGGCGAGTTTGGACGCACTCCCGTGGCACAGGGGAAGGACGGGCGCGACCACAACCCCCACGGGTTCACCATGTTTCTTGCCGGCGGAGGGATCAAGCCGGGTCTGAGCTATGGAGCAACCGACGACTATGGCTATTTCGCCACCGAGAACAAGGTACATTTCCACGATTTGCACGCCACGATCCTGCACCTGCTCGGCCTTGATCACACAAAGTTGACCTACCGCCACGCTGGACGCGATTTCCGCCTGACCGACATCCATGGCGAGGTCGTGCGCGCGATCCTGAGTTAACCGGCTCTGGACGAAGTCGCACCGACTCGTTGGTGCCACACCCGATCTCCTCCCGTGGGAGTTTACGATGAAGAGATGTCGTGTGCCAAACAGTGTCTCGTTCCTCTCCCTGCTGGCCATCCTCGGGGGTTTCAGGGGACTTGATGGAAGCGCCGTGGCGGCAGATCCGCCACGACTGCCGCGCGACAACCTGCTGCTCTACCGTGGTCCCGAGGGAAAACCGGTCCCGGTGAAGACGATCGCTGACTGGCGCAGGCGACGGGCAGAGATCCTCCGTGGTATGGAAGTGGTGATGGGTCCACTTCCCGGGAAGGAGAAGCGGTGCACGCTCGACCTGAAGATCGAGGAGGAGGTCGATGGCGAGACGTTCGTTCGTCGACTAATCACCTACGCGTCGGAGCCAGGGTGCCGCGTGCCGGCGTATCTGCTCATCCCCAAGGAGGTGCTGAGCGGGAAGAAAAAGGCCCCCGCGATCCTGTGTCTGCATGGGACAGACAATGTGGTCGGCCACGGCACCGTCGTTGGGCTTGGAACCCGGCCCAACCGTGGGTATGCCCTGGAACTGGCCAAACGGGGTTACGTCACGCTGGCACCAAACTACCCGCTCCTCGCCAAGTATCAGCCGGACCTGAAGAAACTTGGCTGGGAGAGCGGGACCCTCAAGGCGGTCTGGGACAACAAGCGTGGTCTCGACCTGCTGGAGTCGCTGTCCTTCGTGGACCCCTCCAAAGGATTTGGAGTGATTGGACATTCGCTCGGCGGTCACAACTCGGTCTTCACTGCCGTCCTCGACGATCGACTCCAGGTTATCGTTTCGAGTTGTGGACTGGATTCCTTCCTGGACTACTACGGTGGGAACGAGAAGAACTGGCTCCCGGAAAAAGGGTGGTGCCAGACAAGATACATGCGCAAGCTGGCTGACTACAAGGGTCGGCTTGAAGACATCCCGTTCGACTTTCATGAACTGATCGGCGCGCTGGCTCCGCGACACATCCTGATCCTCGCGCCGAAGAGAGACTCCAACTTCCGCGCCGCGAGCGTTGATCGGATCGGCTTCGCCGCCCGGCCGATCTTCAAGCTATACGGTCACGAGAACCGTTTGAAGATCGAGCATCCGGACTGCGAACACGATTTCCCCCCGGAGATGCGTGAGACGGCTTACAAGCTCTTCGACCGAGTCCTCCGGGAGAAGTAAGTCGAACGGCGCTCAAGGTGTCTTTCTGGAGTATCCACGCCAGGTTGTGAACGCAGACCAGGGGATACGGGATAGGATCGGGCGGTGCTCACAATCCCCTCAATCTCACACAAGGATTCCCGTGCGAGAATCCACGGTTTATTGAACCCAACGTGTTAAGAAAGGGAACTACAGGAGCGATCCTGTAAGGTATTGGAAACATCACTCCTGTCCAGCGAACGATCTTGTAGCACACCAATATTCCCTAAGCTATTAATCATTAACATATTATAGCAACACACGCACGTACCACAAGATGGCACAAAAGTTGCTTGCAAAACACATTTCAGATCACACACACCGGGAACGAGTTCGCGTCGGAACGCTCCCTGTGCGACCTACCCCTGGAAAGGTTCCCCATGTCGACTCCCTGTTATCCTCTCGCCAAACGACTTACGCGCCTCAGCCTGCTCGCGATGGGCTTGATCGTGCTGGCGTGCGCCTCGCCCGCCCGCGCAGACATTCTCTTCTACGGCGGTGATTTCGCGCCGAACAACCAGAATGCCAACGGTCTGGCCAACGAAACCGACGCCATCGTGGGGGGGAGTCCCACCGGAGCCAGTACCTACCAGAACTTCGTCGTGACTGGCCAGCCCTGGACGGTCCAGGGATTGTTCTCGAACAACCTCCTTGGCTTCGCGCCCACAAGTGCTTACTGGGAGATTCGCACGGGGGTTTCAGCGGGTAACGGGGGGACCCTGATCGCCAGCGGGACCATGCTTTCTCCGCTCGTCACCGCCACTGGCCGCAGCGGTTTTGGTTTCAACGAAAGTACGGTTGAAGTCACGGGATTGAACATCGTTCTGAACCCGGGCACCTACTGGTTCACGGTCACACCCCAGAACCCAGGAGCGAGCGGTCGGTCCTACAATAGCAACACGTTTGGGCTCAATGCGGTCGGCACGGACATCGCAAACCAGCAGTTCTTCAACAGTGGATTCTTCGGTGCGAACTTCGCGAATGCCAACACTCAAGGAGTATTCCCCACCTTCTCGTCCGGAGTGCTTGGAGCTCTTCTGGTCCCAGAGCCGGGGAGCATCACGCTGTTCGGATTCGCGACCTCTCTCCTGGGGCTGTGGCACTGGCGTCGCGCCCGAAAGTGAAGCGCTGCGAGAGAGACGATGAAGCCGGGAACCAGGGAGGGCAAAGGGATTCTGAAGTGCACCAACCAGACTGGTCGTCCGTTCCAGGACACCCAGGTGTGCTTGCAACCCTTTGCCCTGTCCAACCATCACTTCGAATTCTTGCCTCCACTGCCGTGAGACAGGGGTTTTCTTGCGTGTGACCCAGCTCCTCCGCAGCGGAGGTGAGAAATGAAGCAGTCTGCGGGTACGATGCTCTATCGTACTGGAAGCGAAGGATTGGAAGTGCTCCTCGTCCATCCCTCGGGAGCATATAATCGGCGCAGTCCGTGGAGTATCCCCAAGGGCGAAGTTGACAGCGACGAGGAGCTGGAAACGACGGCACGCCGCGAAACGCTCGAAGAAACCGGGGTAACGCCCGCCGAACTCGTTTCGCTCGGGTCAGTCGATTATTCCCGAAGCCGCAAACGGGTGCACTGCTTCGCAGGCCCCGCGCCAGCAGGAGTGGAGCCTCACCCTGCCTCGTGGGAAGTGGATCAGGCGTGTTTTGTCACTCTGGAACGCGCTGAAGCTCTGTTGCAGCAGGATCAGCGTGCCTTTGTGCAGCAGTTGCGCGAGAAGCTGGGCGTGTGAAGGATACTCGCTAGCGATTGAGCATCCCCACCTTCTCCGCGTAAGGAAAGATTCCCCCCGCCTCCAGAATGGGAGCAACCTCCCCGAGCGGTTTCAACGCATAGGTCTCCCCGGTCGTGCGATTGTGTAACTGAGCGCTGGCCACGTCGAGTTCCAGGTCATCACCGGTGCAGACGCGCTCGCACAACCGTTGCGCGCATTCAAAGGGAATCAGGTAGCCGCCGTTGACGGAATTGCGGTAGAAGATGCGCGCAAAGAATTCTGCCACAACCACCTTGATCCCCGCCGCATCAAGGGCGATCGGGGCATGTTCCCGCGAGGAACCACAGCCAAAATTCTTACCGCCAATGATGAAGGTGTAGGGAGAGACAAATTCATCCTCGGTGTGAAAGGGAATATGTCCCTTGGGCAAGCCGGCCTGTGCCGGGGGCACCGAACTGAGCGCATACTTGCCGAACTGGCGATATTCCTCGGGGATGGCCGGGTTGAAGGTCAGATACTGGGCGGGGATGATCTGGTCGGTATCCACATTGTCGCCCAGTACATAAGCCTTGCCGGAGACATTCGCAGGGAGCGTCATGAAAAAAGATCCTTTTTCGACCGATGAAGTCGCTTCAAGAAACCTCAGGCGATGTACTCGCGCGGATCCGTGATACAGCCCGTCACGGCACTCGCGGCAACCGTCAGCGGACTCGCCAGATACACGCGGGCTTCCTTGTGCCCCATGCGCCCAGGGAAGTTGCGGTTGGTGGTGCTGATACAGCTCATCGGAGCGTTCAACCGACCGAAGGTGTCCGCGGGTCCTCCCAGACAGGCGGCGCACGAAGGTTCGCCAATCTTGGCCCCGGCCGCGAGGAAGACTTCCTCGAGCGTGTGGCCGTTGATACGCTCGGTTTTCAAGCCGCGCGCAATCTCGCTGGTCGCTGGCACCACAAAGGTATCGATGCGGACTGTCTTGTCCTGCAGGATCTGGGCCGCGGCCCGAAAATCGGTCATCTTTCCGCCTGTGCAGGACCCGATGTAAGCGCGGTCGAGCTTCGTTCCCTTGATGTCATTCACATAAGCGCGATTGTCGGGGCTGTGTGGTTGAGCCACCACCGGCTGCAACTTGCGCACATCGTAGCTCTTCTCGAAGACGAACCGCGCGCCCGAATCGGAGAAGACGGGAGTGTAAGGAACCCGGCGGGCGTTCCGGGCGTTGACATAGTCGAGCGTCACCTGGTCGGGTGCGATCACCCCATTCTTGCCGCCGGCCTCGATGACCATGTTACAAAGGGTCATTCGCTCCTCGATGTTGAGCGAATAGACGCCCGGGCCATCAAATTCCATGGCGCGATAGGTCGCCCCATCACAGCCGATATCGCCAATAACTGCCAGGATCAGATCCTTGGCCATCAGGTACGGGGGAAGCTCTCCCTCGAAGATAAACCGCATGGTGGGCGGAACTTTCACCCAGAGCTTTCCCGTTCCCATGACAAAGCCCGCGTCGGTGTTGCCAATCCCGGTGGCGAACTCGCCAAACGCCCCGGCGGTGCAGGTGTGGCTGTCGGTGCCGAAAAGAACCTCGCCCGGGCGCGTGTGCCCTTCTTCCGGGAGAGCAATGTGACAAACGCCCTTGTAGCGTTCGCTGCCGACGTCGTAGTAGTAAGGCAGATCCTGCTCGGCGGCAAAGTGGCGCAACACGTCGACGTTGCGGTTGGCCATCTTGTCGTTGGTGAAGATGTAGTGATCGGGAATGATCACCACTTTTTGTTTATCCCAGACCTGTGCGTTCTGGCCAAAATGTTGTTTGAAAATCCCGATGGTTCCTGGCCCACAAACATCGTGAGTCATCAGGACATCGACATCAATCCAGATATTGTCGCCTGGTTGCACCGACTCGCGCCCGGAGTGGCGAGCCAGAATCTTCTCGGTCAGAGTCATCGGCGTCATCAGTCAGTTCCCCTGCTTACCAATTCTTCATGATGCCGTATTATAACTACAAGGATGGCTTCGGCAGCGCAAGATGAACGGATAGTCGGCGAACCATTGCCTGGAGAGGGCGAAATCGGATTGTCGGTCTTCCCCTTGGTTCCTGTCCCCAACCATCGATGGAAAGTCGTGTGCGAACCTGTCGCTTGCTCACACTGGGTTGCAAGGTCAACCAGTACGAGACACAATACGTCAAGGAAATGCTGGAGGCCAATGGCTACGTGGAGGCTGCCCAGGGACAGTCCGCCGACCTGTGCGTGGTGAACACGTGCACGGTCACGGGCGAGGGAGACGCCAAGAGCCGCCAACTGATTCGCCGACTGCATCACCACAACCCAGGCGCTGCCATCGTTGTCATGGGTTGTTATGCCACGCGGGCTCCTGAGGTGGTGCGCCGTTTGCCCGGGGTACAAACGGTCATCACGGATAAGGAGCGCCTGCTGGAAGATTTCGAACCGTACGGGGTAATGACTGCCCCGACTCCTGGTATTTGTCGTTTTGACGATCATCAACGTGCCTTTGTCAAGGTGCAGGACGGCTGTCTGCTCAACTGCAGTTACTGCATCATTCCTCAGGTGCGTCCCACCGTGCGCAGCCGGCCCATGGAAGAAATCTGCGCCGAGGTGGAACGCCTGGTTGAGGCGGGCTTCCACGAGATCGTTCTGACCGGCATTCATCTGGGGCACTACGGACTGGATCTTTCGAAAGGCCAGCCGCGCGAGCGCTGGACGCGCCTCTGGCAATTGTTGGATCGGCTCGGCGAATTACCTGGCGACTTCCGGGTGCGCCTAAGTAGCCTGGAGGCGGCCGAGGCGCGCGACCCGCTGATCGAAGCGATGGCCCGCCAGCCCCGCGTGTGCCCGCATCTGCACCTGTGTCTGCAAAGCGGATCGGATCGGATTCTGGCGCGCATGAAGCGGCGCTACCGATGTGCCGGATTTCTGGAACGGTGTCGCCGTATTGCCGCTGTTCTGGACCAACCGGCCTTCACCACCGATGTAATTGTCGGCTTTCCGGGCGAGACAGAGGCCGATTTCGAGGCCACCTGCGACGCCGTCCAGCAGGTGGGCTTTTGCAAGATCCATGTGTTCCCTTACAGCCCGCGTGAGGGAACCGAGGCTGCACGCCTGCGCGAGCAAGTCCCTGCAAAGGTGGTGGCGGCTCGGCGTGAACGATTACAACAACTCGAGCAACAGCTCTACCGCCGCTATGCGCAGAGCTTGCTTGGCCGCTCACTCGATGTTCTGGTGGAAGGAGCGGCCCCAACTCGCAAGGGCCATGTTCGCGGAACCGCCTGTCGGGGGGTTCCGGTCGTCTTTCGCGGTCACGCCCCTGCCCTGTTGCGAGCCCGCGTACAGGTTCGTGCAGTGGCGCTGGTCGACGAAGGCATCCTGGGAGAACCGGAACCAGCGGCCACCGCCCCTCTCTCGATGCCCGGCAAGACTGCTCGCGCCCTCAGCCGGTTTGCCTTGCCGCTGCTGCCCAGCTTCTAAGCCCAAGGGCCCCAGCCCGGAGGAACCACGATGTTCCCGCACAGTTATCGCTACCTCGATGTCCAGTACCACGGAAAGGGGGTTACCGCTCGCTTGCGCAAGTTGCGCATGGATGAGACGGAAATCAATGCCTTCGCCGAGGAACTGAATCACCTGATTGCTCACGGAGGTTGTCCCCGCGTTGCCCTCGTCCTTGGTCCGGAAGCGCCTCTCTGCATGTTCAGCGTGTTTCTCGCCAAGCTGATCACGAGCCAGCGCCTGGCGCAGGAACACGGAGGGGAACTCACCATCTGCGGCGCTTCTCCGAATGTCCTCGATATCTTCGATGCCTGCAAAATTAGCGATCGTTTTCATTTTGTCCCAGATGTCGCCACGGCTTTGGCACGCTGGGAAGAGTAATTCCACCCTCCCGACTTTCCTTCCGGAGCGATGACCCGAAGCGATCTCGTTGGTTTCCGGTCATCGCTCCGTGCGCAACGATGAGACTCTCCATGAACCCGATCTACGCCATCCGCGATACGTCCTCGATCTACAGCCCGGCGTTGCTCTTTTACAAGGACCTTATCCAGCGCAATATCGATCTTGCTGTGCGCATCGCTGGAACGGCCTCCCGCTTGCGGCCTCACGTCAAGACGCACAAGACGCGCGAGATCGTCCACATGGAGTTAAAAGCCGGGATCACCAAGCACAAATGTGCCACCCTGGCCGAGGCGGAGATGCTCGCCAGTTGCGGCGTGGCCGAGGTGTTCATTGCCTACAATCTTGTTGGTCCAAACACGCTCCGGCTCAGCAAGTTGATGCAGCTCTATCCGCACTGTCGCTTTTCGACGCAGGCAGACCATCCAATCACTCTGGAAGGACTGTCCCGTGCCATGCAGCGCGCTGGCCTTACTCTGGAGATTTTGCTCGATCTCGACGTGGGCCAACATCGGACTGGGATGCCCGCCGGGGACGATGCCCTGGCGCTCTATCGCCAGATTGCCCACACCCCAGGCATTCGCCCTGGCGGGTTACATGTCTACGATGGCCACAATAACCAGGCAGCCGTGGAGGATCGGGAAGCAGCGGTCGCTCAGTTGCTGGGACCGGTCAACCAGCTGCGCGAGCGAATCCAGAAGGAAGGGTTGCCCACTCCACGCATCATCGTTGGGGGAACCCCCACCTTTCCGGTCTATGCCAAGCTGGACCTACCCGGGCTGGAATGCTCGCCTGGGACGCTTTTTCTGCACGATCAAGGCTACGGGGGCAAGTTCACCGATCTGCAAGGCTTCACCCCGGCGGCGCTGCTGTTCACCCGGGTGGTGAGCAAACCCATGCCCACCCGCCTGACTCTGGATCTGGGCTACAAGGCAGTGGCGAGCGATCCCCCGGCGGGGAAGCGTCTGGCGCTGCTCGATCTGCCCGACTATGAAGCGGTGTTGCAGAACGAGGAACACCTGGTGATTGAGACTCCCCACGCCGCCCGCTACCTGCCAGGGGACGAGTTTTTTGCCATTCCAACGCACATTTGCCCCACCTGTGCCATGCATCGGTCCGCGTATGTCATCGAGAACGGTGCACTCGTTGGCCAGTGGGACATTGTGGCCCGCGATCGGGTCCTGACGGTTTGAGTCCTGAAAACGCGGTCGTCAGGCTGCCGATGGATTCCACCCATCCGCAGCCCAACGACGCAAGTGCGCCCAGGGGACGTGGCGCTTATTTGAGATGTTGTTCTCGCAACTGTCGGAGTTCCTGCAGGGCCGGTCGGAGTTGCTGGCGGAGATCGACCAGTCCACAATGGGGGAATTGATGGGGCTGAGCATCGCTCAGATGAACCCACTGCAAACACTGAACGTAGGGTTTGCACAGAATTAATCGGCCAAAAGTGCGCGCCCACTCCGCCTGACGCTCGGCGGAGTACGCTCCCTTCCACGAACTGGCTCCAACGCGCAACTCCGGGTCCGCATCGGGGTCGCCCTGGTCCATGGCGGGAAATCCAACGGTCACCCGCAGCGGCAACCCAAGCAAGGCGAAGAGATCGAGTTGCCGTGAGACTTCCAGGGTATCGCGACAGTAAGTGCCCCGAGGTTCGACCCCCATCACGATTTCCAGGTCCAGCGCCGACAGGTTCAAGGGCGAACGGATCAAGTTATCAGCGAAGATGAACGGCGAATGGGTGTAGTCACGCACCGTGAGATACTCGCCCCACGGCTGGCTGATGCCAAGCACCAGTTCCAGCGAGGGATCGACCTGCCGTGCGGCATCCGCGAGGCGATAGGTCAACCCAATCAAATCCTCCTCGGTCAATCCCAGCACCGTGGCGCAGTTGCTCCCCGCCGTCAATTGCCAGCGGCGGATGCGCTGGCGATAACGACGAACCGTTGCCTCCACAAATTTGCACATGAACGACGAAAGACTGGGGACATCGCGTTCCCACAACCAGAGCCAGGCCGGCAACTGGATCGAGGAGAAGTCAATCAGGGGCCCCGCGGAAACGGCGAACCCCTGCTGCGTCGCCCAGTTGAGCAAGGCGTCATACCGAGCCCACCGGTAGTTCGACTCCTCGGCCTCGATCTCGCACCAGCTAAAGGGGAGGGTGACCGCGTTGCACGATTGCTTCAGTGCTGTGGTCAACGCCGGGGAGGGATCGCTGGTACCGGCTGGGAGACGACACCCGAGTTGCGTATCCAGTTTGGGCTGGCGCTGATGGCGGATCTGGAAGACCTGGTCGATGTAGGTGTTCACCAGTTGCTCGGCAGCCCCGTAGCCGAGCCGCAAGGCATCCATGGCCAGAGTGGAGGTCTCTGTAGGAGCCCCGCTCGTCACGCTGCGACCAAAAGCAAGACTGGCGTTGCGAATCGCCTGGTTGAGTTCCTCAGGGATCTGTAGCCCGCCGGCTTTCCAGTCGGCCGCCTGGCAGCGCATCTGATTGATCTTCCCGCGCGCCAGTTCGACCAGCAGGTGATAGGGAGCGGAGCGTTCCATCAGGGTCGCCGTTGTCCCCATCAATCGCCCCATGCCGGGGATGAGCCAGGGGGCAACGAGGTAACCGCTCTCGTCGTTGGAGCGCTGCGTGCGGAGTTGCTCCCCCCGGATCTGGACTCTGGTCGGGGTGGGCATGTTGTCCGGGCCACCGGCGACACAGGCGCGTTCCAGTTCCCGCAACTCGTCAGAGTCGAGGTTCCTGGGCAAGAGGAAGTTCAAGGTTCCCATGATCACCGCCCAAGCGTCAGTCAGGGAGACGGGGATATCACCGGTGCTCGCGTTCTTCCAGACCGTGGCGACCTGCGCCCCCTCCCCCGATGCAGACGTCCGCAGGAAGGTGGGTGTCGATCGATTGTCACTCCGTGAGAGAAGGTCATCCGCAGCGTTCCATTCATGCTATCGCGGATTGATGCTGGGCTCAGCTCCGTACACTTCAAACCCACGGTGTTGATTGGCAATCTTCCTTCTCGTTCGCACGCAACCCAGGAAGGCACGCCCGATCTTTCGCTCATTATAGCGTTTTGGTTCGTGGCTTTCCCAGGGTCTATTTGCGAGGAGCACAGCCAGGGAGGAGCGCCCGCGACACCATCCGAAAGGCTTCTCCGGCAGCCGGCTGCCCGACTAACGCGCTCTTCGGTCGCCCACCCCGACGAATCCGTTCGCAGCGAGGTCGTCAGGGGAATCCTCGACAAGTGCACCTTCCCGGTTACTCCGGTACTATTGTGAGTAGAGGACAAGGAGAAAGGAAGGGAAAAAACACTTCGGACGGCTCATTCCGCGCAGAGGGGACCGGAGAATTCGGTTGCCACGTAGGGTTTACCCAGCGAGAGCCAGGATGGTGATCCCCAAGCGGTCCGCCAGGGCAACGGTCTGGGGCTGATCCAGAACAATGGTTTTGTGGGCCTCGATGGCAATCACCCGTCCCCCGGCCTTGTGAATCGTCTCCACCGTACTGCAGCCGATGGTCGGGACATCAAAGCGCATATCCTGCTGCGGCTTGGCTACCTTCACCACGACAAATCCGCCCATGGGGCACAATTCCCCGGCGCGGAGAATGGCGCGGTCTGTCCCCTCGACGGCTTCCACCGCCAGCACCGAGAGTTCCTTGACCGATACGCTCTGCCCAATGTCCAGGCGCCCCATTTCCTTGGCCACTTCCCACCCCAGGGCCACATCCTTCTCCTCGCTCGGAGTGGGACGACGACGAGTCAACACACCAGGTGACACAAGCAACTCCGGACAAAGTACGAATGGATCGGCGAACGTCAGTCCTTCGCCGGCAAACTCCTCAATGAGCGCGAGCATCAAGGTATCGTCCTTGCGGTCGCGCTTGATGCTGTACCAGAAGCGGAGGAAGCGCAGATCGGGGAGCAAGGAAAAAAACCTCCAGGGGTGATACATAATATCGCCCTTGAAGACCTTGCCCAGCATCACCAGTTGGCGAACCCCTTCGCGTTGAAAGCAGCGAATCATCCGGTTCAGGCGAGCCAGACCGCACCAGTAGAAGCGCGACGCCATCTGCTCCAGGGTCGGATCGGCCATGTGCCGCAACCCGACACACACCACCGGCAGTCCCAGCGAACGAACCTTCTCGGTGAACGCCAGCGGTAATCGCCCTCCCGCAGCGAGCAATCCGATCGGCAGTTGTGATTCAGTTGGCCTCATGAAGGCAGTCTCTAGCCTGGTGGGAGGAAGCGCCCGTGTACAGGGCTCACTCCATTCCCAGATGAGCCTTGATCTTCTGCAGATCCTTGCGCATCTCCGGAAGACGGGCGACCGTGGCAAAGATGCGTTTTTGATCGCGCTCGGGGAGCGCGGGCGCCCCAAGGTAGCGCGCATCGCCATCCAGGTCGTTATTGGCGCCCGTGCGCGCACCCAGGATGGCACGATCGCCAATGTGAACATGATCCGCCACCCCTGCTTGCCCCGCGATCACCACATGGGATCCCGTCGAGGTGGAGCCGGCGATCCCCACTTGACTGACCAGGAGGTTGTGCGGTCCCACCTGACAGTTGTGTGCCACCATCACCAGATTGTCGATCTTGGTTCCAGGGCCGATGCGCGTGGGTTGGAATGTGCCACGATCGATGGTCGTACAGGCGCCGATTTCGACATCGTCGCCAATCTCGACATTGCCGAGTTGCGGCACCTTGATATGCCGGCCCTGATGTTGCCGATAGCCAAACCCATCGGCTCCCAGGACCGCGTTGGCATGCACAATCACCCGATCTCCCAGAACCGTATCTTCATAAAGAACCACGTGCGGATGGAGAACGACATCATCTCCCAGGCGACAGTGGCGGCCCACCACCACGCCCGGATGCAGGATGCAGCGAGCCCCCAGCACACTTCCTTCGCCCACATAGGCAAAGGGATGGATGCTCACATCGGCACCGATCTGCGCGCTGGGATGCACAAAGGCGCGTGGATCGATCCCATGGGGCACATGTTTCGATTTATTCTGGAGATGCTGAACGATGTGAATAAACGCGGCCAACGGATCGTTGACTCGGATCAGGGTCAGACCGTTGAGCGGCATCGTCAGAGGCACAACGGCAGCCGAGGCCTGGCAACTGGCCAGGACCCTCGCATGTTTTTCGTTCTCGATGAAGGTGATATCGCCTGGACCGGCCTCGGTAATGGAGCGAGCCGCCTTGATGGCCTGCTCTCCGTCGCCATGAATCTGGCCCTGAACCAACGCGGCGAGATCTCGAACGGTATGGGTCACGTTCGTGCCTTTCTTCCGTGAATCCGTTCGCCCTCGCGGTGGGAGCGAGGGAAGGCTCCTCCTGAGCCCGGCCAATGATAAACAAGTTGTGGTTGTCGCGGCAATGCGAATTTGGAAGGATACCCTCTGTGGCGCCCGAGCTGTGAAGACCAGCACGACCACTCCGAAAGTCCCGGGTGGCCAGGAGCAACCATGTTCACGTTAGACCGCCTTGACACCCTCCTGTCGCGTTTCTCGGCATGCACCGTCGGCGTGGTCGGTGATCTCTTTCTCGATCGCTACCTGGATCTCGATGCCACCCTCACCGAACCCTCTCTGGAAACGGGTCTCGACGCCTACCAGGTGGTTCGTGTGCGCGCGCTTCCGGGCGCGGCGGGAACTGTCATCAACAACCTGATTGCTCTGGGAGTGGGGCGCGTTTGTCCCCTGGCGTTCGTGGGCGACGACGGGGAAGGATACGAATTACGCCAGGCACTGGAGCAACTGCATCGAGTGGATGTGACCTGGCTGCGGAGCACGCGCGAACGGCGCACTCCGACCTACACCAAGCCCATGCTCCAAAAACCCGGTGAGCCCGCACGAGAACTCCACCGGCTGGATATCAAGAACCGCACCCCCCTCCCTGCGCACCTGGAAGCCCGGTTACTCGAGGACGTCGGTCAACTCTGGCGCCAGTGCCAGGCCCTGGTGGTGCTCGATCAGGTAAGTGAGGTGAACTGCGGAGTGGTGACGGATCGGGTGCGCGAACGCCTTGCGGAACTGGCAACGGCCGATCCAGGGCGGTTTGTGCTGGCCGATAGTCGCGAGCGGATTGCCCTCTTTCGCGCGCTGGCGCTCAAACCAAACGAGGCAGAATGTCGTCGGGCTCTGGGAACTCCCATCGACGCCGACCCCGACGTGCTGGCACTGGCCCATCGCGCCGGTCGCCCGGTCTTTTGCACTCGGGGAGAACGCGGGATCCTGCTTCTCGATCCAACGACCAGTCCGCCCCGCAAGGTGGTGGTTCCCGCAGTCAAGGTCTCGGGGCCAACGGATATTGTTGGCGCGGGCGACAGCTGCAGCGCCGCCATTGTCAGTGCCGTGGCAGCGGGAGCAAATCTGGAGGAAGCAGCGTATCTGGGCAATCTCGTTGCTTCCATCACCATCCAACAACTGGGCACCACAGGGACGGCCACGCCGGCGCAGGTTCGCGAACGCTGGCTCGAAGCCGCCAGGGAGAGAACATGAAGTCCTGGCTCGCAGCAATCCTGGGACACCCGATGTTCCTGATCACCATTGGAGGTGCTCTGGGAGCCAACGCCCGCTACTGGGTGGGGGTGGGGATTCGCTCCTTGCAGTGGACCGAGTTGTTTCCGCTGGGGACAGTCGTCATCAACATAACCGGATCGTTCCTCCTGGCGCTGGTGGCGGTCCTGTTGCTGGAAAGGCCCACCCCCCACGGTCAGGCATGGTATCTTCTGATAGGGGTCGGCTTTTGCGGTGCCTACACGACCTTCTCTACTTTTGAAGTGGAGACGTACAAACTGCTGCGGGAGAATCACTGGCCGTTGGGGCTGGTGAATGTGCTCGGAAGCGTGCTGGCGGGGTATCTGGCCGTAATGGCTGGCATGAACCTGGCCCACCGACTGTGGCCGCTCCGGGAGACAACAAGCAAGGCGTCTTCAGAGGCGGTCCTGGCAAATCCGCCGCCGGTCTCCATCGCCCAGACGCAGCAAACAGAGGGAGGCACGACAACGGCTTCGATGCGCAAAGTGTAAACCCTAGGACAAATGGTGTTGAGCGGCAAGCAAATACAGGAGTATACTTGCAAAGGTAGAGGCGTCGCCCTTGCTATCCGCTAACGCCTGAGGGCGCGATCCATGGCGGTCCCGACAGTCGATATTCTGTGCCAGCAGGCACAACTTGCTATCAAGCAGCGCGACTGGGAAAAAGCCCGGCAGGCCTACTTGCAGGCGCTCGGCCTCAAATCCGATTCGCCAGACATCCACAGCGGCTTGGCCACCGTCTGTTTTCAACTCAGGGATCTGACCAGCGCCGCCCATCATTTCAAGGAAGTCACCCGCCTGGACCCCCTGCGCGCCGGGGCGTTTGTCAACCTGGGAGCCGTCTACAATTTGCTCGGGCAGTACGACGAGGCGGTGACGGCGTTACGTCGAGGGATCCAACTCGACAGCCACCGCTCCGAGGGATATTACAACCTCGGTCTGGTCTACAAGCGCAAAGGTCAACTCGATCTGGCCATTCAGGCCTATCGCGAGGCGTTGCGCATCAACCCGCGCATGAGCGATGGCCATTACAACCTGGCCAACCTTTACCTGGAGAAGGGTCGCTATCGCCAGGCCGTTGATCACTATTCCCTCGCGGTGCAATTGCGTCCGGGTTGGGATCGTGCCTTGCAGGGACTCGAGCAGGCGCGCGTCGCTCTCGCTGAAGAGGAAGCCCAGCTGGCCACCGAACGCCACCCCGACGAAACCCCTCCACCCACGGTCGTGCCGCTGGCGCCTTCCGCCGCTCCCGAGTTACAGCGCATGCTCCACCCGGATCGAGATGGCCAGATCCTGAACTTTCTGCATAAAACCACCATCGAGTCGGAAACACAGAGCCTCGCCTTCTTGAAACTCCTTCAGGAAGAGATTGAGCCCACCCTCAAGGAGCTGTCGTCGAGCCTGTTGCAGACGACGGGTTCGCACGGCGACCTGGATTTGTGTGTGCGCAAGTTTGAGACCGCGCTGAGCCACTTTCGCACGGCGCAGCAAAACCTGCACTCCACCATTGCCCGACTCCGCAGCATCAGTGATCAGTTGGCCAAGAACTGATCGATCTCCTTTCCAACTCCGGGAATGCACCCATGAAGCTGTCCACCCTTGTCATGCGGTCACTGGTGCTGTTTGTCATCATCGGCCCAACCTGGGGCCAGGCGACCAAGGAGCCCGAACGCTACCTCTTCCGCCGCGAACATGACCGCGATGGCATCGGGAAATTCTACATGGGTCGTGAGATCGCTCAGGTAATGGGACATCTCGGCGCTGGTTGGCTGGAACGTCCCGAACGCGAACGCCAGGAACAACCGACCCGGTTGATGAAAGCCCTCGACCTCAAGCCCGGCGCGGTGGTGGCAGACATTGGGGCCGGGAGTGGCTATTTCACCTTTCGCCTGGCCCAGGTTGTCGGTCCCCAGGGCAAAGTCTATGCTGTGGACATTCAGAAAGAGATGCTGGACCTGATTCGCCAACGCATGAAGGCGAGCAAGGTTGAGAACGTGGTCCCCGTTCTGGGCGCTGAGAGTGATCCCAAGCTCCCTGCCAACGCCATCGACCTGATGCTCCTGGTTGATGTCTACCACGAGTTTTCCTTCCCCTACGAAATGACTCAGGCGATGGTGCAAGCCTTGAAGCCGGGGGGACGACTCGTTCTGGTCGAGTATCGCATGGAGGATCCCACGGTCCCGATCAAACTCGTGCACAAGATGACCGAAAAACAGGTGTTGCGTGAGATGGGAGTCTTTCCGCTCAAGCATGTCAAAACGGTGGACACGCTCCCGCGTCAGCACATTATCATCTTCGAAAAGAAACGCGAGGAAAAGAAAGGGAAGTAAACCTCGGTCCACCGTCGTTCCTTCGTCCCGGCAGATCCCTCGAGGGCACTGGTTGCCCTCAGCGCGCAGGCGCGGTAAAGTACCCTCCCGGATACACACGCGCCTTATCTGCCGCCGAGGAAACGCCATGGATCTGTTGACCCAGGTGAAGGAAGGATTCGCGACCATCCCTGCCGATCAGGCACTCAAGGAGGAAGCTCTCCGCTTTCTGGGTGTGTGGTTGACCGATTCGGCCTTCGCCACCTACCAACCCCAGATTCAGTGGCTCATCGCTCAACAGCAGTGGGCAGGGTTGCTCGATCGCTTCTACCAGATCCTCCCCTTTGGCACCGGCGGGCGACGTGGCGCGGTCGGCATCGGTCCCAATCGCATGAACCTCTGGACGCTCGGCGCCTCGGTTCAGGGACATTGTGAATATCTCAAGGAGCGCTTTCCCGGGGTACGCGAATTACGCGTCGTCGTCGCTTATGATGTTCGCCAGTTCGAGGATCAACGGCGTCAATATTGCCCAGATCTTCCCAACCCGGTCTTGCATCTCTCCTCAAAGATGATGGCGCACCACGCCGCGGGAGTGTACGTCGCCAACGGCATCAAGGTTGCCATCCTGCCGCCCGAGAGCACGCGCTACCTGGCCACCCCAGAACTCTCCTATACGATTCGTTCCTTCAACGCCCACGGCGGGTTGAATCTCTCTGCCTCGCACAACCCTCCCGATGACAACGGCGGAAAGTTTTACGATGAGCGCGGCGGACAGCCAGTTCCCCCCGAAGATCAGATCATGGCGGACCTGGTCGATCAGGTAACCACCATTCGCGAGATGCCCTGGGCCGAGGCCGTTCGCACCGGACGCATCACCTTGCTGGATGAGGTTCCCCATCAGGGCTACATCGACCTTTGCCGCAAGCAAAGCCTGATTCCTGCGCCGACCGTCCATGAGGACTTCAAGGTGGTCTTCACTCCGCTCCACGGCGTCGGCTCGATGACTGCGATGGAGATTCTTCAGACCCAGGGGTTTCAGGTGATCCCCGTCGAGGAGCAAATGAAGCCCGATGGACAGTTTCCCAACGTCACCAAGACGCCCAATCCCGAGGTCCCCGAATCAATGGACCGCGCCCAGGCGGTTGCGGAACGGAGCCGGGCGGATCTTGTGCTCTCCACGGACCCCGATGCTGATCGCCTGGGCGCCATGGCTCCAGGGGCCAACGGAGGGTGGCGGATTATCAACGGCAACGAGATCGCCTCTCTGCTGACCCATTTCAAACTTCACAAACTGGCTCAGCAGGGACGCTTACCCAGTTCCCCAATCATTGTCACCACGGAGGTTACTACCAAACAGGTGACGCGGATCGCCCGTCATTTCAAGGCCCAGGTGATCGATAACCTCCTGGTTGGTTTCAAGTATGTCGCCGATGTGCTCTGGCACCTCGAGCAAAACGGCAGCTATGAAGATGTGCGAGGGACTCCGGCCGATTTTGTGCTTGCCTCCGAGGAAAGCCACGGCATCCTGGCGATGGCGCAGATTCGCGACAAGGATGCCGGAGCCGCTGCCCTCTTGCTCGCTGAACTGGCGCTCGACCAGAAGCGCAAAGGGCAGAC
>JAKOSN010000141.1 GCA_029777335.1 Planctomycetota bacterium
CTGGACGGTGCCCTGGCGATCGGTCAAGTACCACGACGCCACTCCAGCGGCGTTGATGCGCGCTCCCAGCGCATCGACGCCATCGGGACGGACGTAGCGCATCGTGAGCCCGTTATTCCCATCGAGATCGGTCCGGACGTTGTCGCCCTGGTAGGCGAAGCGCGTGGTCACGGTTCCCGTGGCACTGGTCCAGCGGGACTCCTCGATGCGTCGGCCCAGAGCGTCGTACTTCTCTTCCACGCGTAGCAGAAGGGTGCCACCTGAGGTAGAGCGTTCTTCCATCCACGTCATCTGGTTGGAGACGCTGTAGCCAAAGGTCCAAGTCTCATCACTGGCGCTCTTGCTCTTGGAGACGCGGTTGCCCTCGGCGTCATACGTGTAGGTGTAGACGCCATCGTTGGTCAGTTGGTTACCCGCACCCGTCTGATAGCCACTCATGGTGCGATTGCCGGCCAGGTCGAAGGAGTAACTATTGCTGCCATCATCGGTCAGCTGATTGACGGCATCGTAGGTCAGGGTGTGGGTGCTGCCATCGATCGTCTCCGTCTCCAACCGCGACGCCAGGTCATAGGTGTAGGTTGTTTGGATCAGGGTGGTGCCACTGCCATCCTTGTGCGTGATTTGGATCGTTCGTCCCACATCGTCGTAGATGGTATCCGTCTCGCCGACCTTGGTCGTCCCCGCCAGGTCACTGTACCGATCCAATTGGGAGACCTGATTGCGCACCGTGTAGGTCAGGTCCATGCGCAACGGAGTCTGCCCCACGCCGCCAAAATCGCGTTCGGTCAGGAGATTGATCGCATTGTAGACCGAGGTAGTGACACCGCCCTGGGAATCGTCGACCCGGGTGGTGTTGCCCACCGCATCAAGGGTGTAGGTGAGCACCTGGCCAAAGAGACCCTGCTCGCTGGTCACCCGCGACAGCCCATCATAGACCCACGTCAACGTCCCATTCTGATCAGCCAGCGTGGTCGTGTTCCCCAGTGCATCATACAGGTGGGTGAGGATGTTGACCGTGCTGCCACCGCTATCCTTCCAAACCTCGGTGAGCACACGGTTATCGTTGTCGTAGATGAACTCCTGGCGTTGCCCCAGGCGATCGGTCTTGCCACTGAGCCGACCTGCGCCGTCATACGCCATCGTCAGGCTGTGTCCCAGCGGATCGATCACCTCCATCTGCCGGTTGAGGGCATCGTACACCATGGTGGTGCGATGCCCCACCGCATCGACACGCACCGTATTGTTGCCCACGCCATCATAGACCAGCGTGGTGGTCCCCGTCAGGGCATCAACCACCTGCGTTTGCCGATTGAGATTATCATAGACATAACTCGTGACGTGCCCCAGCGGATCGCTCGTTTGGACCACGTTGCCCACGGCGTCGTAGACCGTACTGCTCAATGCTCCCACGGGGCTTTGCACACTGACCTGGCGATTGAGGATATCGGTAATGTCGGCGGTGGCCTGTGCTCGCCTTGACAAGCCGCGCTACTCGTAGTCAATGAATAAAATCACTTCGTCTTCATCCTTTTCGTACACAAAAGATCGGTCACGCCGTTCGATCGCCTTCTCCAATGCTTCAAAGTCATCTCCGGAATGTCGTGTTGAAACGCTCACTTTGCGCATCTCCTCAACCTCCTGTTGGGCTTTCTCAAACTCCCCACGTGCCAGATAACAGGCAGCACGGATCGTAAAGTAACTCGCATCATACATGTCGTCGTCTTCCTTGCGATAGCGTTCCCAGTGATCGCAGATCGCCACGGCAAGATCATAACGCTGTGCCCGGTAGGCCATCAACGATGCTCTCCATGGTCCAGCATCAGCTCGGATTCCTAATGGTTGGTCGACGGTGTAGAACCCATCCTGTAATTCCTTGATCGGGAGACCTATCCCTGATTTGAGGGAGAGCATGGCCTTTTCCGTATCACCTTCCAACTTGTAGAATTGCCCCAGAAGCAAGTAGTAATTGAATTCATTTTTCTTCTCAATGTAGGATTTGAGGCGTTCCTCGGCCTGCTCAAAATGTCCGAGCCGAGTATCGATCATCGCCAACATCACATTCGGCCACCAGTGGTCAGGCCAGCGCTGGAGGCACTCCAGGCATGCTTCGCGCGCCTCGGTGAAATGTTGTCGTTTGTAATACCAACCGATCTGCCCCTCATAGTGGATCATTCGGTGCGGCTCCGCGTCCAGTCGCCGTCGCATCAGAACGCGGAAGTTCCTCAGCAGTTCGTTCTGCGGAATCGCGTTCGCCTCCGGTTTGGGCTGCGTGACCGGAAGGGCAACACTGTCAATGCCATCGGTCAGTTGCCACCGCTCCGTTTCTGCTGACTTCTCGTACTGGACCGCTGCGCGCGGAAAATCGATGTAGTTGCTGAGATGCCACCGACCCGAGAGCTGCCAGCTGTAATGCCAATCCCGAACTTCCTCCGGCGTGAGGTATTCAGGAACCAGTTCGTTAAAGCTTGTCGGCCATAAACCCCAGCGATTCTTGAACTGGTAAATCGCAGTGACAATGGGTCGACCTTGTTCTGCGGAGGTGGTTGCCGAAGGGTACATTTCGGCAAGGTCGATCTTTTCTGGCGCGGGTTCCGGCTTCTGGCAGAGAAGGTAGATCGCTCCTCCTGCTACAGCAAGCACGATGGCAACAGCGAGTTTTCTGTTCATGGCTTCTCCGGGTGGCAGGTCCGTCACGAAATCAACCGGTCAGCGCGGTGTCCTTGAGCAATCCACAGGATTCGATTTGTCCGGAAGCACCATTACTTTCTCCAGTAGACTGCAGAAGTGTCCGGATGCTCTCCCTTCGGATGCTGGTAGTTTTCGCGATTCCACTTGAACCAATCGTCAATCTTCATCGGTGTCAACTGTGCCTGCCAAGGTGGTGTCAAGTGAGAATACTCCTCATGGGCTCTTTTGAGAGTGTTCGTGTAGTATTTGATACTTGTCACACCTATGTAGGGTCTACGGTCATCGCTGTGTTTTAGCGCTTCTGTGTTAAAACCACCATATCGTGGGATGAAGAACAATGCCTCGCGACGGATAGTCGGTTCGCCTGGGAGATAGGTGTGATACTCGTTCACCGCCGCCGTAAACGCATTCTCATCGGCAAACAAACCCTTAATGATCGCTTTCACCTCAGCCACGGTGGGATCTTGCTTTTGTTTCCAACTCTCTAGCCCCATGATTTTCTTCGCGATGGCTTTCCCTACTCCGAACGCAGCCAGGTTGTCCGCTCGGTGTTCCCCGACATAGTTCCCATATTGAGAAGCATAGGGATCTTTCGGATCATATCGTCCTTGGGGGCCCATGACGTTGTAAGGAAGCCACGCAGTGAAATCCTTTCCTCCCACGGTTGGGAATAGGGTACCGATCACCAAGAGTTCGATGTTCCCCAGTTGATTTTTTGCCAGAGCTTTGTCGGCCACCCGGACCGTGTTCATTCCTTTGCCGCTACCTGGGCTGCCAAAATCCATCCACTTTTGACACATCAAGTGTTTGGCTTGTTCCTCGAAAGAAGTCAAATCTCGAACCACCATCGCGTCGAGTGGACTCACCTGGGAGGGGTCGTTGGGCGGAGTGCTTATCCGTGGATCAACGAGTCCAACCGGATGACGTTTCCGCTCGGCAGCTAAATCCGCCATATGTAGATTCTCGATCCTCAGCATCTCCGCCTTACGATACTTGATATGAGCAACGATGTCCTTAGCAAACCATTCTGTCACGTCCGGGCCAGAGACATCTCTCACCGTCTTATCGACTGGTACGCCGTTACCCACGGCTCGCACAATGGCCCTCATGATGGCTTCACGCTGTTCCTCTTTTGATTTCCCTCCCAACGGTTCCATTTTCTTCTGGATTGCTTGCAAAGCCCCCAGAGTTGTTGTGCCACCACCGAACTCCTTTTTGAGCCGCACAATCTGCTTCAGCCGGATACTATCACTGTCTTTGTGCTCGGTGTCGAGTTCTCCAATCGCAATTGTTGTTTGTGGCAACGTCGCACCCCAAAGCCCATGCCGCACAAGATCCCAATTACTCGAGTTCTCATTGATCGTGAAGATGACGGTTCCTTTTCTGTCCGCTTCTACTCCGATTGTATCGAGTCCATATGGATCGGTCGCGTTCGTCGGCCCATTTTTGACATACCGATAGAGATTATCATCCCCCGCGTCAAAACCCTTGGGATCGATGGTGGTCCAACTGCCGGTCCTGGTATCATACCAGCGTGCGCGATTGTATTGCAGTCCGCTGTCGGGTTGCAGTTCGCGGCCGGTGTAGAGATAGCGATCGGAGGCGCTGGCGTTGGTCTGGCTGATCAGTCCTCCAAAGCCGTCGTAGCTGTTTTTGTTGCTCAGGGCTCCGCTGGCATCGGTGTTGCCCTGGACGGTGCCCTGGCGATCGGTCA
>JAKOSN010000006.1 GCA_029777335.1 Planctomycetota bacterium
CCGAAAGCAAAGGCGATGATCTCGCTGTTCATGCATGGCGGACCGTCGCATGTGGATCTCCTCGATCCCAGGCCCGAACTGCAGCGCAACCACGGCAAGGAATACTCGGGGCAGGTGGTCTACAGCTTTGTCAATCGGGCCACGCGAAAACTTCTGGGAAGTCCGTGGAAGTTCACCAAACATGGGAAGTGCGGAACCGAGGTGTCGGAACTATTGCCGCACCTGTCGAGCATCGTCGATGACATCTGCGTGGTGCGCTCCATGCACACGGGGCACAATGGTCACGAGGTGTCGATCCGCTATTTCCACGGGGGAATCGCGGGAGTTACGGGGCGGCCCACGATGGGCAGCTGGATTGTCTATGGATTGGGGAGCGCTGCGCAGAACCTGCCGGCCTACATGGTGCTCTCCGATCCGGGTGGCTTGCCGGTCGATGGGACGTCGAACTGGTCCAGTGGCTTTATGCCCTCACTCTACCAGGGAACGGTGTTGCGCCCGCAGGAGCCACGCATCCTCAATCTCGATCCGCCTCCTCAGTTGAGCAAGGGCTTGCAAAGAGAGAATCTTGATCTTTTGAGTGCCTTGAATCGGCGGCACCTGGAGGCTCATCCCGGAGAGGCGGACCTGGAAGCCCGCATTGCGAGCTATGAACTGGCGGCGTCGATGCAAACAGCGGCCAAGGAGGCACTCGACATTTCGCGGGAGCCCGAGTCGATCCGGCAGCTTTATGGCATTGATGACAAGCAGACACAATCGTACGGTACGCGTTGCCTGATTGCGCGCCGGTTGGTGGAACGCGGGGTGCGCTTTGTGCAACTCTTCCTGGGCGGGCAGCCGTGGGATACCCACAACACCATCCGCAAGGGGCTGCCGGATATCTGCCGGCGCACGGATAAGCCGGCCGCGGCGCTGGTGAAGGATTTGAAACAGCGCGGGCTGCTCGAAACCACCATCGTGCACTGGGGCGGAGAGATTGGCCGCCTGCCGGTCTGCGAGGGCGAACTGAACGAGAACGTCGGACGCGACCACAACGGCCAGGGGTTCTCCATCTGGCTGGCGGGCGGAGGTATCAAGGGCGGGATGACGTACGGGGAGACCGACGAGGTGGGCCACCGGGCGGCGGTCAACGTCGTCACCCCGAACGACTTCCAGGCGACCATCCTCCATCAACTGGGGTTGGATCACTCCAGGTTGGTCTATCACAGCAATGGGCGCGCACAAAGGCTGACCGATGGTCGGCCAGCCCGTGTGGTGAAGGAAATTCTTGCCTGACGCGCGCCCTGAAGCGGACAATCAACGACGGAACATGGGGTGCTTGGGATCGCCGCGTGAGAGCAAATAGGCGAGCAGATCCAGCACCTCATTTTCGTTCAGCGTCTTGAGCAACCCTTCCGGCATGATCGAAACCGGCGAGGGGGTGGTCGATTCGATCTCGCTCTTCTTGATCTCCACCACCTTCGTTGAGTCTTCCGGATCGGTGAGCACCAGAATGGACTTGTCGGTCTCATTCACAATGCGCCCGGCATACACCTTTCCCTTGCTGGTTGCAATGCTGGCGGCCCTGTACTGATCGGAGATGACCTTGCTGGGCAGGATCATCGATTCAGTCAGATCCTTGAGGCTGAAGCGCCCGGCCACCTGAGAGAGATCCGGGCCGGTTGATCCGCCATCGCCATCGAAACGATGGCAAACCACACAGCGGGCGGCGGCGTACATCTTCTGCCCATTCTTGAAGTCCCGTCCGCGAAGTCGTGGTTCGGCAAACTTGACGAGATCGTCGACAGTCCAGTCGCGCCCGGGACCAACTGGTTTGGGCAGCTCGGGCGCCTTGTATGGCTTGCGCAGCCCTGCCGCCTCGATGGCCAGGCGTTCGGTGTCGGTCGCGTTCTCAAAAGCCTCCTTCTCCAGGTTGGTGATAAAACCCTGGAAGCTCGCTCCCCCACTCTTTTTTCGCAGGTCGTTCAGCCAGGTGAAGTAGAACTTGCGTTGCTCCACCGTCCAGCCTTCACGCGCGTTGCGCAGCACAAAGGCATAGTGAAACTTCTGCAGATCGGGAGCGTTGGCGAGCATCTTGGCAATCGATCCACCGTATCCCGGGTTGCGCGCGAGCAGTTCGTTGATCGTCTCCTGGCTGGGCGGAGTGCTCGGTTGCTTGAGCAGAGCAATGGTCTTGTTGACGACAGTGGGCGCTTTGAGATAGACCAGGAGGAGGCACAGTTCACGGTTGAGCGGATCGCTTTTGGCTGGGTAGAACGGCTCGAAATGCTTGGCAAGTTGAGCGCGCGTCTCCTTGTCCGGCTCTCCCATGCGAATAAACACCAGCGAATAGACGCGCAGGAGTTCGAGCTGTTGCATCTCGGTCAGATGAGCGAAATCGAGACGGTTGAGCGCGGCCAGGAGCTTCGGTTGCAACGTCTTGTCGCCCTGGCGTGCCAGCGCCACCGCCCCCGTAATCAGCGTTTCGGCATCTTTCTCGGCGAGGAGTTTCTCCTGCCAGAGATCCGCCTTCTGGTGTTCCAACCCCACACGGGCGGCGTAACGGATGTACCGATCCGCATGACCCAGGTGAGGATAGAGGAAGGCGATCGCTTTCTGAGGGTCGGCGGAGGTGGTGTGATACTGCTCGATCTTGCGTCGCAGTTCGCGCTCGGCGGCGTTCTTCTGCTCGCGCGCATCGACCCGTTCGGTTGATTCTTTCCCCACGTAGGTGACGCGGTAGAGCTCCGACTGCGTTCCCCGTCCGCCCACGCTGAAATAGAGTGCGCCATCAGGGCCAACGGCGACATCGGTCAAGGGCAGAGGGCTGCGTGAAACAAACTCTTCCTTGGTGGCCTTGTAACTGCTGCCCTCGGGTTCCAGGTGAACGGCGTACATGGTGCCGAAGGTCCAGTCGCAGCAATAGAGGGCCTTCTGATACTTCGCCGGGAACTTGGTGCCGTAGCCAAACTCCACCCCAACAGGGGAGCCAGGGCCGATATCGAGGATGGCGGGGAGACTATCGACGTAATAGGCGGGCCACTTGCCGGTACCGCTGCGCCACCCGAGTTCACTGCCGCTGGTGGCATGGACAATGCGTGTGGGGCGATACCAGGGCGTCCCCATATCCCATTCCATGTCGGCATCGTAGGTGAAGAGTTCGCCCTCGGCGTTGAAGGCCATGTCGTAGGGGTTGCGATAACCGCTGCTGACGATCTCCCACGTCTTGCCTTCCGGGTCGGTGCGAGCAATCCACCCGCCAGGTGCCAGGATCCCGCGGGCATGCCCGTTAGCATCCCACTGGCGTGGCAACAGCTGATCCTCGCCCCAGTTGGAGGGGAGACGGCTGGCGTTGAACTTCTCCGGGGGCCGCGTGTGGTTGCCCGCAATCAGATAGATCGACTTGCCATCGGGGGAGAGCCGCAGAGCGTGGGGGCCGTGCTCGCCGCCGCCATTGATCGACTTGAGTTTCACCACCTCGTCGAAGTGATCGTCGTTTTTCGTCGAGCGGCAGCGATACAGTCCGCTTCCTGGCCCGCCATTGACCGAGACATAGAGGCTGCCAAACGCGTAGAGCAACCCCTGCGCTGAGGTGATTTTCACATCGAGATGCTCAACCTTCGTCGGTTCGTTGGAGCCGATTTTCGGGGGAGTGATCCGGCACAACCCCTTGCCATTCTGGTCGCTGGCGATCAGGCGGCCCTTGTCGTCGAAGGTGATACTCACCCATGAACCAAGCTCGTTGCGCGGAACGGTGAACAGTCTTTCGACCTGGAAGCCGGGAGGTGTGCGAAAAAGATTGTTCGTCGCGAAGCCACCGAGCGGAGAAGCGGTGAAAACATCGCCCCACGGCTGAGCGCCATACTTGCCGATCCGGCGAACCGCCACCCATTCCTTAGCGTCCTTCTTCTCCGCGGCCTGCCAGCTCTCGTCGGTCACCACATAGCGGGTTTCGCCCTTCGCCGAGGTGAGCGCCAGTTTCATGACAAAACCGGCCACGCCGCCATCGTTGCGGACCTCGGCAAGGAGGACGTTGTTCTCCGGCTTGAGGTATTTCTGCACATCGACCTCGACCGGTGACTGCCAGGTGTCACTATTGGCGACCTCCTTGCCATTGAGCAGGAGTCGAACCCGATTATCGCAGGTCGTTTTCAGGCGAGCGGTCTTCGATCCGCCCGGAAATTCTTTGCGCAGGTAGTAGTTCTTGTTGGCATTGGCGCCCCAGATCCAGAGAGGAACGGGACCGTCGCGGAACAGCTTGTCGGTTGAAGGTTGTTTCGGAGTGGGCTCGGTCGATTCGGTGCGAGCCTTGTTGGGC
>JAKOSN010000142.1 GCA_029777335.1 Planctomycetota bacterium
GGCGTGCGCCTGGGGCTTCGCACTTCCGCGGGGCGCGAGACCTTTCGTCTGTTGTTCGAGAACGCCGTGGAGATTCCCGGTCCCACAACTACTTTTCTTGCCGAGGTGGCGCGAGCCCAGAACGTTCACCTGGTGGTGGGAGTGATCGAGCGCGACGGAAGCACCCTCTACTGCACCGCCCTGTTTTTCAGCCCCCACGGCGTTCTCCTGGGCAAGCATCGCAAACTGATGCCGACGGCGATGGAACGCGTGCTCTGGGGGAGTGGCGATGGGTCAACCCTCCCTGTGCTGGCAACCGCGCTCGGCAAACTCGGTGCGGTGATCTGCTGGGAAAACTACATGCCGCTCCTGCGGACGGCGATGTACGCCCAGGGCATCGAGCTGTACTGCGCCATCACGGTTGACGATCGCGAAACGTGGGTGCCAACGGTGCGTCACATCGCGCTGGAAGGGCGCTGTTTTGTGCTATCCGCCTGTCA
Organism: Planctomycetota bacterium; assembly: GCA_029777335.1. Lineage (GTDB taxonomy): Bacteria > Planctomycetota > Planctomycetia > Gemmatales > Gemmataceae > JAKOSN01. The sequence continues at coordinate 480 of JAKOSN010000142.1, forward strand.
GTATCTCGCCCACGCTGCGCTTCCCGCGGACTATCCCACGGACCACTGCTCTACCTCGTCCGACGCCCTGATTCGGGGCGGAAGTTGCATCGTTGGCCCGCTGGGGGAAATGCTGGCTGGACCAATCTACGGTAAGGAATGTGTGCTGACCGCCGATCTTGACCGCGCAGACTTGATTCGCGCTCGCTTCGACCTCGACGTGATCGGCCACTACGCTCGCCCTGATGTGTTCCGCCTGGAAGTCAACACTCAAGCGCAGCGTCCGGTGGTCTTCCGCACCTGGCCCGAAAAGATGGATTCCCACGACCAGCAATAGAGCCGATATCCCGTGCGTTCACCTCCTCCGGGCCGTGGGCAGGAGTGCATCGATCACCCAGCAGCCGCGCACATGGACACCGGGAGAGCGCAGATGCGTGAGCAAATCCTCACTTGCGCCCACTTCCTCCAGCGCGTCGGCCAGAATCGCCAGGCGATGGGAGTCCAGCTCCCCGGAGGGAAGGGGACGCTCGTCGTTGGCCGCCTGGGCGAGCGCGGTCACGGTCGTCGTTCGCCAGGCGGGGTCGATGTTCACCGGCCGAAATGGGTTGCCATAAATGCAGCGCAGCAAACCCACCTGAGCGGCCTCTTCGGGTTTGCAGGTGGCAGCTTCACTGGGCCGCTGACCGGCTTCGCGCGCCGCACGCTGGACGAACCACCACACCGTATTCACCGCGTGTGAGGCGGTCCAGCGCATCAGATTGCGCTCTTTGGGATGGATCGAGGCGCAGCCCACGGTCTTGACCGCCCACACCTGGCCTGGCGAGAGGTCGGGACGATCCTTCAGGGCCGCCTGATGAATCGCTTCACGCTCCTGATCGCCAACCAGTCCGTCGGCGAAGCGTTCCGCGACCTCGACGGCGGCATGATCTCGCACATCGGGGAGGAGATGCCAGATGCGCCGGGCACAGGCGCAGGCAAAGAGCCGAAAACGTCGATCGTCGGGAAGATCGTAGGCCACCCACAGCAGGCCAGTCGGGGCAGTTGCGGTCAGCCATTCTTCCTCGGTCATGGGGCGCTCCGCAAAGCGAGGGCGGCGTTCCGCTGGGAAAAGATGGAAGCGAGGTGGAGAGACTCTGGCGCACCGATTTTGCCTGGAGACGAAGGAAGACCTTCAAAATGGGACCGCTCGGACTCGAACCGAGAACCAAGGGATTATGCGTACCACCTCGGCTTTCGCCGCCCCTTTCGGGTTCGTGGTCTGGACCATACCTTCACTTTACGTGTCTGCCGTCTGGTCTCTACACCTTCTGCCCGTGGGCAGCTTGGCTCGGGATTAGCATGTCGCCTGGGGTGACGAAGCCTTCCCCGAGTTTGGCAGATTCTACTGCAACCCTCGTCGTCGAAGATCGCAGCAACCCGTTGGAGACGACCATGCAAGATCTTGTTTAGGTCCTCTCCGTCAAGTCCCCTGCTCTGACCATTGAGCTACGGTCCCGTATGGGATTTCGACGGTTCTCGCCAGCGCTCCATCCTGGCACTTTCAGAGAGGCACTCCCGCACCAGGTGGTTCAGCATCGGCGAGCTGCGAGTGTGATTATTCTACACCGGAACTGGTTGCCTGTCTGCGCCCGCCTCTTTCCCTTCATGGAGAAAAAAGCCACAATGACGCCTGGGGACAACCTCTTTCGTTCATCCTGTCGAGGTCTGCCATGATGCGTCTCAGCTGGTTGACTGCGCTGCTGGTTCTGGGTGGATGGGCTGCCTTCGCGGTGCACGCCGACGAGAAGCCCAAGGTCGATTGCCGCGGGAGTATCACCCGGCTCAGTCCCGCCAACGATGCCGCCAAGCAACGCGGGATTCTGGGAACACTCCTGGTTGAGGGACGACGCGATCCCGGAGTCGCCTACGACAAGGCCTCCGTTCGCATCACCACCAAAACCACGATCGAGAAACAGGTCGGCAAGGAACGCAAGCCCGCCACGTTCGCCGATCTGAAGAAGGGTGCCCGGGTCGAGATGACCTTTACGGGAGCAGTTGCCGAGTCGTATCCCGTGCAGGCGACCGCGGCGGCGGTGCTCATTCTTGAGGACACCAGGAAGTGAATTCCCGCTTTCAGCCTGCCCCACCCCGGCGCCACCCTGCGGGACCGGGGTGGGGAATACTCAGCCGCAATGGGTTACTTCGCGACCGTGCCATTAAAGCCGGCGCTACGCAGGGTTTCCAGCACCTTCCCCTTGTCGAGCCCCTTCCCCGCGACAGTGACCGTCCGGATCGCTCCGCTCCCCTTGTAGGTTACCTTGGCATCCTTGAACAGGTCGTTGATCGCCGTCTGACACGACTTGCAGCAAACGTGGACCTGTTCCACCGTCACGCTGTCGGCAGTTCCACTGGCGGCGGGCGCATCGACTTTCACGGCCTTGCCGTCCGCAGTCGCCTTGCCGTAGAAACCACCCGCCATCAAGGCCTTGAGCGCGGCCGCGGTGGCCTTGTCGTCGGCGGCCTTGAAGCTCACCGTCTTGCCAGCCTGGTCGCACTTCGCATCCGAGATGCCCTCGACCTTCTTCAGGATGGTGCCCACGGCGCGCACACAGGCGGGGCAGCACAGATGCACGTTCTTCACTTCCACCTCGGCGGCCTGCCCCTGAGCCACACTCAGCACCAGTCCCAGGACCGCCAGCAGCATCCACTTCTTCATGATCACCAGCCCTCGACAATCTTCGTAAGGGAACTCCCTGGCAGATTATTAGAGCAATTTCCACTTCTGAGGCAACCCTCTGCTTCACAATCCCGCGGGCAATCGGTGCAGACAACGCCACGCTTCACGGTATGATACACCCGTAAGCGTCTTCTCTGGTTCGAGGTTGTGCAGATGTCGTTGTTCCCTCCCCCCCTCGCCCCGGACATGTCTGTCGCGAAGCGCCCCACCGCGCTGACGTGGGGCCGGCTGCCGCTGGCGAGCCGATTCCTCCTGGCTCCCCTGGCGGGCTACACCACGCTCGCGTTTCGCCTGGCGGTCCGCGAACTGGGCGGACTTGCCCTCGCCACCACCGATCTGGTCAACGCTCGCGCCCTGCTGGTGCGCAGCCGTCGCACGATGGAGTTGATCGAGACCTGTGCCGAGGATCGCCCGGTCGCCGTGCAGATTTATGGCACCAATGCCAGCGAAATGGCTCAGGCGGCACGCTGGCTGCAAGACTACGGCGCCTCCTCGATCGACATCAACATGGGTTGTCCGGTCCACAAGGTCACACGGGGCGGCGGCGGATCCGCCATGATGTGCGAACGCGAAAAGACGATCGACCTGGTCGCTGCCATTGTGCAATCCGTCACCATCCCCGTCTCAGTCAAGATGCGTCTGGGATGGGACGACACGCAACTGACCGCGCCGGCCTTTGCCCGCGCGTTCGAGGAAGTGGGGGTGGCGGGGATCACCATCCATGGCCGCACCCGGGCTCAGGGATTTGGCGGTCAGGTCAACCTGGAAGGGATTCGCGAGGTGGTCCGCGCCGTCCGCTCCATCCCGATCATCGGCAATGGCGATGTGCGCACCCTCGACGATGCCGCCCACATGCTCACCACCACCGGGTGTCATGGCATTGCCATCGGGCGGGGCGCACTGCTCAATCCCTGGATTTTCGCTCAGTTGCAGGCGTGGGATGCGGGTCGTCCCTTGCCGCCCGCCGCTACCTATGCGCAACGACTGGACTTCATGGTACGGCACTTCCGCCTGCTGGTGCAGTATCGCGGGGATCACTTCGCCTGCCTGACTTTTCGCAAGGTGGCCAACTGGTACTGTCGGGTGCTGCGGCCGGGCCACGCCCTTCAACAACGGCTGGTCATGCTCGACAGCGTCGCCACCTTCGAGGGGATCGCCGAGCAGTTGCGGCAGACCGAGGCGTATCACTCCCCGGACGAGTGGACGCCGGGCGAGGTGGCCCTCAAGGTGCCGAGCGGACCGACCGAGCACTGGTGAGCGCTTCAGGAACCGAGGTTTCTTAATCTCTCCGGATGAGGGAAGGGATCAAACGTGGCGGAGCCTGCGTACACCACCGGCTGGGGAAGTGCTTATCATGCAGACGCGCTGGATCTGTTGCGGGAGATCCCCTCGGAGAGCGTCGCCCTGGTGCTGACCTCGCCACCCTTTGCGCTACGCCGGCGCAAGGCGTATGGCAACGTCGACGCCGCCGAGTATGGCGAGTGGTTCTGGCCCTTTGCAGAGCACATTTATCGCATTCTTCGGCCCGAGGGGAGTTTTGTCCTCGATCTGGGCGGAACCTGGAAGCAAGGAACCGGGACGCGTTCGCTCTACCAGTATGAATTGATCCTGCGGCTGTGTCGGCTTTTTCATCTGGCGCAGGAGTTCTACTGGTACAACCCGTCCAAGCTCCCCACGCCGGCGGAGTGGGTGACGATCAAACGCACCCGTGTGAAGGATGCCGTCAACACCCTGTGGTGGCTCTCCAAGACCGAGAACCCCCAGGCCGATAATCGGCAGGTGTTACGACCGTACAGCCGCTCGATGCATCGGCTGCTGCGCGAGGGCTACGAGGCCAAGCGGCGCCCCTCGCAGCATTCGATCTCCCCGCACTTTCGACGCGACAATGGCGGAGCGATCCCCCCCAACTTGCTGGAGGTGCCCAACACGCGCTCCAACGATAACTATCTCCATCGGTGCCGGGCTGCGGGACTCCCCATTCACCCGGCACGCTTTCCTCTGGCGATCCCCGAGTTTTTTATCCGCTTCCTGACTCAGCCTCGCCAGCTGGTGCTCGATCCCTTCGCTGGAAGCAATGTAACTGGCTTCGTCGCCGAGAAACTCGAACGCTACTGGGTGAGCATCGAACTCAATGGCGACTATGTGGCCGGGTCCCGGCTGCGCTTTGAGACCACCACCCCTACGCCCGCCCCGAGCGATTGCGCAGCAGGTTGAGGTGACGACTGAAGCGCTGTTCCAGGTAACTGTGCAGATCGGCGAGCAAAGAAAGGTCGTTGCCCGTGACGCAATGTCCATTCGGGAGCGTCCCCGACCCCATGCCGACGACCTTGTCAAGATCGGCCAATCCCAGCTGCAGCTGGCGCAGGCGTTCGTCGAGCGCATCGCCACGCAGATTCTCGGTGATCCCCCAGAAGCGACAGGCATCGGCGAAGTTCAGTTCCTCGCGGCGATCCTCGCGGAACTTGGCCAGCGCGGTGCTATCCAGGAGCGGTTGCAGAAACTTCTCCTGGTCACGGCTGAGAGGCACGCTCTCCTCGGCGCCGCCCGCGCTCTCCTCGTGTTGCAGGCGACGCACCACCTGCCGCCCCTCGCGGGTCAGAGCGTACTGCTTCTGCCCCATCTTGAGCAGCCAGCCCTTGCGGGCCAATCCCTTTTCGCCCATGATGCTGGCGAGCACCTTGTTCGAGTCGGGGTAGAGTTCGGTGAAGTTCTTCAACCCGAACGTCTGCGGAAATTGTTGCCAGGCGCTCACCACGAGTGCCTCGGCGCTAAAGGGAGTTTGACCGGTCGTTTCCAGTTGATAGGCAGCCAGAAGAATCTTTTCGGACGCGGTATGTTCAGTGACGGTATTCACGGCGGGCCTCGCGACAAGCGACGGGAAAAACCAGCGTCGATACTTCGATTCTGACCCGCAACGAGAACTCTCGCCAATCGCTTTCGCGCGGGGTGCGCCGACTCCAGGACGGAGGGGTTGCCGTGGCTGCTACAATCCAACGAAACGGAAGAGGCCGGGGCGGGATTTTGCGCGCGCCCTGCAAAAGGACTGCAGAAAGTGGCTCTCACTTCACCGCCAGCGCCACCACGCCGTTCCACCCGGGCGGCGGTTTGGGCTTTCCCTGCATGCACGAGAGGAGGAATTTCTTCCCCCCCTCGTCGGGGAGACTCGCCAGGATCTGTTGCGCGTCTTGCCAACGTCCCCCCTGGAACAGATCCAGGGCCTGCTCGTAGCGCAGTGCCTGCTCAGGGGTACACATTCCTGGTTCGCTTTCGAGCGGAAGCAATTCGCTCACGGTGAGGACGCGCGTCATCCCGTAGGGTTGGACACGGGCCAGGCGACGAACATGGCCCCACGCCGGTCCCTCGACCTTTTGCAGATACGCGGAGCAGGCATCGTCCAGCAGGATGGGCACGCCAAAGTGCTTGGTCATCCCTTCGAGGCGGGCGGCGAGATTGACCGTGGGGCCAAAGACATCGACCTTGAACTGATCCGAGGTCCCCAGCCGCCCCGCCAGCGCGGACCCATGGGCGATGCCGATGCCATAGGAGAACCCTGCCAGTGGATGGCGCGGATCACGGGCGACCTCGGCGAAGCGCCGCCGAATCATCAACGCCGCCCGCGTGGCTCGCTCAATTTGATCTTCCTGCGGCAACGGCCAGCCCCAGAAGCCCATGGCGGCATCGCCCTGGAAGTCGTTGCACACCCCGTCCTCGTCCAGAATGCTGCTCGACATGATCCCCAGAGCAGCACTCACCCGTTGCCACAAGGGGAAGAGATCGAGTGCCGAGGCATCGTGCATGCGACAGGAACCGCGCAGGTCGCAGAAGAGAACGGTGACAGTGGTCTCCCGGGGCTGCAAGACCTGGTCGATGTCCTGGGTCGCCAGGGCGGCACGCACCGGGCGGGAGAAGAAGCGCGACAGCACCCCTTCCCGCCGCTGCAGCGAGGTCACCTGACGCAAGGCGGAAAAGATATCCGCAACCACCTGGGCAAACTTGAGATCGCTGGTAAGAATCGCGGTGCGCTCGTTGTTGCGCCCTCCCGGTTTGGGGAGCCCAACACCAATCAGGTGGCCTGTGATGTACAGCGCCCACCCCGGCGCACTCTGGTCGGGGATGGGGGTGCACAGCGCCCAGTCCAGCCCCGCCACCTGGGTATAAGTAATACTACGTAGCTCTCCCTTATCCCAGATATGCATCACACTCTGCCCCCGCTGATACAGGGCATCGTGAACCAGGCGGCGACTGGGCTGAAAGGTGGGCGGCAGCCCCGGGAGGTGCTCCATGGTGCGGATCTCCACCGGCATCCCCTCGGGGCAATCGGGAGGGAGGCGCACGATGGCAGCGGCCACGGCCCGCGGGATGCCACGCAGCAGCACTTCCACCACGCGCATTTCCATCTCTTCCTCGGTCATCGCCAGGCGAATCACCTCGGGCAGAGACGACAGCACCTCGATCCGTTCAGCCGCATCGACGTAGGCAACGCTGCGCAGATGTTCGCCGCTGCAGGTCACTTCACTGGCAGGGATTGGCGGTTCAGCGATCGGTTGATCGACCACGGAAAAGGTGGTATCGCCAATGGTGAAGGCCTCGCCCGGACGGGCGTAGAAATCCTCCTTCGATTCGCCCTGGTGAAAGATGCGATTGCGACTGTTGGGCAATCGATGCACGTGCAGCTGGCCGTTGTGCCAGGTCAAGGTGGCGTGCAGACGAGAAATCTTGGGATCCCACGGGACCGCCCACTCGGACACCCCGGGACTGCGTCCCAGGCGCACGGTGACTGGACGGAGCGTCCGCCGCCATTGCTGAGTTTGCTCCGGCCCCTGTGCCACCAGGTCAGCCATGTCCGCGTAACTCCTCCTGCCGCAAGGTCCAGATCAACCAGCCCCAGAGGGTCAGGGTCAAGAGGGCGGCGCTGACCAGACTGCAGGTGCCGATCACCCACAAACTCCGACTGAGCTGAGCGATTGGCTCCAGAGCACCCGCGCGTTCATGCTGCACCAGCACTCCCCAGTGGATGGACCGATCCGACTTCCCCTGCAGCGGGGCGTAACTCACCAGGTATTCCTTGTGGTCGATCGGATCGCAGTAGGTGTCGCTCCCCGTTTCTCGACTGTCGATCACCCGATGGAAAAGGGAGCAGGCACAGAACTCCGGCGGAGGAGTTCCCTCGCCGGGAGCAATCCGCTCGGGGTACTGGTGCAACAAACACTGATAACGTTCATTGAAGAGGACAGGAAAGCCGTTTCGGATTTTGACCTCGTTGAGCCAGGTGTACAACTCCTCGACCGGAAACCGCGCGACCAGGATCGCCAGCGGTTCGCCCCGATGTTCGCGATCAGCGGGATCCCAGATCGGCGTGGAGATCGCCATCGCCACCCCCTGCCGCATTTTCCCCAGATAGGGATGGGAAATATGCGTTTTGCGAATGGGAGGCAAGGCCGGACGATGGTCGGGCTTCTGATCGCCCCGACCGTTGAACCAGTCGCGCCAGGCAAAGTTGGTCTGAGGGAGCGGTGCGCCCGTGGGGGGGTGATAGGCGAGCAGTTTGCCAGTGGGGTCGGCGAGGAACCAGGCATCGTAGCGGTGCCGGGCCCGCTGTTGATGGAACCGCTCCAGCAGGGCCGCCAGGTCTCCCCCCTGGAGGGCAGCCGGCAAGGCCCGATCGCGCACCCGCGCCTCGACAAAATGTTTGCGATCCAGCAGTTCGTCGTACACCACATTGGCGATCAGATGGGCGCTGGCCCGATCGCTCTCTTGCAATTGCTGCACCAGGGCGGTCTCGGAGCGTGCCACGGCATCGGTGGTGGCCCAGCTGGCAAACCCTCCCATCGCCAGCAACAACAACACAGGCATCGCCAGGCTGAAGAGGAAGAGAGGACGGCGACGACGCCGACGATCCCGCCGCTCCAGCGCTGCCAGGATCGCCCCGGCATCGGGAAAACGGCGGGCCGGATCGAGTTCCAGACAACGATCGATAATCTCGATCAACGGGCGATCGATCCCCTTTACCTGTCGGTGTTGCTCGGGCGGAGGAGCCGCCCGAACATGGTCGCGGTAACAGTGCAAGCGTTCGCCCAGATGCACCGTTTGCGCCAGTCGTGCCCGAATGGTGGCATCGCAGCGTGGCGGGATGCCGGTGAGCATCGCATAGAGGAGCGCCCCCAGAGCGTAGACATCCCAGCGGCTATCGGCGGTCGCGTGGCTGAGCTGCGCCTGCTCGGGCGCCATGTAAAAGAAGGTGCCCAGGGCCGGCGAACGATCGGTTTCCAGGTGTGCCTGGCCAAAATCGGCAAGCAGCGGACGCCCCACCTTGTCGAGGAGGATATTGCCGGGCTTGAGATCGCAATGCCGAACGTTCTTGGCATGGACATAGGCGAGCGCCTGGGTGATCTGCCGAAAGAGCCGAACCGCTTCAGTCACCGGGAGAGCCCCCCGGCTGAGGCGCTGCGCCAGCGAGCCTCCCTCCGCGTAAGTCATGATGTAGTAAGGCGGATTGGCATCGGGTTCCACATCGCGGAGTTGAATGATCCCCGGATCGCCATCGAGAACCGCCAGCTGACGCACCTCCGCCTGAAGGAGCAACCACATCTGGCTGGCACGGCAAGTCAAGAACTTGATGGCAACGCGTCGATTGCAATGGTCTTCCTGATACAGCCAGACTTGCCCATAGGTTCCCGCGCCCAGTCGACGGACCGGAGTGAAGCCTTTTACCTCGGGAGCCCGCTCCTTGACTGTATCCCCAAGATCGGGAGGTGCCAGGATGGTGGAGGGATCCAGAAAGGCCGCTCCGAGCGCCGACCCCGACTCGGGGGCCGATTCGCAGGGGAACGGATTGTGATGGAGCGCGGTCTTCTCTTCTTTCTCTACGGGCGCAGGGTCAGCGCTGGGCGCGCTGTTGAGGGTGGGATCTTCCACCAGCGCATCTCCGCGCAAGGGATCACGATCCGCCGCGGGTCCGGACGGATGGCTGGCTTCGTCGCCTGGCACCGGGAGACTCTCCCTGGTCGATGGCGTCACTCGCGGGACAAACAAACTGTCTTCAGTGTACCCTCCACTCGTGGGTGGTGCAATGGGCCACCAGGAACGAGGGTGACTTCCAACGGAACTGCTTGCTCTGCAAGGAGTATCGTGCAGCAACTCGCCCGGGTTTGCTGGGAGTCGCCGGCTGCAACCAGGGGAGAGGAATCACCCATTCAACGCAGACCGAAGAGGGTCCGGGCATTGTGGGTGGTGTGTTCGGCAAGCGTTGGCAGATCGACCTGCTGCAGATTCGCCAGACAGGTCGCGGTATGCACCACAAACGCCGGTTCATTGCGCTGCCCACGCACGGGGACCGGAGCGAGGTAGGGACAGTCGGTCTCCACCAGCAGGCGGTCCAGCGGAACGCGCGCGGCCACATCACGCAGATTCTGGGCATTTTTATAGGTCAGCATCCCCGCGAACGAGAGGTACAATCCCATCGCCAGGCACTGCTCCGCGGTCGCCTGAGCGCCCGTGAAGGAGTGCATCACCCCGCGCACCGGACCATGGCGGTCGTAGTCGTCGCGGAGCATGCGCACCGTGTCGCCCTCCGCCTCGCGGCAATGGATCACCACGGGCAACTTGTGCCGGCGCGCCAGGTCCAGGTGGCGCGCGAAGAAGTCTTCCTGCTGGGCAAAGGGAGTGTGGTCCCAGTAACGATCCAACCCCGTTTCCCCCAGCGCGACCACGCGGGGGTGAGTGGCCAGCTGGCACACACAATCCCAGGCATCGGCCTCTGCCTCGGCGACATGGTTGGGCTGGATGCCGACCGTGGCATGAAGTTGTTCGGGGTAGTGTGTCGCCAGTTCGACACAACGGACACTGGTGGCAGCGGTGGTGGCGATCACCAGGATGGTGCCCACACCGGCAGCCCGGGCACGGTCGAGCACCTCGGGGCGATCGGCATCGAAGCGCTCATCGTCAAGGTGCGCATGGGTATCGATCAGGAAGGGAGTCATCACGAGGCGACTTTGGACGCCGGGGCAGCGTGCAGATCCTGCAATTTCTTCAGATTCCGCTGCTTGAGCGTCAGGAGTTTGTCAACGAGATCCCGCGCCTCGCCCTCCGGCATTTTCGGCAAGGTGGCGCGCAAGTCGGCGAGTGCTTGATCCTCGGTCGTGACCAGCAGAGGCAGAAGATGGTCCAGCGCCAGGAAGTTCATGGTGGTGAAACTGGAGGGAAATTGTCCCGCGTTGGTGACCGGCACCCGATGGCGGAAGAGAAACTGTCCAATCCTGGTCAGCAACGCCTTTTCCTCGGCTGCCAGCGTCTTGATCTGGTCCACAATGGGGGCATCTTCCGAGGTGGTCCACGGAAAGGCATCCCCCATGTATTGCAAGCGCGAGCAGCTCTCGCGAAGCAGGATCCCGAAAAGCAGCTTCAGCGTTTGTGGATCGATCACCGCAGTCCCCTCCAACCACACTGGTCCGACCCGACGCCCCTAACGCGGGCGCTCTCCTGGGTTTTCAGGGACTTCCGGGGCAGGTCGGCCACCACCCGGGGGCCCCCCACCAGGACGTCCCCCGCCGGGTCCACCGGGGCGACCGCCGCCCGGACGCCCGCCTCCGCCACCCGGTCGTCCACCCCCCGGTCGTCCGCCGCCAGGACGTCCCCCACCCGCGCCAGGTCCCTGCGTGGGGGCGCCTCCCGGAGGAGGAGTCATCCCTCGTGGCGGGCCAGTCGGTCGGACCTCCGCTTTCACGATTTCAGGCCGAAAACGCTCCACACCTTCCGCCGAGGCGCGATCAAGCGGTCCCCAGTAGAGCCCCAGCCCAAGGAGCGCCAGGGAAAACACACCGGCGTAGAGCTGGTCCCCCCAGGGCATCACCAGCGGAGTTGGCGCCTTCCCCTCCACGTCCTCCAAGCCGCGTTCAAGGATCATGACCTTCATGACCTTCAGATAGTAGAACGCGCTCAGGACCGAATTCAACGCCCCAAACACCAACGTGGTGTAGAGAATCACACTCAAGGTGTGATCCTTTTCTCCGTAGCCCTTGGCCGCGTCGAACAACGCGGCGAACACCTGGAACTTGCCGACAAACCCGACCAGCGGTGGCACACCAAGAAGGCTCAGCAAGCACACCGAAAGCGCGACCACCATGAACGGGGAGCGTCGCACCAGCCCGCGAAAGGCCCCCAGGTCTTCCGACCCGGTCTGATTGCGCAGGAAGGCAACGATGGCGAAGGCCCCCAGGTTCATCAGGAAGTAGGCGACCAGGTAGAAGAGAACCGCCTTGGTCCCCTCCCGGTTGACGGTCGCCAACCCCATCAGCATGTAGCCAGCGTGAGCGATTGTCGAATAGGCGAGCAGACGTTTCAGGTTGGTCTGCAGGTAAGCCGCCATGTTGCCAAAGGTCGCCGTGACAATGGCAAAGACGGCCAGCGTGGGAATCAGATAGCGGCGCATCTCTTCCCAGTGCGCTCCTGGGAGGTTATCGGCATTCGGATCGAGCCCGGAGAGGACCAGTGCGAACCGAGCCAGCAAGGCCAGGGCCGCTGCCTTGGACGCCACCGAGAGAAACCCGGCCACCTCGGCCGAGGCCCCTTCGAAGACATCGGGGCACCAGAAATGGAAGGGCACCACCGCCAGCTTGAAGGCGATCCCGATCACGATAAAGAGCGTGCCCAGAATCATCAGCGGATCGAAGTGCAACCCCGTTGCCCCGACCTGCCCCAGCGAGGTGGCAAAATGAACCGCCAGGTGAGGCAACGACGCCGTTCCAAATTTCCCGGCCAGCAGACTGATGCCGTAGAGCATCACCCCTGCGGCCCCCCCGCCGTAGACGACATACTTGAGCGCTGCCTCGCTGCTCCGCCGACGTCCCTTGAGGAAACCCGCCAGGGCATAACTGGGCAAGCTCGCCATCTCGATGCCGATGAACATCATCAAGAGATGATTGGTGGACGCCATCAAACACATGCCGATCGTGGAACCGATCAGCAGGGTGTAAAAATCGGCGGAGTCCTCGCGGTCGGGAATGCCGGTCAACAGGGTCAACCAGATCACCATGACCATGAAGGCGAGCAGGAAGATGCGGAGATAAACTGTCAGGGTGTCGTAGACCAGCAAGCCCGTGAACAGGCTATTGGTCTGCATCATCTCCTGGTAGGCGGTGGGGGTGGAGGTCTGACCGTAGCCTGTCCACTGCGTCACCGCCATGAAGAGGGCCGCCAGCGTGGAGCCCAGCGCAACATACCCCATGTGCACACGGGTAAAGGAGGCAAAGAGCCGCAGCACCAACATCAGGACGATCGCCGCGCAGAGGATTAATTCTGGCGCAAACGCGTCGCAGTTAGCGAGCAGTTCCGCTCCACGAAAGAAGGGGAGTCGATAGATCATTCCAGCACCTGAAAGAAATCACGCGGCCGCGAGCACCACCTCCGCAGTCCCCCCGACAGTGCGATTCGTGATTTATTTCACGGAAGTTAGTTGAAACAGCGTGTCGACCAGCCCCGTGACGCTCGGTTCCATCCAGCTGAACACAAAGTACATCGGCATCACACCCAGCAGAACACAGAAGACCACGAGCGGGACCGCACAGGCGATCTCGCGCAGATTCATGTCCTGGAAGTTCTTGTAGGCCGGGTTCGTCCCCATGAAGACGCGCTGAATGGTCCACAGGACATACCCCGCGGTCAGCACCACGGTGAGAGCAGCCAGCACGGCGAACGCCTGGCTAAAGTTCCACGTCGCCAGCACCACCATGAATTCGCCAACGAACCCACACAATCCCGGGAGCCCCAGGGCGGCGAAGAAGATGATGGCCGCCATCCCGCCATAGACCGGCATCGGCTCATACAGCCCGCGGAAATTGTCCAGGTTGCGATGGTGGGCACGATCGTAAATCACCCCCACCATGAAGAACATGCCGGCCGAGCTCACCCCGTGGGCCAGCATCTGGAACATCGCTCCGTTCATCCCCCAGGCCCAGAACTCGTTGTTGCTCGCTGGCCAGACCGCGATCCCAAGGATGACGTAGCCCATGTGGCTCACCGAGCTGTACGCCACCAGTTTCTTGAAGTCGGTCTGGGCCATCGCCGCAAACGCGCCGTAGACGAGGTTGATCACCCCAAAGAGCGCGATGTACCACGCCAGATCCTTGGCCGCCCAGGGACAAATCGGATACGCGATGCGCAGAATACCGTAACCGCCGAGTTTCAGCAGCACGCCGGCCAGGATCATGCTGATCGGCGTGGGCGCTTCCACATGGGCATCGGGCAACCAGGTGTGGAAGGGCACCATCGGCAGCTTGATCGCAAAGCCGATGAAGAGCAACAGAAACATCGTGTACTGGAACCCCCTGGTGAACAGGGGCTGCTCCAGTCGCTTCTTGCGGGCCTCCAGCAGTTCCTTCAGTTCGGGATCCTTTGCCTCGGCCAGTTGCTTGTTCGTTTGCTCCAGCATGTTGCCCGGCCGTTGATCAATGATCAGGGCGGCCTCGTGGCCGACCTTGGCGAGCAACAGCAGATCGAAACTGTGGATCGGAGCGAAGAAGCTGTTCACCTGGTTCTGTGCGGCCTGCAGCGCGACGTAGTTGGTTCCCCGTCCTGGTCCGCCCTGGTTGCGGGCGACCTCGGCCCGCGCTTCCTTGAGCTTGGGTGCCTGGGCAGCGAGTTCCGGACCGCCCACAAAATCCCGCACATCAGTGAAGTAGAGCGCCAGCAGAGCGATCAGGATGAACGCCGAGCCCAGCAGGGTATAGAGGAAGAACTTGATCGCGGCATATTCCCGCCGTGGTCCGCCCCAGACGCCGATGAGGAAATACATCGGCAAGAGCATCACTTCCCAGAAGATGAAGAAGAGGAAGAAGTCCAGCGCGAAGAAGGTTCCGAGCATCCCCGTTTCCAGCAACAGGAAGAGCATCAGGTAGCCGCGAACCATCTTCTCAATGTTCCAGCTGGCAATCATCGCCAGGAAGCTGAGGCCGGCGGTCATCACCACCAGCGCCATGCTGATCCCATCCGCCCCGAGGTAATACTCGATGTGGAAGGGCTCGATCCAGGGATGGCGCGAGACATAGTCGTCGGCGGGCTGCGGCTCGGCAACCCCCGCACGCTTGTTGATCTCCTCGACCCGATAGGCCAGGCTGGTCCGCGCGCGATTCTCCTTGACCGTGTTCTCCCAGTTCTTCTCGGCGGGGTTGGCCTGGCTGGCGTAGAGCGCCCCAACCTTGTCGAGCGTCTTCGCCTTGAAGTCGATGAAGGCGCACAGCGTCAGCCCGAGCGTCAGCGCGGTGCCGGCCAGCGCCCACCAGCGCATCGCCTCTTCTTTGCCCCGTGGGAAGAAGATCAGTCCCACGGCGAAGAAGGTGGGGACGAAGATGATCAGCGACATCAACAGGAGATCTGTTTCTTGCATGGCTCCGACCGCTTTATCTCGTTTCCCGCCGTCGAGTGCAGCCCTCGGCGCCGAAAGACCTGTGCTTTTGGCCCGCTGTGCTGCGCTCGCCAGGTTCGATCCCTTAGCCCGCTGTGGCCGACGCGACATAGTACGACAGCAATGCGAAGATCGCGACTGCCGCCAGTACCAGGAACAACACATAACTTCGCAGGTAACCCGTCTGAAGGCCACGCAGCCGGGCGCCGATGCCATAGCAGACGTCGGCTACCAGATTCACCGCCCCATCGATCACGCGATTGTCAAACAACCCATCCCAGCGCGACACCTTCACCACGGTCGACGCCGAACCATCGACCACCGTGTCAATGCCACGGCCATCCACCGCCTTGCACCAGTGGGCGACCACCATCGCTGGCCGTACCAGCAACGCGCTGTACACCTCGTCGAAATACCACTTCGACTCCAGGAAGGCGTGTACCCGGGGGAATTGCTGCTTCGCCTCCTCGGGATCGAGCACCTGGTAGTAGTACAGCAGCGCCGCAAACGTCAGCCCCAGCACCACCATCGCCAGCGCCAGGTTGCCCGCCAACCCATGCACTTCCTTCGCCTTCTCGTCCACTTGCTTGAGGCCAAACTCCTGCGTGACCGCTTCCGGCTGACTGTGGTGGATCTGATGCTCCAGGGCACTCGATTCCGCATTCAGGAACGGGAAGTGCCCTGAATAGAACTCCTTCGAGAACGGCGAACCCCAGGCCACCGTCACACTGAAGAAGCCGAGCACAATCAGCGGCACGGTCATCACCCACGGCGATTCGTGCGCGTGCTCATGCACATGATCGTCCTTCGGCTTGCCCGCAAAGGTCAGGAACCACATGCGGAACATGTAGAACGTGGTGATCCCGGCGGTCACCAGTGGCAAGAGAAACAGGAGCATGTGCTCGGGATGAGAGACGCCAAAGCCAAGGCAGGAAGCAAGCACGGCATCCTTGCTATACCAGCCGGAGAAGCCAGGCACCCCCGAGATGGCCAGCACCCCCATCAGCATCGTCAGGGCAGTGATCTTCATCTTGGGATAAAGCCCGCCCATCTTCATCATGTCCTGCTCGTGGTGACAGCCGTGAATCACGCTCCCCGAGCCAAGGAAGAGCAACGCCTTGAAGAAGGCGTGCGTGACCAGGTGGAACAGCCCCGCCACCCAGCCCCCCACTCCCAGCGCCAGCATCATGTAACCCAGCTGACTCACCGTGGAATACGCGAGCACCTTCTTGATGTCGCGCATCACAATGGCGATGGTGGCGGCGACAAAGAGCGTGATGGCTCCCGTGTAGGCGATCACCAGCCGCACTTCTGGCGTGAAGAGAGGATAGCACCGCCCCACCAGATAGACCCCCGCCGCCACCATCGTCGCGGCGTGAATCAGGGCACTGACAGGGGTAGGGCCTTCCATGGCGTCGGGGAGCCACACCTGGAGCGGAAACTGCGCCGACTTGCCGACGCACCCGAGGAAGATTCCCAACCCCGCCACCACCAGCATCCAGTAGGGCATCGAGCCAAAGTCACCCTTTTCAGGCGACTTCTTCACGTCAATCGAGGCTCCCTCCACCTCCTCCTTGTGGAAGTGTCCGAGAACCCGCGGCCAGAGCAGCACCTCGCTCCCCTTCTTGTCGAAGTAGAGCGTGCGTTCACCGGGAGCCAGCGCGTCGTGTTCGCCATCCCCCCTCACCTCGGCGGCATTGGGATTCACCGGATCGAGACGCACAAAATCGCCCGCGAACTTCAGCGGCTCTTCGTGGGCATCCTCGACCGGAGCACGCACCTGGCGAAAGATGCTCTGGAAGTTAAAAGTGCCGATAAAGGTCCACACAATCAGCAGACCGATAATAAAGCCCGCATCGCCGATGCGATTGGTGATAAATGCCTTGTTGCTCGCGTTGGATGCGCTCTGCCGTTCGTAGTAAAAACCGATGAGCAGATAGGAACAAATCCCCACCAGTTCCCAGCTGACAAAGATCTGGAAGAGGTTATCCGCCAGAACCAGGTTGAGCATGGAGAAACAGAAGAGCGACAGATACATGAAGAACCGGCCAAAGCGCCCACGGCGATGCAGATGGCCCTGTTCGCCGTGCACCTGGTGATCCTCCACCATCTTCTGTCCCTCGTCGGCCATGTAGCCGATGGAGAAGAGGTGGATCAGGCTGGCAATCAGCGTGACCATCACAAACATCACGGCGCTCAGGCTGTCGATGCGGAAACCGACCTTGAGCGCCGTTCCCCGATCCTGGTCGCTGGCAGATCCAACAAAAAGGCGAATCCAGTCGATGTCGCCTTCCCAGCGAGCCTCCAGCCGGTGAATCTCCTCGTTGGCGGCGCGAATCTCCTTTTGCCGCTCGGCGGCGGGGAGCCTGGCATGTTGCAGTTCGTGAATCTTCTCGTGCAGTTCCTCGTGCCTGGCCTCGTTGGCCGCGTGCTCTGTGGTGTAGGTAATAAAGCCAGCGAGGCAGAGCACAAAGGCCAGCGCAATGGCGCCGGTGGCAATGTAAGCGGGCCAGCGCGGGGGAATGTCCCCACCGAGCATGGTGTACAGGTTATGGCCCAGCGACTCCTCGCGGCAGGAGCGAAGAGCATTGCGCAGACCACCGGCCAGCAAGAGCAGGACAAACGAGGCCAGCGGCAGCAGGGTGGCGATAACGAAGAGAAACCCTGGCCGGTTTTCAAAGTCCAGCATGACTAGCCTTTCAGTTCCTCGGCGGTATCGACGTCGACCGTCATGTGGTTGTTGTAAAAGTTGAGGACGATGGCCAGGGCGATGGCCGCCTCCGCTGCCGCCATGACGATGACAAAGAGGGCGAACACCTGGCCCTCCACGGCAAACGCGGGATTAAAGTGAGCAAACGCCACCAGGTTCACCGTGGCGCCATTAAGCACCAACTCCACCCCCATCAGGACCCCGATGGCGTTGCGCTTGGTTGCCATGCAGACGGCGCCACACACAAACAGGAGCGCCCCCAGCAGCAAACAATGCGTGAGTTCAATCTGGCCACTCATGACGCAGCCCCCCGACGGCGCTTGGCGCGGGCCAGGTAGGCGGCGCCGATCAGCACAACGAGCAGATGAACCGACACAATTTCAAACGGCAGCAGATAGCTGTTGATGCTCCCCGTCTTGACCCCCAGCAAACTCAGACCGAGTTGACTGGCGGACGTGATCTCCCCCGTCCCTTCCGGGGCTGTCGCCAGAGGCCCACTGGCCAGCACACTGAGCGCCAGCACCGTGTAGAGCAGAAGCCCGACCGCCGTCGAGATGGCCCATTCGGCCGCGCTCGTCTTCATGTTGATGAACGGCCCCTGGGCGGTCAGCATCACCCCGAAGACCACCAGCACCAGGGTGCCGCCGACATAGACGAGCAACTGGGTGGCGCCCACAAACTCCTCGCGCAGGAGGAAGAAAATCCCGGCCACCCCGGCCAGGGTAAAGAGCAACCACGTTGCGGCCCGCACAATGTTCTGCGTGACCACCACGCCGAGGGCGCTCACCCCGGTCAGGAGTGCAGTGACGTAGAAAAGGAACGTTTGCAGGGTCATCACGATTTCCTGACGAAGTCAAACTTCGGCGCGGGAACGTTGCGCAGGTCGAAAGCACCCGCCACGGGCATCTCGCTCTGGGTGGTCCAGATCTTGAAGGTCAGCCACCCCACCACGAGCACCGCCGCTCCAGTCAGCACATAGTTCAGCCCAGGCAGATAGGGATTGACCGCCACCTGCCACAGCGACACTCCCATCAGCAAAAAGCAGCTCAACGGCAGCAGATATTTCAAGCAGGTCATCATCACCTGATCGATGCGCAAGCGAGGCAGAGTCCAGCGCACCCACATCATCACAAAGACCAGCACCCACGCCTTGGCGATAAAGACCGCCACGTTGATCAGGTTCCCCAGCCACCAGCCCGCGACCTTCGACCCGAGCAGTTCGCCAAACCAGTCGGTCAGATCCTTGAACGGCACCAACCCCGTGTTCCAGCCGCCCAGGAAGAGCACGACGGCGATCCCGCTCACGGCGAACATCGCTCCGTACTCGGCCATGAAGAAGAACGACCAGCGCAGCCCGCTGTACTCGGTGTGGAACCCGGCCACCAGTTCGCTTTCGGCCTCGGCCAGGTCAAACGGAGCCCGTTTGCACGAAGCGGTGGCGCAGGTGAAGTAGGTCCAGAAGGCAAGGAAGGTGAACGGATCGTGGAAGATATACCAGTTCCACGCCATCCCGGTCTGTTGCTGCCCAAAGGTGTTGAGGTTCATCGTCCCCGCCACGATCACCGGCACCAGCACACAGATGGCCATGGGGACCTCATAGCTCACCATCTGGGCCGCCTCGCGCATACCGCCAAAGAGCGACCATTTGCTCCCCGAGCCATAGCCCGCGAGGATGATCCCGAAGACCTCCGTGGACATGACCGCGAGCATGAAGAAGATGCCAATATCGAGGTTGCGCGCCACCACGCCATTGCCGAACGGCAGGGCGACGAAGGCCAGAAACGCCCCGCAGAAGGCAATGTACGGCCCCAGGCGGAAGAGCATCTGATCAGCGTCGCCGGGAATCAGATCCTCCTTCACCAGCAACTTCATGCCATCGGCGATCGTCTGCAACCAGCCGAACTTGCCCCCGACCCGCGTGGGACCAAGGCGATCCTGAATGCGGCCGGCAACCTTGCGTTCGAGCCAGATGAAGAAGACCGCTGAAAGGGCGACAAACCCGACCAGGATACTCCCCTGAATGATCGCCATCAGGGTCGCGGCGATGTCCTCGGGGAGAGGGATGACTTCTTTAAAAAGGTAGGTAAACACGCTGCGGGGTCCTCTGCCGCCGGCGATTTCTCTGTGCAGCCTGGATGATGGGCGTTACTGTATGGGCATGGTCTTGTGATGGCAAGCAGGCAGACGGAGCAAATTCAGCAGATGTTTTCCCTTCAGCGTCCAACCACCCCCTTCGGCGCTCCGCGACATCCCTTGCGGAGCCACCCCCTGGGGAACGCGCCGCCACGGCGCTGGTATCAACTCGCCGATGAGCGCGAGGCTGCGAAACCAGACGATCCGCTGGCGCGCTCGCCGGCGCTCGCCTTGCTGGAGGCGGCCCTCATGATCGCGGACGACCCCTTGCCGGCGCGCAAACTGGCGCAGGTTGCCGGGGTGGGTGATGGCCGCACCGCGCGTCAACTCCTACAGCGTCTCCAGGCGCTTTACGACGCCGATGGCTCCGCCTTTCAGGTCGAGGAGATCGCCGGAGGCTTCCAGTTGCTCACGCGCAGGGAGTATCATCCCTGGCTGGTCCTGCTCCGTCGCAGCAACGCCGATCTGCGCCTGAGCGCAGCCGCGCGCGAGACGTTGGCCATCATCGCCTATCGCCAACCGATCATGCGGGCAGACCTGGAAGCGATTCGCGGCGTACAGAGCAGTGAGGTGCTCCGGCAGCTGATCGAGAAGAACCTGATCCGGATCTGTGGGCGCGATAACTCCCTGGGACGGCCCGTTCTCTACGGGACGACCCGGAAGTTCTTGCAGGTGTATGGGTTGAAGAGTCTGCGCGATCTCCCCGATATTGGCGATGTGCCCCCCCCGCGCCGACCCACCCCACCCGAAGCGGTTCCCGAGGAGAGCTAGGAAGAGGTCCCCCATGAAATATCTTTCGCTATCCGCCCTGGCCGTGCTGCTGATCTTTTCCCCCCTGAGCCGTGCTCAGGACCAGCGTGATGAAGAAAAACGAACCCTCGCGCGCATTCTCGCCCTGGGCGGACGCTTTTCCTTCCAGGATAACAATCCGTTCAAACCCGTTTCACTCGTCGATTTGACGAATACCGAAACGACCAACGACGACATCCTCTTGCTCCGCCATCTCCCGGGGTTGCGCATTCTCATGGTGGGAGGAACCTCGCTGACCGCCGACGGCGTGGCCAATCTCAAAACGCTCCCCAAACTGCGTGAGCTGTGGCTGGACCATCTTCATGTGAACGATGACTCCGTGCAGATCATCAAGGACTTACCGGAGCTTGAAGCGCTGGGACTCTCCCACACCCTGGTCACCGACAAGGCCCTGGACACCGTCAAGAAATTAAGCAAACTCCGTCGCCTCGGGTTGAGTTTCACCACGATTTCCAACGAGGGCGCCAAGGTTCTCAAGGACATGTCGCAGCTGGAGGAACTCTATCTGGCCAGCACGGGGATCACCGACGAGGGAATCGCTCAGTTCAAGGGGCTCACCAAACTGCGCACCCTGCACCTGTGGAATACGGCTCTGACCGACGAGTCGCTCACCATTATCAAGGGGTTCCCCGAACTCCAATCGCTGACGCTGGGTCGCACCAAAATCACCGATGAAGGGTTGGGGAACCTCAAGGGATTGACCAGGCTGCAAACGCTCAATCTGAACCAGGCTCCGATTGGTGACGAGGGAATCGCGCAGATCAAATCGATGAAGTCGATCAGGTCCCTTTATCTCTTCGGAACCAAGGTGACCGACAAGGGGATGAAACACCTGGGCCAGATGTTGCTGCTGGAAGAACTCACGCTGGGACAGACCGCTGTCACCAATGAGGGGCTCGCACAGTTGAAAGCGCTCTTGAAACTGCGTGCACTTTACCTGGGGAGCACAGAGATTGGCGATGCCGGGCTGGAGAACCTGAAACCGCTGGTGACCCTGCGTTCGCTGGTGCTGATCAACACCCGCGTGACCGACGAGGGGTTAAAACATCTGAAGGGGCTGCATCTACTTGAGGGATTGGATGTGCGCTTGACGCGCGTCACCCAGAAAGGCGCAGCGGACTTCATGCGCGGTCAGCTGCCCCGCTACGTCAACGTGCTGCAATGACATCTGGCTGTCAGTGCTCAGAAATGCTCGCTTCTCACCTCAGCGCCAGAGCCACGCGCTAGCTGTTCGCGGAGAGCCGTTGCCAGAGCGTCTGGGCGGCGAACTTCCCCACCGCGAGCATCTGCTCGAACACCTTGCGCACCTTGCCGACATCCTTCTCAGCATGCAGGCAGCGCAGCACGGTCACGGCGCGAACCTGTTCCAGGCGCGTGGCCAGCGCTGGCAGCACCCCCTCGTTGATGCCAAACAGCTTCCCCTCGGCGGTGCATGCCGGGACAACCGCGGCCAGATAATCTCCCAGCTGTTCCTGTACCGCGAGCAGCGCCTGATGAATGTGCTGCTCCTTGGGCCGCTGCGGGGCCTGCCAGTTGTAGGGCGGCGCCCATTCCATGGCGGGGGTGAGCAAATCGATGTGCGTGACGACTGCAACGATGGGAGGCATCTTCAGATCGGGGCGGGCGGCGAACCACTGACGCAGTTCCTGCACCACCTGCGCATCGACCTGGCGCGCCGGGTTACGCGCATGGAGGACCAGAAAAATCAGATCGGCCTGGCGTGCCGCCTCCTGGGTGGCCTGCAATTGATCGGCGCTTGGCCCCTGCTGGTTGTACCCGACCGTATCCAGCAACTGCAAGGTCGAGGGAATCCCCTCGGGTTTCAGGGTGTAGCGCTCGACCCCCTGGGTGGCCGGGAGCACATCGGTAAACGCCTTCTGTTCCCCGAGCAAGGCATTGATCAGGCTCGATTTGCCCACCTTCACTTGCCCGATCAGCGCCAGGGTGACGACCTCAACCGTTTCCTTTCCCGCCGTCGCTGGCAAAACACCGTCACTCGTCGACGCGGCTGCCTCCTTCAACACCAGCTCGCGATAGCGCTGCACCCCCACCCGCAGTCGTCCGCTGTAGACCTCGATCAGATACGTCCCCAGGCGCTGCAGGTAGGCGGTGTAGAACCACACCAGCACATTTTGCTGAAGCATGCGCAGGGGCTGCGACAGACCCACCGTCGAGGCGGCATAGCGCAGCCCAGTATTCACCGGTGAGATCAACGCGGACACCAGCCAGTAGACCATCGACGCCGATTCGTACCAGTCGGTCGCCTGGCGGGCACGGCGCAGATCCTGAACGGTGAGCAGATGTCCCCCCGGAAGATAGCGCTCGACCATCTCGTGCAGGTCGTGGGACGCCAGTTCGATCACCGAGAGAATCTCCGGCAGAGTCAGGGCGGCGACCGGATCCTTGCTCCCCGGGTAGTAGAAAACCGCCAGTTCCTGCGCGAGTTCCTGCGCGGTTTGGAGGTAATGCTCGGGGCTGGTTAACTGGCTTACTTCGAGTTGACTGGCGGCCTGTGCTCGTGCGGCGATCAATTCCCACGCTTTCTGATCGCGTTCGGTGGAGAGCGCGGGGGGCGTGAACTCGATGGGGTGGAGAAGTTCACGCCGATGCTGCCAGTACCAGGCCAGCAGGTAGCCCAGCATCATGCAACCGGCCATCGGCCACCACAGGGTGAAGCTCTGCCCGGATTGCCACAGATGCCAGGACCCCACGCAGGCGAGAAAGAGCACCGGCAGAACGATCAACATCACCACCACGACGATGCGCCATCGGCTCATGAGTGCGGCTCTCCCGGGGGGGGGGTTCCCATCTGGTGCCAATGTTTCCTGGCCTGTTCGAGCTGTTCGCGATAGTAGCGGCGCAGTTCGTCGCTCTGGGGCACATGGCCCTTGTGGACCGCCGAGTAATAGTAGCAAAACGCCTTCCCCAGGGCATAGGTCGAGGCGGCGGCCAGCACGCCTCCCGCGACCGAGCCCACATAGGGGATGAACTTGAGCAGTTCGCGGGTGGCCTGGCGAAAGAGAATCCCCGCCCCAAGAGTGCTCACGATCTCGGCGTAGCGCGTTGGAGTCAACGGCTGCCCATACAACTCGGCGATGTGGTAAATCATCCGGGTTTGGATCCCGGGCAAGATGAGCAGATCGAGCCAGGGAATCGGCATCGCCCCGGCGGTCCCGGCGAGCGTGGTGTAGCCAACGATGTACGGCTGCGCACGCCGCGCATAGAGATCCTGCAACCCCTTCATCCCCTCGTCGAGAGCCAGCAGCGTTTGTCGATACGCGGCCGGCAACATCTCCACGAGCGTTTGTTTGAGCACGGATCCCCCATAAACAGGATCGGTGAATCCCTCCTCGGGGGGGGTCAAATCAACGGCGACCACCTGATCCACCAGCCCCTCGAAGCGTTGCCGCTGGGCCTGGAGATTCCGTTGCACCGCCTCGGGAATGCGGGCAGCGTCGCCGGGTTCGCCGTAGGGATAGGGTTGCGGGTGTTGCTGCTGGGGATAGGCCTCGTGCAGACAGGTGAGGACGAGCAGCACCGGGCGTTCCGGGCGCGCCTGGCGCAGGGTGCGCAGATGCTGGAGAATCCTTTCCTGGGCATGATCCATCAACTTGACAGTGACGAGGACCACATGCGCCTGTTCGTTGAAGCGGGCCAGGTCCTCGGCCGGGTCGTAGCCAACCTCTTCCAGTCCCCGGGTGTCGAGGAAGGTGAGGAGGGGTGCCTCCGCGGTGGGGAACTCATACAGGCGCGAGTGGCGTGTACAGGGACGAAACCCCTGGCCGATCTCCGCCTGGTCCGCACCCGTGAGATATTTCACCACCGAGGTTTTACCGCTCTGGGTTTTGCCGAAAAGCCAGAAGAGAGGAACGGGCAAGCGCTGGCGAAGTTCCTGGAGATGCTGATCCAGTTCCGCTTCGCGATCGCGTGCCGGAAAGAGTTTCTTGAGAGCGCTGAACATGCGAATATCCTGTTGGGATCGGCAGAACGAATCTCGGGCTCCGAGAATCACTTTCTCATTCTATGGCTCGGCCAAAGGCCGCCGCGCAACGCGGCTTGCTCGCATCCGCAGAGGATCTATAATAAAGTTTCAAGTCGCCTCCTCTGGCTTTCCCCTGGTCTGGAAACCAAATCAGTGATCCAGTTCCGAACTTTTCGCAACACCGATCCCCCCCTGCTCACCCGCCTGTGGAATGAAACGCTCACGGGCCGGGCCGCCGTCTGGTTGCGCCAGACCAACCTGCTGGAATACTTTCATTTCGCCAAGGCTTACTTCGATCCGCGCAGCCTGTTCGTGGCCGAGACCGAGGGACAACTGGTGGGTTTCGCCCAGGCCGGGTTTGGCCCCAACGAGAGCGAAACGACTCTCGATCCCCATCGCGGTGTGCTTTGCTTGCTCGGCGTGCATCCCGAGTGGCGTCGCAAAGGGATTGCCACCCAGTTGCTGGAGCGTGCGGAGAACTATTTGCGCGCCCAGGGTGCGACCGAGTTATACGCCGGTCCGATGGCGCCTCTGAACCCCTACACCTTTGGCCTGTATGGCGGAAGCCAGTCCCCCGGCTTTCTCGAATCCGATGTTGGCCTCGGCACCTTTCTCGAACGACGCGGCTATGTCATTGTGGATACTGCGCTGGTGTTGCAACGTCCGCTGGATCGCCCGTTTCAAATTGTGGACGCTCGCTTTCCGACTCTGCGCCGGCGCTTTGAACTGAAGACTGTGCCCAGTCGCGGAACAACAACCTGGTATCAGGAATGTGTGCGCGGACCGATCGAGGTGCTGGAGATCCGCATCGAGGAGCGGAACACCGGGACCTACGCAGGGCGAGCGTTGGTCTGGGAGATGGATACCTTCAGTCTGCGCTGGAACGAGCACGTGATTGGGCTGCTCCACGTGGACATTCGCGAGGATCTGCGGCGCCAGGGTTTGGGGCGCCTGCTGCTCAGCCAGATCCTGCGCTTTTACCAGGATCAGTACTTCACGCTGGTGGAGGCCCAGGTGCGCCAGGCCAACCAGGCGGCCGCGGAATTGCTGCTGAGTCTTGGTTTCGACCAGATCGACGTGGGGCACCTCTATCAGAAAAAAACCCCTGCCCCAGGTTGACCCCCACCACGTCGCGAGTTCTCCCTCTGCCACCTCGTTGACCAGTGAACCCCGTTCGAAGCCCCTGTCACGGAGCACGCTTCCCCCCTCGCCGTCCCTCCTGCTGGCACGACTGCGGAAAGCACTTCCAACGCCAGTGCCTGCAGCCGGGCAAGGAGGGCGCCCTCGTCGAACACATTACGCTCCGTTCGGGCATCTGCAAAGAACCGCGAGAGTAGCATTCCCAAAGGACAGGTTCCCGCCAACGGTATCTGGCACTTTTCGGCAACCCAACTTTCAGGTAGAATCATCAAACACGGAGACCTTGTTCGCGTTTCGTGGAAGGGCGTTGTCGCAGGCAGGGGATCACTCGACTGGCCCCTCTCCTGAACAAGAGACCTTTGCCCCCGTAGCTCAGCCGGATAGAGCAGCGGTTTTCTAAACCGCCGGTCGGGTGTTCGAGTCACCCCGGGGGTATTTGCACAGCAGACACTCGCCACTTCAGCCGTTTGCCAGAGAGCCGGACTATCTGACTTTCTTCGTTTGTCATGGGCCTGTCTCTCCTTCTGATTGCCCAGGTTCACCCAGGGCGTTTCCCTTTGCCGCTCTCAACTTCCCCCACCGCCTGCGCATGGA
>JAKOSN010000143.1 GCA_029777335.1 Planctomycetota bacterium
GCACAACATTGTCGACAGTCTGAGCCGGGCGGATCTACTCATCGGCGCGGTGCTCATCCCTGGGGCGCGCGCCCCGCACCTGGTCCGTCGCGCCGATCTCAAGATCATGCCGCCCCGCGCAGTCATTATCGATGTGGCGATCGACCAGGGGGGGTGTGTGGAAACGTCGAAGCCAACCACCCACAGCCACCCGACCTTCCTTGTGGACGACGTGGTGCATTACTGTGTCACCAACATGCCCGGCGCCGTGGGTCGCACCAGCACCTACGCCCTGACCAACGTCACCCTTCCCTATGTGATTCAACTGGCGAGCAAGGGCTACGAGCAGGCGATCAAGGACAATCCGGCGCTGGCCAATGGAGTGAATGTGCACCGCGGTCAGGTGACCAACCCCGCCGTGGCAACCACCTTCGGACTGGACTGTGTCCCAGTGTGACCTACACTATGAACGACAACGCCCTTCGTGACTGGCTTGGTATCAGTGCTCGTAAGAAGCCCCAGGCGGTGATCGCCGACCTTGACGACACCCTGTGCCGCTCGTTCGACATTCCAATTACCGAGGGGGTCCGCGTCCTCGCTGCTCTCTCGCGAGAGGTGGCCGTTCACTATGTCACGGCACGCACGGAGGTAAGCCGAGCGGGGACCGAAAAGTTCCTGCTCGATCTGCGCTTGCCGGGATGGAATCATCTGCATTTTTGTCCCCCCTGGCAATCATCTCGACTCCACAAGCGCGAGGTGATCGCCCGGCTCGCAGGCGAATATCAGGTACTTCTGAGCATCGGCGATTCCGAGGAGGAAAAGGAAGCCTCACTGCTCGCCAAGGTCCCCTTCGTTGAGGTGGATCGCGAGAAACCCGAACTCGCCTGGCAAGAGGCCACTCGGCTCCTGCAGAAAGCAGGCCTCCTACTGGGATTCGGCGAACTATTGGGGTGAGCGCGGATGAAGCGCGGGCTCTGCTATTTCGCTTGGCGCGATTCGCCGAGGTAGCCCGTCGCTTCCATCTTGACCTCCAAAAATAGATTCTTGAATGCCCTCCGCGAAGGGGGTATGCTAAGACCATTCCCACCCCCTTGCCGCGCACCGGGGCCAACCATGAGAATGCTGCTTTCCCTCCCAGTGGTTCTTTCCCTCGCCAGCCTCGCCGGGGCCGATTCGGTCGATTATCTCCGTGACGTGAAACCCATCCTGGCCAAGCGCTGCTACGCATGCCATGGCGGCACCAAGCAGAAGATGGGACTGCGCCTCGATACCGTTACCGCCGCCCTCAAGGGGGGCGACTCTGGCCCGGCCATCGTTCCCGGCAAGAGTGACGCGAGCCGCCTGATTCACGCCGTTACTGGAACGCACGAGGTCTCCCTCATGCCGCCCAAGGAACCCCGATTAACGGCAAAAGAGATCGCTCTTCTCCGCACATGGATTGATGCCGGGGCCCAGGCGCCAAAGGACGAAGTCGCGGAGAAGACGGTCGTGAGCAAGCACTGGGCCTTCCAACCGCCGCGCCGTGTCGATCCGCCCTCCGTGAGCCAACCGCGCTGGTGTCGCAACCCGATCGATCATTTTATCCTCGCCCGTCTGGATCGGGAGAAACTCACCCCGGCCCCCGAGGCCGATCGCGTCACCCTCATTCGCCGTTTGTCGCTCGATTTGCTTGGCTTGCCCCCCTCGTTGCGCGAGGTGGAGGAATTCGTCAACGACCGATCTGCCGATGCGTATGAA
The DNA here is from genome assembly GCA_029777335.1 of Planctomycetota bacterium. Classification (GTDB taxonomy): domain Bacteria; phylum Planctomycetota; class Planctomycetia; order Gemmatales; family Gemmataceae; genus JAKOSN01. The sequence continues at coordinate 1,717 of JAKOSN010000143.1, forward strand.
AAACTGGTCGACCGGCTGCTCGCGTCGCCCCACTATGGCGAACGGTGGGGGCGGCACTGGCTCGACCTGGCTCGTTATGCCGACTCCAATGGCTACAGCATCGATGCGGCCCGCTCCATCTGGCCCTATCGCGACTGGGTGATCGATGCCTTCAACCGCGACATGCCGTTTGACCGCTTTACCATTGCCCAGCTCGCGGGCGATCTGCTTCCTGGTTCGACACGCAATGACAAGGTGGCGACCGGCTTTCATCGCAACACCATGATCAATCAGGAAGGTGGAATTGATCGCGAGCAATTTCGGGTGGAATCGATCGTTGATCGCGTGAACACCACCGGGACCGTGTTCCTTGGCCTGACCGTGGGCTGTTGCCAGTGCCACGATCACAAGTTCGATCCCATCTCGCAGAAGGAGTATTACCAGCTTTTCGCCTTCCTCAACAACGTGGATGAGCCGACGATCGATCTCCCCACCCCCGAACAGCTCCAGAAACGAGCGGCGATGCAGAAACGCATCGCTCAGCTGGAGAAGATGAAGAAGAGCTTCGACACCACCAGCGCCGCCAAGCAGGTGCGCTGGGAGAAGAACCTGGGGCTCGATGATGTCGATCGCCTGCCCGAGGAACTTCGCCTGATCGTTTCCCTCGACCCTGGCAGTCGCGATCGCAAGCAGAAGGAAAAGCTGACCGCCTACTATCGCACCAGCGATCTTTATCAGCACACCGTGGGCGGCTTCGGAGTGAACGCGCCGCTCCCGCTCCTTGCCCTGACCCATCTGCATGTGCTCACCCTCCGTCAGTCGGTGGATCGCCAGATCGCCGCCCTGAAGAAGAGCGGACCCGAGATCCCGACGACGATGATCGTGAAGGAACGAGCCACTCCGCGCGAGACCTACATCCAGCTTGGCGGAGACTTCACCCGCAAGGGAAAGGTCGTTCAGCCCGGCGTGCCGGCCATCCTGCCGCCCTTGCCCGCGCTCGCCAAACCCACCCGTCTGGACCTGGCGAAATGGCTGGTCGATCCGAAAAATCCGCTGACCGCCCGTGTGACCATGAATCGCTTCTGGCAGCGTTACTTCGGCCTGGGGTTGGTGGAGACCGAGAACGACTTTGGCACGCAGGGCACCCCGCCGAGCCACCCGGAATTGCTCGACTGGCTCGCCACCGAGTTCATGGCACGCCAATGGAGCATGAAGGCAATGCATCGGTTGATCGTGACCTCGGCCACCTATCGCCAGGCGTCGACGGTGCAACCCGAGGCGGCTCGTGTCGATCCGCGCAATCGACTGCTGGCGCGCCAGAATCGCATTCGCCTGGAGGCGGAGCTGGTGCGTGATAATGCCCTCGCCGTCTCCGGTTTGCTCAGCCGCAAGATCGGTGGCCCCAGTGTCTTTCCGCCGCAACCGGAAGGGGTCTACGCCTTCACCCAGCTCAAGAAGAACTGGCAACCGAGTTCGGGAGCCGATCGCTTCCGTCGCGGGATGTACACCTTTATCTGGCGTTCGGCCCCCCATCCCGGCCTCACCGTCTTCGACGCGACCGATGGCACCACCACCTGCACCCGGCGTACGCGCTCCAACACTCCCTTGCAGGCACTCACGCTCCTGAACGATCAGGCCTTCTACGAATGTGCCCAGGCGCTGGGAGTGCGAGCGCTTCAGGAGAGTAAGGGGGAGGACGCGGCCCGCATGGACTATCTTTTCCGGGTGAGCCTGGCCCGGGCGCCCCGAGAACGCGAGCAACAGGCTCTGTTACGGTTCCTGACGCACCAGCGCGAGACCTTCCAGGCCAACCCGGCGGAGACAAAGAAGATTCTGCCGCTGGCCCTGCCGACAAGTGTCTCCCCCGCCGAGGCCGCCGCCTGGACGATGATCGGGCGCGTGCTGCTCAATCTCGACGAATTCATCACCAGGGAGTGACCGCCATGAGTCCGAGCAACCCGTTGCTGGCGCTGACGCGTCGTCATTTTTTCGGTCAGTGTGCCCTGGGGATTGGCTCGATGGCACTGGCCTCGCTGCTGAGCGAGGGGCAGGCGTCGGCCGCTCCCGCCCCGGCCACTCCGATGATGCCACGCCCCCCGCACTTCCCCCCCCGGGTGAAGCACGTGATCTATCTTTTCATGGCGGGTGCGCCCAGCCAACTGGAGTTGTACGACTACAAACCGAAGTTGCTCGCTCAGCATGGCAAGCCGATTCCGCCCGACTTCATCAAGGGCAAACGCTTCGCCTTCATGGATTCGTTCGCGAAGGAACCACCCAAACTGCTGGCCAGCAAACGCAAATTCGCGCAACATGGCAAGTCGGGAGCGTGGGTCTCGGAATGTCTCCCGCACACCGCGTCGATCATTGACGACCTCGCCCTGGTCCGCACCGTGCAGACCAATGTCTTCAATCACGCGCCCGCCAAGTTGTTTGTGAACACTGGCTCACCGCAATTTGGCCGCCCCAGCATGGGCGCCTGGGTGACCTATGGCATTGGCAGCGAGGGCCGCAATCTGCCTGGTTTCGTCGTGCTCCAATCGGGGCCGCGCGGTCCGCGTGGGGGCGCGCCCAACTGGGGAGCCGGGTTTCTCCCCACCGCGTACCAGGGAGTCCCCTTCCGCACCGTGGGCGAACCGATCCTCAACCTGAGCAGTCCGCGTGGCATCACTCCGCAGCGCCAACGCGAAATGCTCGATGTGCTCAAGGAGTTGAACGAGCAACGCCTCGCCGACACCGGCGATAACGAGATCGCCACCCGCATCGCGTCCTACGAGATGGCCTATCGCATGCAGACGAGTGCTCCGGAGTTGATCGATATCGCCAAGGAAGATCGCAAAACGCTGGAATTGTACGGTGCTCAGCCCGGCAAGCCGTCGTTCGCCAATAACTGTCTGCTGGCGCGCCGACTCGTGGAACGCGGGGTCCGCTTTATCCAGCTCTATCACACCGACTGGGATCATCATGGCGGCAACGGCGCCGATCTGGGGAAGGCGCTCGACCGGGTGTGCCAGGAGATCGATCAACCATGTGCCGCCCTGATCAAGGATCTGAAGCGGCGCGATCTGCTCAAGGATACCCTGGTCGTCTGGGGCGGCGAGTTTGGGCGCACCCCGATGGGCGAAATTCGCGACACGGTGGGGCGCAATCATCACATCGATGCGTTTACCATGTGGATGGCGGGCGGATGCATCAAGGCCGGCCATCATCTGGGTGTGACCGACGAGTTTGGCTTCGCCCCGGTGGAAGATCCCGTGCACATTCATGACATGCAGGCGACCATCCTGCATCTGCTCGGGTTGGATCACACCAAACTCACCCATCGCTTCCAGGGGCGCGATTATCGGTTAACCGACATCCACGGTAACGTGATCAAAAAGCTGCTGGCCTGAGCGGCGTTCCCAGGAGGTGAATCATATGTCTGCACCGACTCCCCCCGCCCCCTCGGGTCCGTCGCGGGAGGAACTGAAGGCCGCATTCAAGGCGTTCAAAAAGAAATTAAAGCTGGCGCGACTCGACGAGGAATCGCGCATTGGTGGAAGCCCCCTGAGCAGTGGGCGGCGCTCCAGCATTGTGGCCATTGAACCGCCCACGCAATACGCGCAGGCGGTCTGGGAGGAACTGGTCAATCAGGGCAAACTCAAGCGTGCTGGCGGCGGAACCTATGAACTGATCGACCAGTCCTGAGGTCTCACCGCCCCGGCACGCTCAACGGTCCAGCCGTGTCCCCTGAATCCCACCCGGAGTGGGCGCCGGAGGCGGCGGTTTGGTGAACGCATCCAGACTCCGCGCGATGCGCTTCTTGTCCGCATCGGAGATAATGAAGACCTCCTTCGGATCCTTCTCCCCCACCGCGGCATACCATCCCCCTGAGGTCTCCTGTCCCCCCAGTTTCAGGGTGTGTGCCCGTTCGCGTTCCTGAACCTGGATCGTCAGTTCGGGCGGGTTGAGCAGATAGAGTTGCAGATCCGCGGGTTTCTCGACCTTATCGACGGCGTAGCGGACCAGACGCAGCCCAGCCAGGGCCGCCAGCGTATCGTTCACCGTCGCCTCATTAACCTTGATGTCCGGCTTTCCTACCACCTGCCAACCCGTGGCGCCCTTCTCCAGCACATAGGTGTTGCCGCGATAAGTGTACGTCAACCGCTCCACATCCACCGGCACCACGGCGGGCGTCCACACCGTGCGCGGTCGCATCTCGCCCAGCAGGCGTTCGGTATCCCTGGTTTTCAGCAGAAACACGAGCGGGCTGTTAGCCAGCTTGGCATAGGAGCGAGTCTTGCTCGCGTCGCGATTGCCGATCAGCAGATCGAGCACGACCTTGTTGTCGTCGAGGAACCGCCAGTGCGCCAGCGGCTTGTCGAGGCCATAGGGTTTCAGATCGGTCGGCTTCTCGGCCACCAGTTCATCAGCCCGCAACTTGGCCATGGCGGCGAAGAGTTCCTCGATCTCCGGTTGATCCACGGGGGTGTCGAGCGGACTGGTCATCTTCCAGGTGCCGTCCACCCGAGTGAATGTTGCCTTGCGCGGCCCTCGTTCCATCTCGATCTTGCTGGCATCATCAAAACGAGCCAGTTCACGATTCTGGAAAGCCAGCGGCGGAGCCAGCAATCGCTTCACCAGGCGAGCCGACAGCAGCGCGACCGCCTGCGAACCATCCACCTGGACATAGCGTTCGTCCTTCCCCGGAGCCGCCTCCTTGCCGATCTTCAGCGTTCGTGTGACCGGTTTGCTCTCCGCCCCCGCGAGGGCAATCTTGATCTCGGCATAGGGTTGCTCCAGCCCCCATTTTTTGGCATCTTTCAGTGGATACTCGACAATCTGCTCGGCGCGCAACTGGGTGAGTTCCTCCAGGAAGGTGCGCATCGTGGTCTCGTCGGCGAGGTGTTCAGCGGGCTTGAGAACCATCCAGTTCTCGTCGCGTTTGCCCAGTTCGAGGACATCCTTGCCGATGGTACGCGTAAATCCCCGCACCGCGCGAATGTCGCTGCGCAGGAGTTGATGATCGACGTAATCGAGATAGTTGCGCGCCAGAACAATCCCCTGAATGGGCGACAGAATCAGAATCCCGGGATGATCCTTATCCACCAGGCGGGCATAGCGCTGGCCGGCCTGCCCTTCCACCGTACCTCCCAGTTCGAGCACGATCTGCTTTTTCTCGGCGGGTTTCCCGGGAGCGGGGCTGAGAGTGGCATCGACGGTGAGGGTGACCGCCGGCGGATCCAGCTGATATTTCTTCAGATCCACCGTGGGACCGTAGGCAGCATAACCCTCCACACGGAAGTTAAACAGGGTGCTGGTGAGGGCGGTCATCGCATTGCTGTCGGCGACATAGGGCATGGTCACTCCCGGCGCCTGGGTCACCTTCCAGCCGTCGTCTTTCCGTTGCAGGACAAGGACATCTTTCCCCTGTTTGCTCTGTACCTGCTGAATCTGATTCGGCTGAATGCTGAGCACCAGTGGATCGAGGAATTGCAACGCGGTGTGGTCGAGGGTGGCCACCAGTGCATCCGGGAGGACACAGATTGGCCCCGCGCTCTCGCCCACGCGGGCATAACGGCCCATCCCTTCCTTCACCGCTTTGCCAACCACCAGGACCTGTGGCCTGGCATCGGCTCCTTGCCCCTTCACCGTCACCTTGAGCGCCGGGGTTTTCAGCCCATATACCTCGAGATCCTTCGCCTCGAAGGCTTCGTACCGCTCACACGTGGGGGCATTGAGGGCGGCAACCACAGGGTTGACCATCGCCTCCAGGGCGGGCGCCTGGAAAGGAGCCGTGATGCGCCAGGTGCGGTCTTGCCGTGCGAGCGTGCAGGGGTCCGCCCCCTGTTTCTGAATGGTAAGGGTGGCAATCTGGCCGGGTGGTATTTCCCACAGTTGCCGAGGGAGGTACGCCAACGGATCGCGGCGCAGTTGGTTCTCAATCTCGGCGCTCACCACGAACACCCGCGGTTCGTCCTTGAAGGAGGCATAAAAGTCAGATTTACCTGCCCGCTGCTTGCCGATCTGCAGCACGCGCGCTTTCCCCTGGAACTGGACAGTGGCGCTCACCGTGGGCATCGCCAAGCCATAGAGCGGCCCCAGATCCTCGGCACGCGGTTTGTCGGTGACGAACTCGACCGCCTCCAGTTTGCCAAGATTCTCCGCCAGTTGATTGGCGAGAGCTGCGTCGATGCGGCTTTTGACCGGCGCGGTCAGATCCCAGTTCTCTCCCTTGTGCGCGAGCACCACCGCCTTTCCCGACTGCTCGACAGTGATCTGTTGAACCTGCGCGGCAGTGAAATCGAGCAACCGACGACCACGATAGGCCACGGCTGGGCGCTCCACTAGCGGCACCAGGCTGTCCTCGATCAGATTGACACGCGGCCAGCGTGCCATCTTCACATAAACCAGTTTCTTTGCCGGATCGTCCTTGCCGACGACAAAAATGAATTGCCGCGTCCGTTTGGGTTTTGGTTCGACGTTGCTGTCGCGATCCTCTTCCTGCACCGTCAGTTGAATCGTGGCCAGCGGTTGCTTCAACCCCTGGCTCTCCGTTTCTCGATCCAGGATGTCGTTTTCCGCCACTTCCAGGTTACTCAGTTTGTTGAGCAACTCGGCCACCTTGCTGCTCTCCGCAAGGATCGGCTCCCGGGCGCCCGGGAGTTGCAGCACCCAGCGCTCCTGGTTATCTCTTTCGAGCAAGGTTTCTTCCATGGCGTGCTTGATCTGCACTTTGCGCACATCGGCGACCTCAAAACGCGCCAATCGGGGATCACGCAGCTGGGCCACCGGAACGAAGAGATCCTTGAATCGCGTCGCTTTCACCTCGAAGATCTGTGGGTTGCCCTGCAAGCGTGCGTACCGATATTCATCCGAGACAGTCACGGGCATGGGTCGGCCGCCGGGAACGCCGGGAGGGGGAGCACGCATCTCGGTGCGCGTCCGGACCGTCGCAACCTTGCCAATCAGCAGAACGCGTTCGCTCCCATCCTCGAGAGTCACGCGAACCATCTGCTGCGGGGCAGCTGGCCCCTGCATCTCAGCACAGGCCTGGAGGGTCAGCGCCTCGATCCACTGCGGTTGGTTGGAGAGGAGGACCTGCGTGGCGAGCGCGACTGCCTGTTTCTGGCGGGGTGATTCGCTCAGCCCGGTCATCAGACCGGGGAGATCCGTCGCCGTGGCCAGTGCCGCCCCCGCCATGGCTCCGCCCAGATCGGTGTGCACAAACTGCTCCGCCCACAGGTCCGGCACCGCTTCCAGCAACGCACGCCGTCGTTCGGGTGCCAGTTCATCACGCACCGGCTGAGAGAGAATCCAGGTGCCGTCTTCGCGCGTCACGGTGAACAGCAGGGGGTTGGGCTGAAGTTGCTGGACGGTCACGGACCGAGCCCCTTTCAGGCGTTCCACACGTTCACTGCTGCGGTCGCTCATCTCCCGGTCGCGCCCCGGTTGGGCAACGCGTTCCCCCTCAAAGAGACGCCGTTTCTGGTAGTAGTCCTGCGGATGATCGAGCACTGCCAGCAAACCCGGGCCCAGGCGAACCAGTTCCTTGCGGTCATCCAGACGCAGATAGATGGGGCGGTAGAAGGCCCCCGCCTGTCCGGCTGCGCCTTCACTCAGGGTGAGGCGATATTCCTTCTGCTTGTCGCCCGATCCGGTGGTCAGCAGCACCACGAAGGCCGGGTGATCCAGGCCATACTCTTGCTGCTCGTCCTTGTTTTCTGGGAGCGCAAGTCCCACAAAGCGCGAGCGGAGAGAGGTTAAGCGCTGCACCAGTTCCTGCACCGCCACCTCGTTGGTGGGCCAGTGTCCAGGGAGCGACCAGTGTCCCCCCGCATCCTTTTCCAGCGTGACCAGTGTCTGCGTCCCCTTGCGAACGACAATGCGTTGCACCTTCTCGGGGGTCAGGTCCTCTTGCAACACGGCGAGTGTGCCGGCATCGCTCCCCACCGGAGCCGGTGGAGCCACGAGCCAGTTCGGGAATGACGGCCCAAAGAGGCACAGCCCCACGACAATGGCGACCAGCAGAATGAGCGCGAAGGTCGTCTTGAGGTTCATGACACCAATTCCTCTCTCGACGAAGCGGGGGGGAAGCGCCGGAACACATTCCCTCTGTCAGCGGACACGACGCGCGAGCAGGACCACAAAACCCAGATAAACAAAGAGAAGAGGCAATCCCGCCCGGGCCCCCCACTCCCAGATTTCCTTACGCTTGTCCTGATCCTCCGGGGTGGCCCCCAGTTTCACGCGTGGATAGGCCCAGGTTGGCGACTCCTGGGTGAGCAGATCCTCGCGTCCCAGGAGCCAGTTGCACGTGTCAAGCAGCAATTTCTCTCGGGCGGGAGTGAGTTTGGGATCGGTGAACAGTCCCCCGTGCCCAATCAACCCGACGCGCACGGTCGCAGTACTGTTGTCGCCCGCCTTCTTCCACTCCCTGGGGATGCTGGCCTCAAGGATCGCCCCAATCGGGAACGGTCCGCGCCGCATCTCATCGGGTGTGCCAAGGGTGGGATCAGTGGGTTTGGGTTTCTCGTAGGTCGGCACGGGCCGTTCCGCCGTGGGGTAGGGACGCGCATCGTTCCAGGCCGTGGGGCCAACGGTGAGCAGATACTCGGGCGCAGGCGAGGGCAGAGCAGGCGGAAGCGGTCGCAGGGCCAACCCCGTCAGCGCGAAGAGCGGGCCTTGATTGGCAAAGGCGAGTGTCGCCCCGATCGGACCGCGATATCGTTTCCAGCGCTCCCCGCGATCGGCGTCGTAGTAGATCGGCCGCGGATAGCGGAGGCGAATGTCGAAGTTCTCTCCCCGGGCACGCTCGGCCAAACGGAGGCTTTCTCGCACTGGGTTCGGTGCCGCGGGCTGGGCCACCGGGTTCGTTGCGAGGTCCCGCGCGTGGAGAAAACCGTGCGTGCGCGACAGGGTGGCGATGTTCGTCTGGAAATCGAGGGGAGGCACCTGACTGAGCCGCGCCCAGCGGAAGAGGGAATCGGCATTCTCAACGGCGAAATCCTCCGATTGCTCATCGAAGAGCACGGTCTGTTTGCCACAAAGCAGATAGAGATCGGCCAGAATCGCTTCCACCTCATCGTCGCCGGGGCGCATAAAGGGATCGGGGCGATCCTGCGGTTCGTTGGCAGGGCCAAAACAAGCCAGGAGCGGCTTGCCCGACTTGAGAAAGTCCTTGATTGCCTCCGCCTGCACTGGGTCCAGCCGATGGAAGGTGTACGGGATCGCCTGCCCCGAGGGGAGGATCGTCATGCGCGGCAGGAAGATCAGATCGACATCTTCCAGCACCAGTTGCATCTTGGCCTTGAGATCCGTCATGCGGCGCTGCAAGGCCGCCAGGTCGACATTGAGTTTCTCCTGCTCGGCAACGATCTTGGCGCGGGCCTCCCGCAGGCGCGCCAGATCCTGCTCGAAGTTATCGAGGTCGAGCTTGATATCCGCAAGAACCGAGCGGCGCATCTCCTCGGTCACCTTGCGTCCTTGGAGCTGCCGCGCATAGCGACGCGTGAGCGCTTCCAGGGTTTCCTCTTGCCAGATCTTGTAACTCGCCTTGGTCCCCAGATACTCCTCGCTCTTTTCCAGGCTGGCCAGGCTACGATCCAGCGCGCGTAGCCGGGCGGCCAGCGCCTCGTAGCGTGATTCATCAAAGGTATCGACCGCTGGCACGGGGCCGGTCGGAGTGAAGCGCCGTAACACAATATCCCGCACCTCGAACCCCTGTTTTTCCAGAGCGCTGCGCAGCCCTTTCAAGGTGAAGGCATCCTCGCTCCCCTGGGTGGTGAGCAGTTCGTGTTGCACCAACACCCCCACACGCGGCCGTTTTTGTTCCAGGTTCAGAATCCGGTTCACGAACGGCTTGATCCCCTTCTCCAGCAGTACCAGGTTGCCCTTTTCGTTGTCCGCCTCGCGCGACCGAGTGCGATCCAGTTGATAGAAATCGTTGAAACTCAACCGTTGCAGGCTGACGCGTTTTCCCGGATCGGTGTGGTAGAAAAAGATGCTGTTGTCCGGGGCGTCCTTGATCGCCTGCGCCAGCTGCGGGGCATCCTGGGTCGCCTCGGCCAGCTTCTGCCGGTAGTCCTTCTTCTTGGCATCAAGCACGATCACCTTGAACTGCGGACCAACATCGCGCAGTTGCTCCACCAGATCGCGCACCTTGTCGATCACCACATTCTCGGCGGCCGCCTCGTAGTCTTCCATCTCGTCGTTGCCATCGAATGCCTTGCGCCGCTGCTGCACCACGACAATCGTGGTGTCGCCCCGCAGCTGTTTGAGCTGGGTGCGCACTTCCTCGGGCAAGGTGAATTTGCGCTGGCCGGATTCACCCGGGCGCGTGCAATCGACACGGGTGTAATGCTCAAACGAGTAGTAGTTGATCCCCACCAGAACCGCGAGCGCCAGCAGCACCTGCACCACCACGTTGAAGCCGAAAACGCTCCGTTTCTTGGCGGTGTATCCGAGGACGACAATGGCTTCGAAGAGCAGGCCGAGGAGGACAGCCCCTCCGCCAATCACAATGAGCCACTGCGCGATCTGCTCGTACTGGGTGCGTGCGGCATTGCGTTTGAACTCCTCGGCGAAGGCACGCAGCTGATCGAGGGAAACCAGGCGTCCCTCCAGATGAGCCATCGCCAGTCCGCCCACGAGCAATACCAGCCCCGTCAGGCCGATCACGCGAAGCAGAAAGTGGAACCGCGAGAGCCAGACTCCCGGTCGAGTGGATTTTAGCGCCATCGTCGACTCTCCAGACTACGCACCGTCAGGAACAGACAGAAGAGGGCCACGCTGGCATAGAGAATCAAGGGCCGGGTATCAAGAAGTCCCCGAGTAAACGCCCGTTGAAAGTGCAGCGGCACACTGAGAAAGTACATGATGCGATAGACCAGGTCGCCCGTGTCGAGGCTGGGTCGCCAGAACCCGGCCGCCACAAAGGGGAGGCTCAATGCCAGGCTGACAATGGCCGCGACCAGTTGATCGCGCACCAGGCTGCTAATGAACATCCCCAGAGCAATGAACATCGCCCCGGCCAGAATCATCCCACCGTAGGCGGTCAGCACGGGAGCAGGATCGAGCCCGGCGTGCATCGTCACCAGGTGAACCGCATCGGGCGGCTGCCCGCCCAGCCCGTGGTAATGAGCAATCCCGCCCACAACGGCCGCCGCCAGTCCACCCACGATGCAGACCAGCGAAACCACTCGTCCGCCGGTTCCCAGATGCGGCCACAGCAAAAGCAGGCCCAGCAGCATCACCCCCACGCCGGCCACCAGGAGGATACTGCTGGCTGTCATCGCCTGTCCCCACTGATCCCGGGGCAGAATCGTCACCTGCAAATCCAGAAGCACCGGCCAGTAGAGCAGGGTGGGGAGGAGCAAGAGCAGAAAGAAGGCATAGCACGCGACGAACTTGCACAGCACCACCTGCCAATCGCGTACCGGGGCGGTCATCAGCATTTCCAGGGTGCCGGTACTGCGTTCCTCAGCGAAGAGGCGCATGGTGAGCAGTGGCGGAATAAACAGGAACACCAGCCAGAAGCGCTCATCGCCCAGGAGAAACTGCATGGGGTATTCGAGTCCCTCCGGCCCGGTGTTGGTCAGTTGCTCCACCGTAAGCGCAAAGAGATGGCCGGTTACCCCGAGAAACACCACCAGAACCACATAGGCGATGGGAGAGAGAAAGTAGGAACTGAGCTCGCGCCGTAAGAGGCTGCGTGCCTGAAAGAGTCCCCAGCAACCCGTCAGCAGCACCAGCAGGGCAACCAGCCCAAGCACAACGAGCGCCGCGAGAGTCAACCATTGAGCGAGATTCATTCCGGCAAACATGGCGCCTAGTTCTCCCGGTGTTAACCCGGTGTGGATCCCAGTGAGGAAGAGCGCAGAGCAGTTACTACCAACCCTGGGTGAGATAGGGCTGGCTCCCACCCTCGGCGGAATTCGCTCCCGTGTTCGCGGGAGGCGAACCGGAACTCTCCGGGGGAGCGTTCGCCGCAGGGGGGAGCGGAGGCAACGGTCCCGAGGGCACAATCCCTTCTTGCTCGGTCAGTTTCAGGAAGTAATCTTCCAGGTTGCGATAGCGGCTGCGTAATTCGGACAGTTCGGCATCCTCGACCTTCTGCCCGCGATAGATGATGATGATCCGTTCGCAGGTCATCTCGACCTCGGGGAGGATGTGGGTCGACAGCAGCAAGGTGTGCTCGCGGCCCAGTTCACGAATCAGATGGCGCGTCTCATGGATCTGCGTGGGATCCAGGCCCGAGGTGGGCTCGTCGAGAATGAGCACGGGGGGATCGGCCAGCAAGGCATCGGCGAGCCCCACGCGCTGCCGATACCCCTTGGACAGCGTGCCGATCAGTTGCCGGGTGACATCGGTCAGCCAGCAGCGCTGAATTACATGGTCGATGCGCTTGCGCGCCGTGCTGCCGTGCAACCCCTTGATTCCGGCCCGAAATTGCAGATATTCGCGCACCCGCAGTTCGGGGTACAGCGGGCAGTTCTCGGGCATGTAGCCGATGCGCCGCCGCACCTCGATCGGTTTCCAGAAGACATCGAGCCCGTCGATGGTGGCGCTGCCGCTGGTCGCCGTCAGAAATCCGGCCAGGATGCGCATCGTCGTCGATTTGCCGGCGCCGTTCGGACCGAGAAACCCCACCACCTTCCCTTTGGGCACGTCGAAGGACACGTCCCGCACAGCAGCGTAATCGCCGTAAAACTTGGTCAGTTTCTCGACGTGGATCACGGGAGGACCTCACTTTGAAGACGCCAGGGGATGGCCGGCGCACAAGCCGGATAACGGTTTTGACAATACCCATTGTTGAGGCAAGTGGCAAGAGGCTGGGCAATCCAAGTCGTCCAGAGAAGCGAGGTTGCCCAGAAAAGCAGCGAGGGCGCTCCCGAAGTAGCGCCCTCGTGACCGGGCTCTCGATCCGGCTCTGTCCGCCTCGCAGAGGACCGTTAGTCCTCCATTTTCACCTCGACGGCGGAGTGCGTGCCATCCGCATGGACAACGACCAGTTCGGCCTTCTTCTGCGGATCATTCCCCGGGCAAAGCAGGGCCACACTTTTTTGATTGGGCGCGATGTTCCACCCCAGGTTAATCGAACCGGGGATGTTTCCCTTGATCACGGTCTGTTTCTTTGTCGCCAGGTCTTGATACTCGATCCGACTGATTGTCTTCCGCGCGCCCTGGGCCGCCGCTTTCATCTCCTCCTCGTAGACGACCACACGCGTTTTCCCATCCGGGAAGGTGTGCATCATCTTCAATTTCCCCGCGGCCGGCAGGAGCTTTACCTTGACCTTCTGTTCGTTGAAGGTCCCCTTGACGACGTCGACCACCAGCCGGTTCTCCTCGGTGACGACGACCAGGTTGTTCTTTTCCCAGCGGAACTCGATCGCCTCGCCCTTCTTCTCCTCGGGTTGCTTCTTGGGATCGAGTTCCTGAATCAGCTTGCCGTCGTAGCCAAAATAGCCGATCGCCGACTCCTTGGAGTCCTTCTTCGGGAGAAAACCAAGGAACCCCTTGCCATCCGGGAGCAACGGTTGGGGGAGGATAATGCAGGGGAACGTCGACAGCGCGGTGAAATCGTTCTTCCGGGGATCGTAAACAATCGAGGTGGGCCCCTTCTCGGCCCCGGGGGCAGGGGCACGGTCCGAAAGATCGCCAACAAGGATCTTATGACCCGGTTGCCACCACACCATCACGGGCGCTCGCTGCTCCAGGTTCTTCTCATCTCGCGGTGCGCCCGGAATTTCAAACTCCTTCGAGGTCTTGTTTAACTTCCCCTTGCGATCGTAAAGGAGCACCTGCAACCGATCCTGTTTCCCCTTGGCGCGGGTTATCCTGGCGAGCGCGATCTCAGTGCCATCGGGGCTGACGCCGGGAAGGAAGGTCTCGCCGCCGGTGTCTTCCACCAGGGTGCTCCGAGTCTTCTTCACGCAATCGTAGAAACAGAGGCGTTTGCCCTTGTTTTCGGTGAAGAAAAACCCGGAGGAATCTGGGAGCCAGCCCGCCGAGGGAAGACAGCCAGAGCTGAACAGCGATCCGCAAAGGAGCAAAATCGGTGCGAGACGACGAAGCATCGACGACATGGAGCACCTCGCCTTCGTTTCCTGGCGTACCACGATGGCACCAGGGCAGCCGTGGCCTGCCAGATGGACGCAACGCCAGAGGAGAACTGGAAGAACTGGGTTTTTCTACTCAGAAAGTAGTCGCTTGGCCAATCGAGGGCACTCACCGGCCACGTCAGCGGGCACGGGATCAATCCCCGTGCCCGCTTCGCATCGGCCCGGTCAGCATGAAATCAGGAAGCGGAGAGAAGAGCGGCTCGACGCGCGGCTTCAGCCTTTTTTTTTGCCTCGCGCCTCTCCAGGGCTGCTTTCACAAAGCCCCGGAAGAGCGGATGCGCATGGGTGGGCTTGGAACGGAACTCGGGGTGACACTGGACTGCCACAAACCATGGGTGGGCGGGTAACTCGACCACCTCGACCAGTTTGCCATCCGGGCTCGTTCCGGAGAAAAGCATCCCATTGGCGGTGAATTGCTGCCGATACTGGTTGTTGAACTCGTAGCGATGGCGATGGCGTTCGTGCACCAGCGCCTGCCCATAGGCCTGATGGGCACGGCTCCCCTCGACCAGCGCACAGGGATACAATCCCAGCCGCATCGTTCCGCCCATCTGAGTGATGGTGTGCTGCGCATCGAGGAGACAGACCACCGGGTGCTGACAGTTGCGTTCGATCTCGGTGGTATTAGCGTCGGTCAAACCCACCACATTGCGGGCGAACTCGATCACCGCACACTGCAACCCCAGACAGATGCCGAAGAAAGGCACTCCTCGTTCGCGCGCAAAGCGAATCGCCTCGATCTTCCCGGGGATGCCTCGATAGCCGAATCCGCCCGGGACCAGAATGCCATCGACTCCACCCAGCACCCGTTCGGCGCCTTCGCGTTCCACATCCTCCGCTTCGATCCGGCGAATCACCACGCGTGAGGACAGACCAATCCCAGCATGATCGAGCGATTCATAGACCGATTTGTAGGCATCCTGATACTTGATGTACTTGCCGACAACGGCAATCGTGACCTCGTGGGTAGGATTCTTGATGCGCTGCAGCATGGCCCGCCAATCGCTGATATCGAGCATCCGCGCGCGCAGCCCGAGTTTTTCCACGATCAACTCATCCAGCCGATTCTCGACCAGGCTCAACGGCACCTCGTAGATCGAGAATTCCTTATCGCGTTCCTCGATGACCGCCCGCGGTTCCACATTGCAGAAGAGGGCGATCTTCTCGGCCATGTCCTTGGTCAATTCGCGCTCGGTCCGACAGACCAGGATGTCCGGCTGAATCCCGATCTCGCGCAACTTCTCGACGGAATGCTGGGTGGGCTTGGTCTTGGCCTCGCCGGCGGCCTTGAGGAAGGGAACAAAGGTTAGATGGATGTACAGGCAGTTTTGCTTGCCGATATCGAGAGCGAACTGGCGAATTGCTTCGAGGAATGGCCTGCCCTCGATATCGCCCACCGTTCCGCCCAGCTCGGTGATGACCACATCCACGTCTTCCCCGGCCAGCTTGCGAACGGCCGCCTTGATCTCGTCGGTCACATGAGGAATAACCTGCACCGTGCGGCCCAGGTAATCCCCCTGCCGTTCCTTGTTGATGACCGCCTGGTAGATCTTGCCGGTGGTGTAGTTGCAATCCCGGCTGAGTGGGGCGTTGGTGAAGCGTTCGTAATGTCCCAGGTCGAGATCGGTCTCCGCCCCATCGTCGAGAACATACACCTCGCCGTGCTGGTAGGGGCTCATCGTCCCCGGATCGACGTTGATATAGGGATCGAATTTTTGCAGCCGCACGCGCAGGCCGCGGCGTTCGAGCAACATCCCAATCGAGGCGCAGGTGAGCCCCTTACCCAGGGAACTCACCACGCCGCCAGTCACAAAAATATGCTTGGTCTGCGTCATGCTGGTGTCCAGTCGCCTTCAAACCAGTCCCAGATCTCCCCAAGAGGGAGTATACCGGATGGTCCGGCTCCTGGCAGGCGAGTGCCTTCATTCCCGCTTCACTCAGGCCACCTGACGTGTCCAGGTTTGCCGATAGACCTGAACAAAACGTTGGTAATCGTCGTAGGTATCGACCCCGATCGACGGCTCCTGGATGAGGCCCACGTAAATCCCACGGCCGTGGGCCAGCACGCGCAACTGTTCCAACTTCTCCATCTGCTCCAGGGGTTCGGGCGGCAACTCGGCGAGGTTGAGCAGGAAGTGCCGACGGTATGCATAAAGCCCGATATGCTGAAGGAAGCGCGGCGTGGGTCCGCCAAAATCCGGTGTGCCTTCGCGGACATACGGGATGGGGCTTCGGCTAAAATAAAGCGCCCGTCCACTCCGATCACACACCACCTTGACGCAATTGGGATTCTCCCACTGTTCCAGGGTGTGAATTGGCGTGGCCAGCGTCGCCAGGTCGGCGTCGGGATGGTCCGCGAGCAGACGTGGCAGTAGTTCCAGCGCGGCCGGATCGACCAGCGGTTCGTCCCCCTGAAGGTTGACGATCACCTCAGCGTCGAGCTGGCGCGCCACCTCCGCCACCCGGTCGGTTCCACTGGGATGATTGCGACGGGTCATCTGTACCTCGCCGCCAAAACTGCGCACGGCACTCATGATCCGGGAGTCATCGGTCGCCACCACCACCTTGCTGATCCCCCGCGCGGCGCTGGCCCGCTCATAAACGTGCTGGATCAGGTACTTTCCGGTTTGCCGGAGCAGTGGTTTGCCGGGAAGGCGGCGCGAGGCGTAGCGAGCGGGGATCACGATGGCTGTCTTCATGGGACCTCCCTGTCCTGGTGAACGGCAGCAGATGGAGAAAATCGAACCCACATTACACCCGATCACTCCAGTCGAGGCAAGGCCATCTCAGCGCCGATCTGCTATGATCACCCTCGGAGAGCCACCGTCCCCATCAATCCAGCGGGTTCAGGCACAGCGATGATCAAGGCGCTTGCTCCTTACGGCTTGTTGACCGTTCTCACCCTGGTCTTCTTCGCGCCGCTGGTGCTCCATCCCACCCAGACACTGTACACCGAACACTCGGATACGCTGGCCGAACACATCCCTGCCAAGCACTTTCTGGTGACTTCGTTTCAGGCCACGGGCGAGATCCCGCTGTGGTGCCCGTATCTCTTCTCTGGCTCGCCGTTCGTACCCGATATCCAGGTGGCGATCTTCTATCCTCCGCATCTCCCTCTGCTGTGGCTCCCCGAGCAGCACATCGGCATGGTTCTCAGCTGGCTCGTGGTGGCACATCTACTCCTTGCCGGATGGGGAATGTACGCCTATGCGCGCACCCAGAATCTGGGCCAACTGGGAGCGCTGGTGGCCGCCGTCGGCTTCATGTTTGCGCCGAAGTGGCTGGCGCATCTGATCGCGGCGGGACATTACATCTTGATCGGGCTCGCCTGGCTGCCATGGATTTTGCTCACGCTGGAACGTGCCATTGAAAAAACCAGTCTCCTGTCGGCGACCATCGCGGGGGTCCTCTTTGGGTTGATGGTGCTGGGGACTCAGCCACAGTGGACGTTCTACGCCGGACTCTTTATTGCAGTGTGGACGCTTGGGCCGGCGCTGCAGCAGGCGGGCGCGCTCGATCCCGTGTCCCAGCCCCGACCGTTGCTGCGCGTGCTCGCCTGCTGGGCCGGGTTTGGCTTGTGGACCGCCTTGCTCGGCATTCTGTTGGCGAGCATCCAGTTGTTGCCGACGATGGAGGCCGCCCGCTTTTCCACGCGTGCCAATGGAGTGGCGGTGCACGAGACGTTGCTTGGAAGTCTCCGGCCCATCCTGCTCTTTTTTGGCCCCACGCTCATCCCGAATCCCTGGAATCTGGCGTGGGAAGACCGTGGCTGCATGGCTGTCACCTGGTTTGCCGCCGCTCTTGTGGCTCCCTGGTTTGGCTCACGGCGCGTTCGCTTCCAGGCAGGGGTGACCGCGCTGATGCTCTTTGCCGCCACCGTGGGCGTGATCCTGTTGCAAGCGCTCCCCGGGTTTAGCCTGTTCCGGCAACATCCGCGCATCCTCGTCGTGGCCAGCTTTCCCCTCGCGCTTCTGGCAGGGACCACCACGGATCTCCTCTTCGCGGGTGCTGAACGCACCGTGGAACAACGCCTGCGCGTGCGACGCACGTTTATGCTGATCGCGGTCGCCGCCCTCATCCTCTGCGGGGGAATTGTGCTGCGCGAACGCGCCAAGCATGCCGAGGTCCTCTTTCACCCGTACTGGGTCGTGGTTCCCATCACCTTTCTCCTTGCCCTGATTCTGACTCAGCTCACACCGGTCAAACCGTGGTTTGGCTGGGTCTGGGGGGTGCTCCTCTGTGCCGAACTCTTCGCCTTCAGTGCCCCACTGGTGGATGTCTGTTCCGAGGAAGAGCTTTTTGCCCCCGCGCAATCGGTGTTGTACCTGGCGGAGCATGCCGGTCATGGTCGCGTTCTGGATATCGCTCCCGACAAGGAAGGCCCTGAGACGATTGGCACCCCGCTGGGTGAAGGGGTGCCGCAGGCGCTCCTGCATCAAATTGAGGCGGTCAAGGGTTACAGCCCGCTCGATTTGCTGATTTATCGCGAATATCTGCAGATGATGGGGGGGCAGGACAAACCCTTGCGTGCGATCGACGGCATCTACACCTTTCCGATCCTGGGCAATGTGCCGATCAAGGATCGTGGCTTGCTCGATCTGCTCGGAACAAAATACCTTCTCCTCCCTGCGGAGGCGGGCTCACCCGGGGCAAGCTGGCGCGAGGTGGAGCGCGACGAGCATCCCTTCGCGTTCAACTTTTTGCAGGGCGGGGGACGCGCTCCCTTGCGCCCCTATGTGATCTACGAGAATCTGCAGGTCTTTCCCCGTGCCTTTGTGGTGCCGTCGGCCTGTCCGGCCCCCCCGCGCGCAGAGATGCTCTCCGCCATGGCCAACACAGACTTTCATGCCCTGGTCCTGTTGCAAGGCTATGAGGAAAATGCTCCCCGCGGCGATGCCACCCTTCCCTTCCGCACGGCAGAGATTGTCTCCTACCGTCCCAATCGGGTGGTGCTTCGTGCCGCCGGGGACCAGCCGGGATTCCTCGTTCTTACCGATCCGTGGTATCCCGGGTGGAAGTGTGCGCTCGATGGCCAGGACACGAAGGTCTATCGAGCCAACCACCTCTTTCGAGCGGTGGTGCTGCCAGCGGGGAGTCACGAGGTGACCTTCACGTTTGAGCCGGCGCCCTATCGCCTGGGGGAACGGATCACCCTGGCGACTCTTGGCCTGGTTGGGCTCCTGCTGGCGGTTCTACTGGTGTTGCGCCGGATTCGGCCGGCCCCGGTTCCCCGCGAGACCGCCCCGTGAGTCGCAAGGCCCCTCAGCCCTCCAGCGCGCGTTCGCGCTGGCGGTCAAGCCACTGTTCGATCTGATCCCGCCGAGGAATTTTGAACAGCAATACCACCCAGAGGAGCGCTCCCAGGATCATGCTGATTTGCTGCCCTTCAATGATGTAGGCGATACATTGCATGAAGATTGATGCCTCGATCAGGGCGCACCCAATGATCAGGGTTGTCTGATGGAGGAGAAGGAGCCTTCCAACTTCTTCGGCCATCGGGGAGCGCGGAGCGAGGCGAGGAGCCTCACCGGGCGCTGCGGAATCGCGCTGTGCCAGCGCCGACGCAAGGACCATCCGTGGCACGATGAAGGAAAACACAAACTGCATCACCCCCAGCCCGGCCATCAAATAGGTGAGGAACGGGTCCGCGGGGAGTGGCCGTTGATCCTGGCTCCGCAGGATGTAAGCAATCACGCCAAAGATGCCGCTCCCCAGCAGCAGGGAACCGACGATGATCTGCACCGTACGAACCCGGGCACTGAACCCGGGCACGTCGTCATAATCCGATGTCGCCATGTCACTCCTCAGCCAGTTCAAGCCTGGCTTCCGCCACAAGGGGGCGTTTGCCGTCCATCAGCGTCGCGCGGATCAGAAGCGAAGCGGGCAAGGGCCCTGTCGCCTCGCGGGTGAACTTCATGGAGAGAATACCCTGGTCGCGGTCCGTGGGGATCACCACGGGCGCGACCTCCAACCCCTTGCTATACTCCGGGATCAGTGCTTCAATTCGCACAGCGCCGCGTACCCCCTGGGCGCGAGCAATCTGCACCGGAATGGAGACCACCTGGCCTCGACTCAGCGCGATGGAGTCCTTCCCCAGGGTAAGGTCGAGCTGCCCCGTTTCGACCACGGTGATGTACTGATCATTCTGTGCCGTGGAGCTGTAACTGACCGCATGTTTGCTCCCATCGGGGTCGTGAATCACTCCGACCGCCATCACACACACACGACAGGTCCGACCGATCTCCATCCAGGGAGGGAGAGTAAAGGGATACTCAAACTCGTTTACTCCCGGCGGAACCGTGATCATCGGACCGGTGACTCCCTGGAGATGGCGTGCCTGGCGATCGGTCAAACGGATGGTCAGTGGGCCGTTGTAGCCACCGCGTTCAATGCGATACTTGCGCACCTGCACCGACCCACGTGGTGAGTTCCCTGTCTCGTAGGCTCCCACCACCTTGAAGGGCGTGGGAAGGCTGACCGCGAGCAGAAGGGAGTTGTCCTCGGGCGCTTTCCCCGCAAGGGTGGCGCGCCGGGTCACCTTCTGAGCGCTGCGGGTGGTCGTCCCTTCCACGGTGACCAGTGCGGGGCGAATCCTGGCACTGGCATCAGCCTTGAAAATCAGCTCCGCCACATTCTTATTCGCTGGCACCGTGACGGGAGGGACATGAATCTCGGCGGGGAGGCCACGCACCGTGAGAGCGAGCGGTTCCTTGACACCCCCCTGCCAGTCGATCTGCACCTTGAGCGTTGCCTGGCCTCCCCGCGGAACCGTCAGCGCATCGGTGAGAAGTGTCAATGCCACGTCTGGTTCTTCCCGAGCCAGGCGCAATCGGTAAGCATGAGCGGGCCCTCCCCGCGAACGAAAGCGATCGGCAACCTGCAGAGTGTAGCGGCCCTCGGCAGGGAGCGTGTGGCGCAGGACAGGATCTCCGCTCCCCTTCGCCGCAGCCTCAACGCGCTGCAACACCTTTCCGCTCGCGTCACTCAAAGTGAGCACCCCACGCAGGGGGGAACCCAGTTGCTGGGCCCACAGCGTGCCTGCAATCATCTCTCCCTTGTGTCCCTGAAAGGTCCAGGTCTGGGTGGCGCCAGCGCGTTCGATGCGCCCGTTGACCACGCAGGGAAGCGCCACATCCCGACTGCCGGTTGCACTCGGCTTGATGTCCTCGGCGAGATACTCCGGGAGATCATCGAGAGCGAGCCAAACCGGATTGGAGTGTCCCTCCTTGAGCGCGAAGCGATGCGGATACGCGCCAACCGGCGCCTTTGGAAGCGAGACGGTCACTCGGTCGGTCGGCACTCCCTGCCCGCTCAGGGTAAATGCGGTGGTCGTCCCCCGCCGTCCACCCAGCGGATAGACCCGATCGACCACCACGCCGGCGGTCAGGGTCAACCGATAGACGTGAGCCTGGCTTCCCTGGTAACGAACATCCCGAATGCGCACCTGGTAGGTGCCTGCCTGGGGAGCGGTAAAACGCAGGAGCGGATCGGCTCCCTGGTGATCGTCGTTTTCTGCCAGAACGCGCTGCTCCGGCCCGAGAATCGCCAGGTGCGCATCGAGAGGGGAACCGAGTGTCTCCGCCTGCACCATGGCGGTGATCGTCTGCCCCCGGTCCGCCTGAAAACTCCACAGATCGACATCTTCCCGCGGAAAGATTCGACCATTGATCGTCACCGGGAGAGTGACCGCGACAGGCACGGGGGGACCAGCCATCTCGTTCTCGACCACCTCGGGGAGTTCCCCGACCACAAAGGTCTTGCTCGGAGTGGCTCCCTGCGCGGTCCACAGTCGCCACGAGCGCCGCCCCAGGGGGGCATCGGCAGCGAGGTCGATCTCCCCCGCCATGTCTCTGGGGTAATCCTCGGCCCGTTGCGATTCGGGCAAGGGCAGCAACGGCCCCTCGAACCAGCGCGTTTGGATAGAGCGCAGTTCGGGGCTGGCCTTCACCCCGAGGCCGGAGACTTCCCAGCCACAACGATCATGCAAAAAGAGTCCGCCCACGCGCACCGACACCTTCTTCCCGCGCTGTCCGCCCGCGGGAAAGATGTAGGAAGCGACTGGCGGATCGGCGCGGGTTGCCCCCAGTCCCAGGAGCAGGACCGCAAGCGCAGGGAGAGTAACACGCACGAGAAACTCCAGAATCAGAGGAGCGC
>JAKOSN010000144.1 GCA_029777335.1 Planctomycetota bacterium
CGTCGATTTGGCGGACGTGCTGACCGACCTCGACTTCATCAACAGCTGAACGCGAACCCCCGCCCGCCGCGCAGACCATGCGGCGGGGTGGGGGGCCCCCGCTGGCCAGGGGACGTGCTCTCTCCACCGCGACGAGTCCCTCCACCAGGCGTTTCGCCCGTTCTCGCTGGGGTGTAACTCCCCACTTCCCCGGCATCGTGCGTGCCTCCAACTTTTTTTTGATCCGGACGCAAGTGGCCACCACTCCCTCGCTTGCGCGCCCCAGCCCTTCCTTCACCCCTCCGATTTTTCTGGCCGACTTCCTGCGCCTTGCGGTAGGGTGGCATCTTCTGCCACCTTTTTTTGCTTTTTCCTGTAAGTTTTTCGCGCCCCGTGCAGGGTACCTGAATAGGAGGACTCGCATGACGCCCACTCAGCCCGATACCGACGCCCTGCTCGCCCAGGTGGCGCAGGGGCAGGCTCACGCCCGCAGCCTGCTTCTGCTGCGCCACCGCGACCGCCTTCGTCGCCTGGTCGCCTGTCGCCTCGATCGTCGCCTCGCGGCCCGCGTCGATCCCTCCGATGTTGTCCAGGAGGTCCTCGCCGAGGCTGACCGCAAACTGGAACGCTTTCTCCAGGACCGTCCGCTCCCCTTCTATCCCTGGTTACGTCAACTGGCCCTGGAACAACTGCTGACCCTGCGGCGTCGCCATGTGCGTGCTCGCAAACGCACCGTGACCCGGGAAGAACCGGACATCCTTGCCTTGCCAGAAGAGTCCGCCGTCGAACTCGCCGAACGGCTGGCGACGTCGGCAACGAGTCCCACGCAAGCAGCCCTGCGCGCCGAGTTGCGTCAGCGCGTCCACCAGGCGCTGGCGCGTCTGAGCGAAGTGGATCGGGAAGTGCTGATCCTGCGTCATCTGGAGCAGTTGTCGGTGGCGCAGACCGCGGAGGTGCTGGGCATCCGTGACAGTGCCGTCTGTGTCCGCCACTATCGCGCGTTGCAGCGGATTCGGGACTTTCTGCAGGAGAAGAACGGAGGTGCGTCATGAGTGCAAGCAACCAGGCCGTCCCCGAACTGACGAACCACGAAGCGGTCCTGGCCCGGATCTGCACCGAGATCACGGACCGAAAGCAGGCAGGCGAGGTGATCGACCTGGAACGCTATCTCGCCCAGTATCCCGAGGCCGCAGAGCAGATTCGCCAGATGCTGCCGGTGCTGGAGGCGCTCGAGGAGTTCCACCAGGCGTCGCTGCCTGGCGAGAGCCATCCCGCTGCGCAGGAGAGCCTGACCGGCACGCTGGGGGATTTTCGCATTGTGCGTGAGGTGGGCCGGGGTGGGATGGCGGTGGTTTACGAGGCGGAGCAGATCTCCCTGCAGCGACGGGTGGCACTCAAGGTGTTGCCGTTCGCGGCGATGATGGATCCGCGTCATCTGCAGCGTTTTCAGAACGAGGCACGGGCGGCGGCCAGTCTGCATCATGAACACATTGTACCGGTTTATGGCGTCGGTTGTGAACGCGGGGTGCACTACTACGCCATGCAGTTCATCGACGGCCAGACGCTGGCCCAGGTGATCCGTCAACGGGGTGCGCCCGAGGTCGCCAGGGACGCCACCACGGCGTACCCACCGACTGCCGAGACCTTAGCCGTGGCAAACGCGACCACGCAGAGACAACCGCGTGACAGCGCCTATTTTCGCCAGGTGGCAGAATGGGGGATCGCCGCCGCGGAAGCGCTTGAACATGCGCACAGCCTGGGTATTGTCC
>JAKOSN010000145.1 GCA_029777335.1 Planctomycetota bacterium
GCCAGTTCCTGGGGCAGACGTTCCAGTCCGCCCTCGATGGTGTACAGCCGCATGTAGTCGGGTTCGTTCATCAGATAGTTTTGCAGGCCATACATGGCATTGGTGTGTTCGGGCTCGGTGGCCAGATCGCTGTGGACCGCCACCTCCAGGTAGCGCCGGGCTGTCGCATCGGGAACGCGCGCGAGCAACGCACGAAAACTACAGCGACTGAGCGGATCGTCGTTATCCTCTTTCCAGTCGGATTCGTAATAATCCGCCGGACTGATCCACGCGCGCGCCTTGCGGTTGAAGGCACGGAGCGCCCGACAGGTGTCCTCGCCGCACACACGTCGGATATCTTCCTCCGTGGTGAGCACCTGCTCATGCAGAACCACGCTTTCTCCCGCCATCGGCCGGGTTGAAAGACCGAGTGCGGAGATCAACTCACGCAGGGGATCGGGGCCAAGCTGAGAGTAGTCGTACAGTTCCGCGGCCCCCGCCTCATAGGGCACAGGGGCGGTCTGAAACTGTCGGGTGACGATCTTCCCCCCCAGCCGATCACTCGCCTCGTACAGGGTGAGCGCACACGGAAAGGGGGAGCGTTTCTCCAGGAGATAGGCGGTCATTAATCCACCAGGCCCGCCGCCGATGACTGCCACGCGCATGGGGTCCATGGACAACTCTGCTTGGGGGTGTCGAAAGAAATGCCACGCGCAGGCTCCCCGCGCCAGAAGGAGACTAATGCAGACAGAAAGTCAATATTCGGAAGGAGTTCCGTTTTGCTTTCGGTTTTCGCATCCGCGAAGCGAGCCGACGGCGTGGCACGGATACGAAGTTCTAACACCCGCTTGCATCGCAAGTTCTGTTCATGAGAGCCATTTTCATCGATTTGAGGAGTTTTGCTGTCGTTATAAACGGAATCCCTCGCGGACGTGGCATGCGAGTTGGACGATCAGGATTGTGCGGAATTCATCACTCTGCACGGAGACCGACGCGGTGCCATGCGTGTTTGCTCCTCGGGAGGTGGACTTTTTTCCTTGTCTGGCTCGGCCCGGAAGCCAATAATCGGCTACTTTGTTCTGCGCCCTCTTCCCCAATTCGCAGGTAGCCCATGTCTGTCTCCACGCTCGACACTCCCTTTCTGCGCGATCGCGTGGCCCGCTGGCAGGCGGGGGATGAGCAGGCCGCCGCAGACCTGCTCCGCCCCATCGAGACGTTGCTGCGCCGACTTGCTGGGCGGATGTTACTCCGAAACCACCACCTCCGCGCCCATCTCGACTCCGCCGATCTCGTTCAGGGGTCTGTCCTGCGTCTTCTGCGAACGCTTCGCCAGTTCACCCCGGATTCGTCTCAGCACTTTCTTTCTCTGGCGAGCCTGCATGTCCGCCGTTAACTGATCGACCTGGCCCGGCACTTTGCCAGCGCTGCCCGGGGACACGCACCGCTGCCCAACGGGGTGGTTGACCCCAACGTTGCCTCGCCCGATGAACTGGAACTGTGGGCGCGCTTTCACGAGGCCGTTGGCAACCTCCCCGAGGAGGAACGCGAGGTGCTGGAGCTGGTGTTCTACCAGGGCAGCACTCAACTTCAGGTGGCGGAGGTACTGGGCCTCGGAGAGCGGACCGTGCGGCGCCGCTGGCAGGCC
>JAKOSN010000146.1 GCA_029777335.1 Planctomycetota bacterium
CGCAGAATGTTCCAAAGCTGGGGAAGTTCGTCCATGGAACTCTTGCGGAGAATCTTGCCCAGCCAAGAGACTCGGTCGTCGTTTTTGATGTTCCACTTGGTTGCGCCCTCTTCGGCTGTGGCCGGGCGCATACTCCGGAACTTCAGGACCTCGAAGCTGTTGCCATCGATTCCGACCCTTTGTTGGCGGAAGACGATTCCAGGGCCGTCCACCAGCCGATCCAAGAGAGCGATAATCCCGAGCAGCGGCGAGAGCACCAGGAGCGCGAGGCTTGACACAACGATGTCCATCCCCCGCTTCAGGAGCCAGCTTGGAGAGCGGAAGGGAGCTCTTCGTAGCGTTGTTAGGGGAATGCCGTTCAACTCGTCGGAGTCGCCAGTGCGGCTCGTCATTTCAAACAGCCGGGGGACGACAGAGATCTCGGACTCCTCCCTATCGCAAAGGCGTACCAGTTCGATGAGTTGCGACTCGGGCATCAGACTGAATCCGATGATCACGTGATTGGGGCGGTAGTCGTGGAGGAGTTGAGCGAGGTCGTCGGTGGACCCCAGTATCGGCCCCGGTAGTGCGTGCGCTGGCAGCGCGGGATCGGGATCGGCAAACCCAATCAGATGGAGTCCTTGCTCGGGTAGCTTTTCCATGGCGTGCCCGAGAGCGGCGGAGACTTCGCCGGCGCCGATGATCAAGGCTGTTGCGGACAGGATCCGCCTTCGCCTCAAGGCCCTAACCAAGAAGTACGAGATTGTTCGCCCGATGAACAGCGCCAACAGGAGCACCATCGCGAACGAAACGTACAGCGGGAACCCACTACCTTCCCAAAAGAAAACGACCACAGATGAGATTCCGTAGCCCGCGAGCACTGCTAGGGCCAAGCGGGGCAGATCATCCAGGATCGACATGGTGAACTTGCCGCGGTATAGGTTCAGAGCGGCGACTGAGAGCAACGTGAAGACCGATGTGAGCAGGAGCGCGCGCGAGAATTCGCTCCGAACTATGAAGAGGGCTGCCGCAGTTGCCGCGACGTCGATTGCGAAGATGCAAAGGGCGCCCCGTGAGCGCGCCCACCAGCCGTCGACACGTTGACTCTCGCGAGCGACTATGCGACCTCTCGGGCCCTCGGTGCTACTTAGGGCCTGCGCGGGGATAGCGGCGATTGGGCCAATCATCGTGGAGTTGGTTGCTCTATCCGTTGGCCCTAGGGCTTGCGATGCACCATTGACGCCGTGCGTTTTGGCAGACGGCGAGATCGCATTGTCGGCGGACATCCAACCCTCATCTCTAACTGGCTCACTTCCTGCGAGCCACATCTTCGGGATTCCCATAGGGTCTTCGGCACAAACAGTGAATTGCCTTAGTCACATCGTTCGCGAACCGGCGCATTTTGTGATCGGGATGCAACCTGGGTGTTGGTGGTGATCAGCCCGTGGTGCTGTTCATCGCGTGGATCGCCCGCCGACCAACAAGAATCCTCAGAACGGGGCGGAGTTTGCTCGGGATTGATTCAGACAACCACACTGCGTCGGGCACGGACATGAAGCCGGACACGGCGCCGAACAGCGCCAGTAAACTCCCCATTGCCAGCAGGGCCGCAACCCAGCCGAAGACCCCGGGGACCTGTGTTTGCACCAGCCAGCCCCCCACGCTGACAACGGCGGTCGTTGCAAGGACTCCGACGTAGCGTCCCCACGTCATGGACAGCGAGGGCAGCCGACGAATCGTGATCGCGATGAGAATGGAGGCTGCGAGGGCCTGACCTCCCACGTTCGCGATTGTCGCGCCAAGGGCTCCGTAGGGGCCGACGAGGGTGGCAGCCAAGATCAGATCGAGGACGCCCCCGATAGCGACAGCGACAAGCGGGATGCCGAGTCGGCCGTAGCCACCCCAGTACGTGCTGGTCAGGTCGAACACGGGCACGAACAGGATTAGCACCGCCATCAAAGACGTCAGGGTGCCCGCCTGCTCAAAACTCTCGCCGTAGAGCATCGTGATGAGGCGCGGACCCAGGACAGCCACCCCAGCCGCCAACGGAACCGATATCTGCGCTGAGACGCGAATGGCTGGCGCCAGATGGTTGTCCACGATGGCGCCCATGCCTGCCCCGGCCCGCGTGGCCAGGGATGGCAGGACTGCGGTGACCATCGAGTCGGGGATCATCGTCACGGACGTGACCACCATGAACGCAATCGAGTACATAGCCAGTTCATCGCGCGTGCTCATCGTGCCCAGGAATAAGAACTCGATGCGTTTGGAGACCACCTGCACGAGCAACTCGGTCAATAGGTACATTCCGCCCAACCGAATGAGTTGCGGTGGAATCGGCGGAAAGGCTGGTCCGGTGGCCTTTGTTGAGATTCGCCAGACGAGTGCCACGAGGATGGCCGCCGCTACCGCGTTGGCAGCGAAGACCCCGGTGATCCCGAATCCGGCGATTACCAAGGCAACAGCGACACCCTGAGCGAGCATCTGTGTGATCAGGCGCCGCTTCGCGACTGGCGCCCACCCTCGATCCGCGATGACTCTGACCGACAGTGCCCACCCGATGGCGTTCACCGCGGCCGTTGCGCTGACGAGCACCCAGGAGGCCCTGTAGTCGCTGAAGTATGCGAAACCCAGCAGGATCAGTGCGGCGAGCGCACCTCCCGCGATCTGCCCCCACATCATCCAGCGGGAGATAGCTTGGAAAGTTGCATCATCGTTGGCGCCGCGTGCAGTCGCCATGGTCTGGATCCCGGCACGGACGAGGGTCTGGACGATCAGCGTCATCAGCAATGCCGCGAGGTAGGAGATCCAACTCTGCTCGCCGAGTTCATCTGCACCCAGGAATCGGCCAATCACGACGGACACCAAGAGAGTGCCTATCAAGGGGACAACCATCTGAGCGGAGTTCCAGAGTCCCGCGATCAAGGTGCCTGATCGGCCCAACATCTCGGTGTCATTACCCGATCCGGTGGGCTCGGGCCGGTCCTGCGACGAGGGGTCATTCGGAGACATCGCGCGCATCCCGGTTCGCTGGTGAAGCGGGGACGGTTGATTCCGCTGGCTTTGCACCCTCTGATCGAATGCGGCGAATGTGGGCCAGGAGATCCGACGTCATCAGGGCGACCCCGCGAATGCCGATCGTCCGTGCCATCGTGCGTGCCCGGCCTAGACCGGCCTTCGCGAGCGGAAGGGGTTTGTGCGTGTCGGGATGCTTCAGGTTGAAGGTCGTTGTGTAGTCACGCGGGCTCTCGGTGGGCTTCTCCCCAATATCGAAGGCGTATTGATAGGCGCCCACGAAGTTCACGCCTGCGAGCTGCAACCCCATC
>JAKOSN010000147.1 GCA_029777335.1 Planctomycetota bacterium
CGGGGCTCGTGGCATTACCGTATCCATCCGCGGCCCCCGGTGGGTGACCCGATCCCCCAGGCCAAACGTGCCTATCCCTCACGCATATGTGAGGCAGACCGGGAACGGATCGAAGGCTATATTCTGGCCGGGTGGGCCAATGACCTGTCCGTGGATCATTCTTTTGCCACCGCCTGGGATGCGGGGATCATGCTGGGCTCAGAGGGTGTCAGATTGTTTGTGTAAGGGGTGGTTCCTAAGAGAAAGCAGACATACTGATGAGTGTGATTGATAAGCAGGAACGAATGGAGCGTCGCCGGGTCCAGGCCGAGGGTGTGAGGGCATTGGAGCAAGCTGGTGTGCTTGATGATCTGTATGCCCAGATCGATGCGGGTCAAGTGAAGTTGGAGGGCAAGGACGGTCTGATCCAGCAGTTGATCAAGGCTGGCTTGGAACGCGGACTCAATGCCGAGTTGTCTTCCCATCTGGGCTATGCCAAAGGAGCTGGGAACGCGTCTGAGTTCACTAACTCGCGTAATGGTTCCTACCCCAAGACGGTGGCCACTGGAGCTGGGGATGTCGAGCTCGCGGTCCCGCGCGACCGGGAAGGAACGTTCACCCCGATGCTAGTTCCCAAGGGCTCACGACGCCTATCGGGCTTGGACGAGATGATCATTTCCCTGTACGCGGGCGGGATGACGATCCGCGACATCCAATACCATCTAGTGTCCACGCTGGGGACCGAGTTGTCTCACGAGACGATCTCCAGTATCACTGACGAGATCAGTGAAGAGGTCCTGGCCTGGCAGTCACGTCCTCTGGATGGGTTCTACCCAGTCATGTATCTGGACGCTCTCGTGGTCAAAGTCCGCGACGGAGCGCATGTGCGCAACAAGGCCGCTCATATCGCCATCGGGGTGGATATGGATGGAATCAAACACGTGTTGGGAATCTGGATCCAGGCCACCGAGGGAGCGAAGTTCTGGGCCGGGGTCTGTGCTCAACTCGCTAATCGTGGCATCAGTGATGTGTTGATTGTGTGCTGTGACGGGCTCACCGGGTTTCCTGAAGCGATTGAAGCAACCTGGCCCAAGGCCACGGTCCAGACGTGCGTGGTCCACCTGATTCGGGCAGCGATGCGTTTCGTCAGCTATAAGGACCGTAAAAAGATCTCTGCGGCTCTTAAACCCATCTACCAGGCCCCTGACGCCACCACAGCACGCAAGGAACTCGACGCCTTTGCTGCCAGCGAGTTAGGGCGAGCCAATCCCAACACGGTCCGCGTGTTCGCTGACGCGTGGGAACGTTTCATCCCGTTCCTGGAGTTTCCTCCGATGCTGCGCCGGGTCATTTACACCACCAACTCGATCGAGTCGTTGAACTACCAGCTACGTAAGATCATCAAGAACCGGGGCCATTTCCCTTCCGATGATGCAGTCGTTAAATTGCTCTGGCTCGCCATCTGTAATATCGAGGACAAACGAGCCTGGCAACGCGCCAAGAAGAAGGAGGAAGGACACCCAATCGCATCCAACATCAAGGGCCGGCTCGTCGAAGGGCAAATGACCACGAACTGGAAACAAGCACTTGCCCAGCTCGCTCTGGCCTACCCCGAACGCATTAGCCCTTACCTGTAGAACGGAGTCTCTTATGGTCACCACACCTCATCCTGAGGACGGTCTCAGCCTGGCCCAAGCCAACAACCTCGTCGCCGAGTTCGTTCTGGATACCATCAGTGATATCCTCTCCCGACTCTCACCCCAAGCCCAACAAGAGATCACCAAGATCATCACCGAAGTCGATCCCAACTTCCGCGACTTCAACCGCCTTCTCGAAATCATCGAGAACACCGCCGAGAACATCACCATCTAAACCACAACCACCCCACTTACACAAACAACTTGACAGGCTCCGTGGATGATGACTTCGTTTCTTGTGCGGGCATCTTTTCGTGTCATAGACGAACGATGCTGGGACACATGGGGCGAACGATGTCCCGACACACCAGCGAACAATGCTCCGAGACATAGGCGAACGATGTCCCGAAACCAGACACCCTTAGCTCCACAACGAGGAAATCAGGTCCGGCTTTTGCCGGGCCTGATTTCGTTTTTATTGGACGTGGGATTCGAACCGGGCGTCATCCTTCAAAGGAGTGGCGTTTTCGGATTCACGTAACGCATTTTCCGTGGAAAAAACTGTCGCGCGTTGCGGAAAACGCCACTCCTTTGGCGGCCCCAGATCTTCAAACGTTGGATCTGGAACGCCGCGAGGGCTATGGATCCCATAGCTCGTCAGCCGCCGGATGTGAATAGTCCTCGAGGAAGCGTCACCATGTTCTGGGAGATTCCTTCGAGTAACCCGGCGCCCAGGGCTGAGATCGAGATTTCCTTGCGCTTGGCGCCGGTGC
>JAKOSN010000023.1 GCA_029777335.1 Planctomycetota bacterium
ATGAGGGCGAGGGGATGGCCGGCCTGGCGTGCTTTCAGGATTTCGCGGGCGATCTCGTGGCCCATGTAGGTGTCGAAGTCCTCGTAGGTGGCACAGCGGATCGTCTCGAACTGCGGATGCCACCAGGGCTCGCGACTGCCAAAGCGGACGTATTCGCCGGCCAGGGCATCGATCTTGTGCAGATCCCAGCCGCGGGGGAAAAAGTTCTCCATCAACGAGTCCGAAAGGGTGCTGAGCAAATCCATGAGTCTGTTCCTGTGGGTGCGGGGCGCAACGCCTCGTAGCCTCTCAGAATGCGCATCCTGGGGCGCGGGTCAACTATTTTTTTCCTTCTCTTGGTTTTACCGGGGGAGTCGTTAAAATAGATGATCTATTGTGTCAAGATAGACAATCTCTTGCTCAGCGAGCTTTCTTCGGAGGTAACGACGTGTTGGGACGACGAAGTGCCCTGGCCTTGCTGGTCGTGCTCGGTCTGACTCTGCCGGCGTTTGGGCAGAAGGCGACCCTCAAGTGGAAGTTCGAGAAGGATAAGTCGTTCTTCCAGACGATGACGACCAATGCAACCCAGACGATGACAGTCACTGGAACCCCGCTGGTCCAGAAGCAGTCCCAGACCTTCTACTTCAAATGGACCCCCAAGGAGGAGAAGGATGGGAAGGTCACTCTGGAGCAGGAAATTATCGGCGTGAAGGTCGATATCGATATCGGTGGCAGCAAGGTCAGCTACGACTCGACCAGCCCGGACAATACCGCCAATCCCCTCAACGAGTTCTTCAAGGCGCTGATCGGCTCCAAGTTCACGCTCACGCTCGACACGGCCAAGGGGGTGGTTGAGAAGGTGGAGGGGAACAAGGAGTTCATCGATAAGCTCGCCAAGCAGAATCCGCAAATGAAGCAACTGCTGGACAAGATCCTCAACGAGAAATCGTTGAAAGAGATGGCTGAGCCGACCTTTGCGCCCATCTCGGGCAAGGAAGTGGAGAAGGGCAAACCGACGCGGGAACCCCTCACCACCAAGCTCGACCTCGGGCCGATGGGGACTTACGAGACAACCTATACCTACACCTACGAAGGGCCGAATGCTAAGGACAAGATGGAGAAGATTGGTGTGAAGACCGATCTGAAATATCTCCCGCCTGACGACAAGGCCTCGGCTGGCATGCCTTTCAAGATCAAGGAAGCCAAGCTCGAACCCTCCGACGCGACCGGGTCGATCGACTTCGATCCGGCCAAGGGTCGCATTGTGAAGTCCGAGACGAGTGTGAAGATCAAGGGCAAGCTGAAGATCGAGATTGGCGGCCAGACCACCGAGGTTGATCTGAGTCAGGATCAGAACACCAAGATCCAGACCGACGACAAGAATCCGATCGAGAAGAAGTAAGCAGAGTTCCCTCCGCTTGTTGCGAAGCGTGACCGCGCCGGGAACGTGCACGTTCCTGAGCGCGATCACGCTTCGCGCACTTTCTCAGCTTCTCGCGGCGACCTGCGAGGACCTTTCCTCCCCTCCATCCGGGGCTTCGAATAAACCGCTGGGCCGGATTGTGCCGACAATAGGAGAGAGAGGGCAAATCCTGCCTCTAGGGCTTCGATCCAGGGACCCTGCGGCGTGCGCAGACGCTGCGCGCGGGCTTTCGCCCCGGCACGTGGCGACTGCGCAAGCACATATCAAAAGGAGACACGGATGGCGAAAGGCACGCGCCGTTGGCGATGGGCCGGGCTGGGAGGAATGGCCAGCCTAGTGATCTGGGGCAGTGCCAGCTCCCCGTTGCACGCGGCTCCCACCGTCGCTCAGATGCTCAACTTCACGCCTCGTCAGCTGGGGGTGGATTGCTCCACTCCGACCGCCCAGCAACAGAGCGCCTGCAAGGTCGAACTGGTGAAGGGGGCAAGCAAGGGGAGCGGCTGGGTCCTCAAGGATAGCAGTGGCACTCTGCGTCGCTTCTTCGACAGCAACGATGATAACAAGATTGATATCTGGTCGTACTACAAGGATGGCGTCGAGGTCTATCGCGAAATCGATTCCAATGGCAATGGCAAACCCGATCAATACCGCTGGTTGAATGCTGGCGGCATGAAGTGGGGGGTGGACGAGAACGAGGACGGGCGGATTGACTCGTGGAAGATGATCTCTCCCGAGGAAGTCAGCCAGGAAGTGCTCCTCGCCATCAACGCGCGCGACTATGCGCGGTTGCAAGCGCTGATGATGACCGAGGCGGAGATCGCGGCTCTCGATCTGCCGGCCGCCGAGGCGAAGCGCCTGCGCGATGGGCTGAGCGGCGCGCGGAAGAAGTTCGACGAGACGTTGGAGAAACTCAAGGGCGCGAACAAGCTCACCTGGCTCCACATGGAGACCGGAGTGCCGCATTGTGTGCCGGCGGGCGAAGGCGGCTCGCGCGTGGATCGGTATGTTCATCCGCGTGGAACCATCCTTTATGAATCGGGGGGGAAGAACGACTGGATGCAGACCGGCGAGATGATCCAGGTGGGGCAGGCCTGGCGTCTGGTCGAAGCGCCCTATCTGGGAGCCGCCGCCGACAAGGTTCCCGCTGCGCCTGGCACGAACCTGGGCGATAATCCGAAGCTCCAGAAGCTGATCGAGGAACTGACCGAACTGGACAAGAAACCGCCGATGCCCCAGGCGACCCCGGGTCCCAGCCCCGAGGTGGTCCAGTATAACCTGCGCCGGGCCGATCTGCTGGAGAAGATCGTGGGCGAGGTCAAACCGAAGGATCGCGAGCAGTGGATCCGCCAGGTGGCCGATAGTCTGAGCACCGCCGCGCAGAACAGCCCGGTGACCGATCGGACCGCCCTGGATCGGCTGGTTCGTCTGGAGAAGCAGATTGTCGAGGCGATGGCCGGTTCTTCCCTCGCGGCCTATGTCACCTTCCGCGAGATGCAGGCCGACTATGCGATGCGCCTGCTCAAGCCCGGGGAGGACTTCAACCGGGTGCAGAAGGAGTGGATCGATCGCCTGACCGAGTTCGTCACCAAGTATCCCAAGGCGGACGATGGGGCCGATGCTCTGCTCCAGCTGGGGATGGTGAGCGAATTCCTGGCCAAGGAGATCGAAGCGAAGAAATGGTACGAGCAACTGGCTCGGGACTATCCAGACAAGCCGCAGGCGGTGAAGGCGACTGGCGCCAAGAAGCGCCTTGAGCTGGAAGGCAAGCCGCTGGAGCTGAGTGGTCCGCTGCTCGATGGTGGGCAATTCAGCATGACCCGGATCGCCGGCAAGGTCGCGGTGGTCTATTACTGGGCCAGCTGGAATCAGCAGTGCGTGGGAGACTTCGCCAAGTTGAAGTTGTTGCTCGATACCTACGGGCCCAAGGGCTTCGAGGTGGTCTGTGTCAGCCTGGACGGGACGGCTGAGGAGGCGGCGAGCTTCCTCAAGCGCGTGCAGGCTCCGGGGGTGCATCTCCATCAACCGGGCGGACTGGAGAGCAAGCTGGCCACAGACTATGGCGTGATGGTGTTGCCCAATCTCTTCCTGGTTGGGAAGGATGGCAAGGTCGTCAGCCGGACGATCCAGATCAATGGTCTGGAAGATGAGTTGAAGAAACAGCTCAAGTAAGCCGAGTGCGTCCCGGAGCAAGAAGAGCCGCGAGTAGGGGGAACCCCTTGCTCGCGGCTCTTTCGTTTCAGAGAACCCATTTGTGGACGACGGGACCAGAAGCGGTTACTTTTTGGCGACGAAGAGTTCGTCGATAGCGCTGTCGCTCAGGTCTTCCTTGCCGGAGTTGGCGTCAATCACGAGAGCGGTTCCATTGGGCGTGATCCACACCACGTAGTTGCCCAGCTGGAAGACGTCCTTTATGACCTTTGGTTTCCGTTCGAGCATGCGGAAGTACGCCTTGCTCTGCGCCTTGACGACGACGGTCTTCTGCTCCGGGTTGAAGCCCTCGTCGATCCAGACGCCGCCAATCTCCATCACATTGCGACCCTGCACGTTGCGCAGAGCGGTCTGCTCCAGGCGCGTCTGGTTACGCAGGTTGTTGGTTTGCACTGAGAGATCGACCCCCAGTTTGCCCTGTTGGGTTTGCCCCTGTTGCCGGCGAGCGAAGTAGTCGCGCGCCCGATCATAGGCCTCCTTCTTGTTCTTGGCGGCGTCCTTGGCGGCTCCCTCAGTGGATTTGTTATCGCCCTTGAGATCCCTCTCCGCATAGGCGCCGCGATTCTGTGCCAGGTCGCCAGGTTTGTGCTGGGCTTGCTTGGCAAAATCGAGCACAGGGAGAGGCGCGGTCGTGGCTCCGCCGAAGCCGCCGCCACCTCCCAGAGCCCCCGGGACAGGTCCCCCAGGAGGCATTGGTTGCGCAACTGGACGACCCGTGGCCACCGGAACTGGCGAATCAGGGACAATCAGGTAGCTGGTGTACGGCGTGGTGATGCCATAGCGCTTGGCGAGCATGACCACCTCGTCCACGATTTCCTTCTTCTCCCCGTGGATGCGGATCTGATCGAGCATGTGACCGACCTTACGCCGGGCCCACAGGTGCTCCACAAACTCCTTGCTGTCCTTTTCCTCAGTTTTGGCCGGGAAGGTCATCTCGTAGACAAATTCCTTGGTGGTTTTGCCAATGCTGCCGGTCAACTTCACCGCGGCCGGCCCCTTGCCAGTGTAACGACCCAGAACGGTCAACTGACTACCATGGAAGAGATCGGGAAGTTCAACGGGATAGACTTCGCTGAACCCGATATCGTTGGTGACCGTCAGCTTGAGGTTGGCCAGCACGGGATGGCTGATCTTGCTGTACAGTCCGCTCACCTTGGCCTCGATGTCCTCGGCGGGCCGCACATAGGTGGGCAGGGCACGGGTCTGTTCCGCCAGGGTGTCGAGCATGGTGGCGTTGACGTCGTCTCCGACGCCAAAGGTAAAGATGCGCGTGTTAAAGGTATTCTGAGCCAGCGTATCCTTCACGATCTTGTCCGGGGTCGTCTCCTTCCCCATCGTCGGGAGGCCATCGGTGAAGAAGACGACGGTGAAGGTGCGGCCTTCATCCTTGCTGCGCATCTCCAGGGCAGATTGGAGGGCGCCATAAATGTTGGTGCCGCCATTGGCGTCGAGTTCATCAACCCACTTCTTGGCCGCGGTGAGCTGTTCCGCGTTGCAGTCAGTGAGGGCGTCACGATAGCGGTTGACGGTGCTCGCAAACTGCACCACACCAAAGCGGTCCTTGGGGGTCAGGTTGTTCAGGCAATACTTGAGGGCCTTGCGCGCCTGATCCATCTTGGCGCCGCGCATGCTACCTGAGGTGTCGAGCACCAGAACGACATCGCGCGGAACCTGGAACTCCTTGGCGAGTTCAACCTTGGGCGAAATCAGCATCAGGAAGTAGCCTTTTTCAGAACTGATCGGGCGGTGCGTCAGCGCGGTGAGTCCAACATCCTTATCGCCAATCTGGTAGAAGAGCTGGAAGTCCTTGTCGAGCAGCCCCTGATTGCGCTCGAAGGTCACGTTCACTTCCTTGTCGTTGACTCGCTTCAGCGCGATCGCATGGGTGGGGCTATAGACGTTCTGCACACCATGCTGCGACTTGATGGTGGCGGTGATGGCAAACTCCTGCAAGGTACTGGTCGCCTTGCCATCCGTCTTCAACGGGTAGATGTATTCGACCAGCGCGCCTTCGCGATCGATGACGGCAGTGAAACTGACCGCGACCTTCTGATCCCCGTGCGCGGGAATGGGGAAAACCCGCATGCGCAGGAGGTTGTTGCCCATGTACTCAAGCAAGCCCGGATCGCGCGTGCGCTGCACAATGCTGGTGTAAATGGTGCGTGCCTCCTCCGCACGAAGGAGTTCGCCTTTGACCTCCTTGTCCCCGACCCACATGGTGAACTTGTTGACGCTGGCGCCCTTGGGCACAGGAAAGACGTAGGTCGCCTCCAGGGGGCGATCGGTGTGGTTACGGAAGGTCTGCTCCACCCGGGTGACGGCCACCTGGTCCTCAATGGCGATCTTCACCTTGTGGTTGAGCATGGCCAGGGGCGGGACGGTTTTTTCGACTGGAATGAGAAGCCCATGGGCCTGGACCGCACCCGTCCAGACGAGCAGTCCAGCCAGAAGGGCAAGACA
Organism: Planctomycetota bacterium; assembly: GCA_029777335.1. Taxonomy (GTDB): domain Bacteria; phylum Planctomycetota; class Planctomycetia; order Gemmatales; family Gemmataceae; genus JAKOSN01. The sequence goes on from JAKOSN010000023.1 coordinate 6,071, forward strand.
GCGTTTCATGTGTTCAACCCCCATCTGAAAGGTAGGCGCAAATCCTCTCCACCATACTATTGACGAGCGAGGGTTGGCTTTCGTTTGGGAATGGGAGCGAGGCGGACGTGTTGTTACAAACGGTTACGAGAGACAGCGCCGCGCAGGGCGCTGTCTCTGCAGAACCCGGGATCAGGGGGTTTCCTTGATGCGGATGCGCCGAAACTCGAACTTGCCGCCTTCTGCCTGGAGGCCGATTCCACCCCTGGCAGGGACCTTGAACGCCTTCTCGACCACCTCGCCATTGCATTTGCATTCGGCCACGGTGCCCTTGACCGTGATCTCCAGATCGTTCCAGTCCCCCTTGTTGAACTTCACATTCTTGTAAGGACCGGCCGTCGGGTAATCCCGTACCTGGAGTTGCCGGCCCCGGATGTACACCCCACTATCGGCACGAGGTGCCGCCCGAAACTGGAGCTTCAGGGTGAAGTCGCCGTTGTATTCCTTCGTGGTGTAAAGGTCCTTGATCCCGCCCTTGCCGGCGGCATCCTTCTCCCGCGCAACAATCAACCCCTCCGTCACCTGAAAACGCTTGTCGGAAGTCTCGGTTTTCCCTTCCAGGGCTTCCTTCTCGCCCTTCTTGACATGGTAGTGCCAACCAGTGAGATTCTTGCCATTGAAGAGGCTTACATAGCCGTTTTCGAGTTTGAACTCGTCGTCGGCAAGACACAGGGAAACCCCGAATCCCAGGATGACGACCACCCCCGCAGTGCACCACCCGCTTGCTTTCACCATCACACGCTCCTGATTGTGGGGCGAGATCCCAGTTGTTCAACGCGGTCCCCTCATTTCCCAAGGACGTGCATCCAGGTCTTCACCCTCCTCGATGTCACGAGGTAGTTGTCGATCGGCACCCTCTGAGCGAAGGGGCGAACGGGATGGAGGCAACGAACCAGAATCCTGGTAGGACTCGTAGGGAATGAAGTGCTCGGATTGTACCCAGCCGGTGTGCGCCGCGAAAGGGGCTGGTTTGCCCAGAAATGCGCGGAGCAGGACGTGGGGAAAAAAGGGCCGGAGAGGCGATATTCCTGGCACGGCTTGCCTGATCGCTCTTTTTTTACCGAGAAGGACAACTTCAGGAAGTTCAAGCAATCCGGCGCTGGAGATCGCGGGCGAACGGCTATACAATACCTCTTCAGGCCTTCCGCAGGACAGGCACAGTCGGTCGCTGGTTCACCGAGCCACCCCGACGCCATTCGCCATTCTCACGGTGAAGCCTGTCCAGGCAAGGTTCCCACCACTGGTGTTGTCCTGCCACGAGGCTGTCATGAAGAAACGCTCCCGGTCCTCCCCTGACAGCGATCGCTTCGTTGGCTGCGCGGACCGTGAGAGCGTGCCTTCCCCTGATCGAGGGTTTCACACCGCGAGGCGGTTCCGAGGTGTTCCATCATGCATGTTTTTCGGCGGTTGCTCTGGTGCATGGCGTTGGCAGTGATTCTCAGTGCCGGGGCAGCCAGAGGGGCAGATCATCCAATCGTTGCAGGGTTTGAGCGCTTTTACACCATTCCCAGAGCCGATGCTGTCCGCGGTGGACAACTCCTGCTCGGCGAACTCAACTGTATCAGCTGCCATGCGCCGGGCGATTCAGCCCTGCAGCGCAAGCAGGCTCCGATTCTGGATGGCGTGGGTGGGCGTGTTCGCGTGGGGTATCTCAAGGAATTTCTGGCCAATCCGCACGCAGTGAAGCCTGGCACAACCATGCCCCAGCCCTTTGCCGATGATCCGGACCGGGCGGCCAAGGTGGAAGCGCTCGTGCACTTCCTCGCTTCAACCGGGAAGATTCGTCACGATCGAATCGACGGTCGATCGGTGGGGGCAGGGCAGGACCTGTACAACAAGATTGGGTGTGCCGCCTGCCACGGCCCGCGCGACCGAGCGGGAGAGCCGGAAAAAGGGTTGCCGGGACACATTGTTCCCCTCGGCGACCTCAAGGCGAAGTATTCGGTATCGAGTTTGATCGCGTTTCTGGACAATCCGCGCCAGGTGCGTCCCTCGGGGCGCATGCCGCATCTGGTCTCCGGGAAGGAGGCTCACGATGTGGCCTGTTATCTGCTACAGGGGCAGAAGGCCAATGTCCCGTTCGCCAAGGGGAGCACCACCTATGCCTACTACGAAGGGCAATGGGACAAACTGCCGGATTTCAGCAAATTGAAGCCGCGTGCGCGGGGAACGGGACCGGCGTTCGATCTGCATGCAGCCAAGCGCGGCAACGATTATGCCCTGCAATTTGAAGGGTTTTTCAAGATCGAAACCGAGGGGAATTATCGCTTTACACTCAGCAGCGATGATGGCAGTCGCCTGCTCATCGATGACAAGGTCGTCATCAACAATGATGGGATTCACCCGAACCAATCGGCGCCCGGAACGACCCGCCTGAAAAAGGGGGTTCACAAGGTTGTGGTGCTCTTCTTCCAGGGGGGCGGCGAGATTGCTCTGAACGTGCAGATCGCCGGGCCCGGGTTGGGGCAGCGTAACATGGCCGACCTGGTGGTTGCCACCGAGGCGGACCTGGTGAAGAAGCCCGAACCGCCGCGCAAGGACGATGTGGATTATCTGGAGATCCAGCCCGCTCTCGTCGAAAAAGGAGCCTCGCTCTTTGCCTCTGCTGGCTGCGCAAGCTGCCATGAGATGCACGTGGAGCGCAAGTTGGTCGCCTCGGCTTTCAAGGCGCCGGCGCTGAACAAACTCAAGGGCGAGGGCGGCTGTCTGGGCGATAAGCCGACCCGCGGAACCCCGTGGTATGCCCTGAGCGCGTCCCAGAAGACGGCCCTGGCGGCAGCGATCAAGAATCCCCCGGCGCCGAACAAGACTCCGGCAGATCAGGTGGCCCGCACGATGACCACCTTTAACTGCTATGCCTGTCATGGGCGCGACAAGGTCGGCGGACCCGTGGAGGAACTGAACAAGGTCTTTCAGACCACGCAGCCAGAAATGGGCGATGAGGGGCGTATTCCTCCGCTCCTTGATGGCGTGGGCGCCAAGATTGTTCCGGATTACTTCCGCGGGATTGTCGACAAGGGATCGCGGGATCGACCCTACATGCACACGCGCATGCCTGCCTTTGGCCTGGCCAATGTGGGCCCGCTGCAGGAACAGTTTGCCGCGCTCGATCATGTCGCCAAGGTGCCCGAGGTCAAGTTCAATACCAGCGATGCCAAGGTGAAGGCGGCCGGGCGTCACATGGTGGGCGGGCTGACTTTTGGTTGTGTGAAATGTCACACCTTCAACGGAGTGAAAGCCGAGGGGGTGCAGGGAATCGACATGTTGCTCATCCCCAAGCGCGTGCAGCGCGACTGGTTCCACGCCTATCTGCTCAATCCGCAGGCGATTCGTCCGGGCACACGCATGCCAGCGGTCTGGCCCGAAGGGAAGTCGTTCCTTCCCGATCTGCTCGACGGCAAGGCAGCCACGCAGATCGAGGCGATCTGGGTGTATCTCCAGGCGGGGAAGAGCGCTCAATTGCCGGTGGGACTGGGGAAAAAGTCGATTCCGCTCATGCCGGATAACACGGCGATCATTTACCGCAACTTTATTCAGGGAGCCGGACCGCGCGGGATCGCGGTGGGGTATCCCGAAAAACTCAGCCTTGCCTTCGACGCCAATGAGATGCGGCTGGCGTTGCTCTGGCAAGGAGCCTTTATTGACGCTGCCCGGCACTGGACCGATCGCGGGGTGGGGTACGAGGGCCCGCTGGGGGACAACGTCCTTCATCTGCCGAACGGGGTTTCCTTCGCCGTGCTGGAGAAGGCAGATACCGCCTGGCCCGGCCAGAGTGCGAAGGACCTGGGTTATCGCTTCCGGGGGTATCATCTGTCTCCGGATGATCGACCAACTTTCCAGTACGCGATGGGTGATCTTGCCATCGAGGATTTCCCCAATCCGACGACCGCCAAGGAGCCAACGCTGCGGCGAACTCTCAAACTGTCGGCGACAAAGCCGCTCGATAATCTCTATTTTCGGGCAGCCGTGGGCGCCAAGATCGAGGCGCTGGGCGAAGGGTGGTATCGCATCGATGGCTGGAAGATGAAACTCGACGGCGGAGCACCAGCGAAGATTCGTTCCGCCGGGGGCAAGAGCGAATTGCTCGTTCCCGTTCGCTTCACCAATAACAAGGCAGAGATCGTCCAGGAATTCGCCTGGTGATCGACAGGCTCTCCTGTGCGGGTGCAGGAGAGAGCAAAGCAGAACCCCAAGGGGATAACGATATGCATCGGCTTGTGCGCTGGTCGGCCCTGAGTCTGGTGTTCCTGGCGATCACGACTTCGGCTCCGGCCCAGGGGAAAAAGAACCCCGACAAAAAACCAACCGAGGACGATTACTACAAGATTCTGCGGTTCACGCCTCCGCCTGCCGAGGTCATTGAACCGGGTGCGATCGAGATCATGCCCGACGGCAAGGTGGCGGTGGGCACGCGGCGAGGCGAGATCTGGATGATCGATAATGCCTACGCGAGTGATCCCACGCAGGCCAAGTTCACGCGCTTTGCCCATGGCATGCACGAGATTCTGGGGCTGGCGCAGAAGGATGGCTGGCTCTATGTGACACAGCGGCCTGACATCTCCCGCATCAAGGACACCAACGGCGACGGCAAGGCGGACGTCTTCGAGGTGGTGACCGAGGGATGGGAGATCAACGGCGATTACCACGAGTACGCCTTTGGTTCGCGGTTCGACAAGTCCGGGAATCTCTGGTTTGTGCTCTGTCTTACCGGGTCGTTCAACAGCAACAGCAAATTTCGCGGCTGGGGCGGCAAGGTGACTCCCGAGGGGAAGTTTGTGCCGACGACAAGCGGGGTGCGCTCTCCGGGCGGAATCAGCTTCAACGCTGAGGGAGAGGTTTTTTACACCGATAACCAGGGACCATGGAACGGCGCCTGTGGCCTGAAGCATCTGGTGGTGGGCGGATTTGTTGGCCATCCGGATAGCTTCAAGTGGTACAAGGAGAAGGAAGCCCGTTACCTGGGTGATCCGCCGCTGGTGCCCAAAAGCGGCAGCCGCATCATGACCGAGGCCAAGCGCATTCCTCAACTCGTGCCAACGTCGGTCATCTTTCCTTATGGCAAGATGGGGAAGTCTGCCAGTGGGATCGAATGCGATCTGACCGAAGGGAAGTTTGGGCTGTTCCAGAAACAACTCTTCGTGGCCGACCAGTCCGACAGCATCATCATGCGCGTTTATCTGGAGAAGGTGAACGGTCGCTACCAGGGTGTTTGTTTCCCCTTCCGAGAAGGTTTTGGTTCTGGAGTGGTGCCGATTCGGTTTGCCAAGGATGGCTCACTCTTTGCCGGAGGGACCAATCGTGGCTGGGGCTCGCGCGGCAACAAGCCGTTCTCGCTTGAACGGCTGGTGTGGACCGGGAAGACCCCTTTTGAGATCCACGAGATGCATGCCCAGCCCGACGGCTTTGAGCTGACCTTCACGCAGCCGGTGGATCCCGCGACCGCTGGCAAGATCGACTCGTACAAGTTGCAGACCTTCACCTATATCTACCAGGCTTCCTACGGCAGTCCGGAAGTGGATCCGACCACGCCCAGGATCACCAAGGTGGAAGTGGCGGCGGACAACAAGAGCGTGCGTCTCCACGTCGAGGGGTTACAGGAAGGGCATGTGCACGATCTGACCGCGGCCGGGGTTCGCTCGGCCGACGGGCTGCCCTTGCTGCATCCCAAGGCCTATTACACGCTGAATTACATTCCGGCGGCGAAGAAAAAGTAACCGCCGGGCAGGGCAGGGATCATTGTTCCCCTCCGGGCCTTGGTCCCTGCGTGGCAACCTTGCTGGTTGCGGCCGAAAAGTGTAGAGGCGCTCCGAGCGTTTCCGTATGTTGACTGAATCACGAATCGAGATTGCTCCGCGAGAGTGGGCGAATGGGTCCCTCTCGCCGAGATCGACGACGAATGACATCCCCACCCCGAGGCAACTCACCATGTCCAGACTTCAGCAACGCTCTGCGCGTTGGGGTCTCGCCATCCTCGCGACGCTGGCAGTATTCGGTACACTCGCCCATTTCGGACCGCCACGGTCCGCGTTGGCCGCCGACGGCGCCAAGGCGACCGCGAAACTGGAGATTCAACCCGAGGATCATCTGTCCATCATCGGCGGAACGCTTGCCGATCGGATGCAACACGATGCCTGGCTCGAAGCGTATCTGCAAAGTCGCTTTCCCAAAAGCAAACTCACGATCCGAAATCTCGGTTTTTCCGCGGACGAGGTGGATCCCTCGCGCCGTTTGCGCTCGGCGAATTTTGGCTCCCCTGATCAGTGGCTGACCAGGAACAAGACCGATATCGTCTTCGCCTTCTTTGGCTATGGCGAATCGTGGGCAGGGGCTGCCGGACTGGACAAGTTCAAGAAGGATCTTGATGCCTTCATCAAGCACACCCGGGGACAGCAGTACAACGGCAAGAGCGCTCCCCGGTTGGTGCTCTTTTCGCCGATCGTGCACGAAAATCTGAAAGATCCGAATCTTCCCGATGGAGTGGCCCACAACAAGAACCTGGCGCTGTATACCGCGGCGATGGCCGAGGTGGCCTCCGCCAACGGGGTTCCGTTCGTTAACCTTTTCGAGCCGACGAAAGCGCTGGCGCTCAAGGCGGCCAAACCGCTGACCATCAATGGCGTGCACCTGACCGAGGACGGCAATCGTCAGCTTGCGAAGGTGATCGATGCGGCGCTCTTTGCCGGGGAGGTGCAACGGGACGAGAAGGCGTTGGAGAAGTTGCGTCAGGCGATCCTGGATAAGAATTTCTACTGGTTCAATCGCTATCGCACGGTGGATGGCTACTCCATCTATGGCGGACGGGCCGATCTTCGCTTCACCAACGGCCAGACCAATCGCGTGGTGATGCAGCGTGAAATGGAAGTCCTCGATGTGATGACCGCCAATCGCGACAAGCGCATCTGGGCCGTCGCGCAGGGAGGCGATCTCAAGGTCGACGATGGCAACACGCCCGAGTTTATCCCGGTGATCACCAACAAGCCGGGACCGGGGGCGAATGGCGCGCATCTCTTCCTGAGCGGAGAGGACGCCATCAAGAAGATGACCCTTGGCAAGGGGATGAAGATCAATCTGTTCGCCTCGGAGAAGGAATTCCCCGAGGTGGCCAACCCTGTGCAGATGGCCTGGGATACCAGGGGCCGGCTCTGGGTGGCGGTCTGGCCGACCTATCCGCACTGGAAGCCGAAGGAGCAGATGAACGACAAGATCATCATCCTGGAAGATACCGATGGCGATGGCAAGGCGGACAAGTGCACGACCTTTGCCGATCACCTCCACAATCCCACGGGCTTTGAATTGTGGAATGGCGGAGCGCTGGTCGCGCAGGCTCCCGACCTGATCTTCCTGAAGGACACCGATGGTGATGGCAAGGCCGATGTGCGGACGCGGGTGGTTCATGGACTCGATTCCGCGGATACGCATCACACCTCCAACAGTTTCATCCTTGATCCAGGCGGAGCGGTTTATTTCCAGGAGGGCACCTTCCATCACACTCAGGTGGAGACTCCCTATGGCCCGAGTGAACGCTGTGTGAACGCGGGCGTGTTTCGTTATGAACCGCGAACGCAGAAGTTCGAGGTGTACGTGAGCTATGGCTTTGCCAATCCGCACGGCCACGTCTTTGATCGCTGGGGGCAGGATATCGTGGTGGATGGTACGGGCGCCAATCCCTATCATGCCGCCCTCTTTTCGGGCCGGGTGGAGTATCCGCAGAAGCACGGGCGACCGCCGCAGGTTTATCAGCAGCGCACGCGCCCCTGCCCTGGGATGGAGATTCTGTCGAGCCGTCATTTCCCCGAGTCGATGCAGGGGAATCTGCTAGTCCCCAATGTCATCGGCTTCCAGGGGATTTTGCGCTACAAACTGGAGGATCGCGGGGGGAGTCTTGGCGCGACGGAAGAGGAGCCGATTCTCTCCTCCACCGATCCGAATTTCCGCCCCTCGGACCTCAAGATTGGTCCCGATGGAGCAATCTATTTCCTCGATTGGCAAAACCCGATCATCGGCCACATGCAACACAATCTGCGTGATCCCAGCCGTGATCGTACTCATGGCCGCATCTATCGCGTGACCTACGACAATCGGCCGCTCCTCAAACCGGTGAAGATCGCCGGGGAGCCGATCGAGAAACTGCTCGATGTGCTCAAGGAGCCGGAAGATCGAGTGCGCTACCGGGCGCGGATTGAACTGGGCAATCGCAAGAGCGAAGAGGTGAGCGCTGCCGCGAAGAAGTGGGTGGCCAAACTGGACAAGAAATCGCCGGGTTACGAGCATCAGGTGCTGGAAGCGCTCTGGTTGCATCAGAATCTGAATGTGGTGGATGTTGATCTGCTCAGGAGTGTGCTGAGTTCGCCCGATTTCCGCGCTCGCGCCGCCGCCACCCGGGTGCTGTGCTACTGGCGTGAACGCGTTCCCGAGGCGCTCAGCCTGCTCAAGAAGTTGGCGGAGGATCCTCACCCGCGCGTGCGGCTGGAAGCGGTCCGTGCGGCCAGCTTTTTCACCGTGCCCGAGGCGATGGAAGTGGTGCTGATCGCCGCCGAACAACCGGCCGACCAGTATGTCGATTTTGTCCGCGGCGAAACGATGAAGACGCTCGATCCCCTGGTCAAGAAGGCGCTGGCCGAGGGAAAGACGATCGCCTTCACCACCCAGATTGGGTCGCGTTATCTTCTGCGGAACGTGACGTTGGAGCAACTCATCAAGATGGAGCGCACTCGTCCGGTTAACCTGGAGTTGCTCTTCCGGCCGGGGGTGCGGGACGAGCTTCGGCGCGAAGCCCTGCGGGAACTGGCCCGGTTGGAGAAGAAGCCGGAGCCACGGGTTCTCTTCGATGCGATCACCACCATCGATGAAAAGAAGGAGAATCGTGACGAAAGTGTGGTCTTCGATCTGGTACGTCTGTTGACCAGCCGTTCTCCGGCGGAACTGACAGCGGTTCGCAATGATATCGAACGACTGGCGACCCGGGCGAAACAGCCGGTGATTCGCCAGATTGGCTATGTGGCGATGATCAACGTCGATGGGAATGTGGACAAGGCCTGGGCACTGGCAACGCGCTCGGCCTCGACGCTGATCGATCTGGTCAATGCCACCCCGTTGATCGCCGACACCGGGCTGCGTGCGAGTCTGTACCCGAAGATCGAGCCCTTGCTCACAGGGCTGCCGAAGGAACTGTCGAGCGGAGGCAAGAGCAAGGTGGTCTCGGGGCGTTATGTGCGCATCGAACTCCCTGGCCGGCAGCGAACGCTGACGCTGGCGGAGGTTGAGGTGTTCAGCGAGGGGCGCAACGTCGCGCGTCGCGGCAAGGCAAGCCAGAAAAACACCGCGCACGGAGGCGATGCCAGCCGCGCCATCGATGGCAACAAGAGCGGTACTTATGGGGATGGCGGGCAAACCCATTCTCAGGAAGGAACGCAGAGTCCCTGGTGGGAAGTCGATCTGGGGGCGGAGCATCCCATTGAATCGATCGTGATCTACAATCGCACCGATGGGAACCTGGGGAGTCGCCTCAATAACTACACCGTCAAGGTGCTTGATCGCGATCGCAAGGTCGTCTTTGAAAAGGCCAAGAATCCCACCCCGCTGGTTTCCGCTCGTTTTGAGGTGGGGACCGATGCGCCAGAACATGTGGTGCGCCGCGCCGCGATGATGGCGCTGACCTCGGTCCGCGGCCAGGAAGGGAAAACCTTTGAGACGCTGGCGCGCTTTGTCAAGGACGATGTCGATCGCACCGCGGCGATTCGTGCGCTGCAACGGCTGCCCCGAACGGCCTGGCCCAAGGAAGCTGCCAAGCCGCTCCTGGATGTGCTGCTTGGTCACATCCGCAAGATTCCCACCACCGAGCGGACCTCGGTCGCGGCGATGGATGCCATGGATTTCGCCGATCGTCTGACCACGCTCCTCCCCGCCGACGAGGCGAAGAAGGTTCGCGCCGAACTGGGTGAACTGGGAGTGCGCGTAATTCGCATCGGCACCCTGCCAGAACGGATGTCGTATGACAAGGACGTGATTGCGGTCAAGGCCGGCAAACCCGTGGAGTTCTTCTTCGAGAACTTCGATCTGATGCCGCACAATCTGGTGATCGCCCAACCGGGTTCGCTTGAAGAGATTGGCCTGGCGTCGGAGGCGACCGCGACCTCCCCGGATGCTCAGGCTCGGCATTACATCCCGAAGTCGAACAAGATCCTGCTGTCGAGCACGCTGTTGCAGCCGCGGGAATCGCAGCGGTTGAGCTTCACCGCTCCGAAGACGCCGGGAGTCTACCCGATCGTTTGCACCTACCCGGGACACTGGCGACGGATGTATGCGGCCCTTTATGTCGTTGAGAATCTCGACGATTATCTGGCCAATCCCGAGGCGTATCTGGCCAAGAATCCGCTGCAGATCAAGGATGGTTTGTTGAAGGACCGTCGGCCGCGCACCGAGTGGAAGTTCGAGGATCTGTCCGCCGCGGTCGAGGAGATGAAGAGCGGACGCTCCTATGGGACCGGCAAGCAGATGTTCCAGGTCGCGACCTGTATCTCCTGCCACAAGTTCAACGGCGTGGGGAACGAGTTTGGCCCGGATCTGCTCAAGCTCGATCCCAAACAGCAAAAGCCGATCGAAATTCTCCGCGATATGCTCGATCCGTCGGTGCGGATCAACGACAAGTATCACACCTATCTGATCGAGTTGAAGTCGGGCAAAACGGTGACCGGGCTCATTCTCAAGGAGGACAAGGAGACGATCCAGTTGATCGAGAATCCGCTGGCGAAGGCGGAGCCGATCACCCTGAAAGTCAGCGAGGTGGCAGAACGCCAGAAGTCCCCGACGTCGATGATGCCCAAGGGCTTGCTCGATAAGTTGACGCGCGATGAGATCCTCGATCTGGTCGCGTACATCTATTCGCGCGGCGATCCCAAGCACATGCTCTTCCAGGGTGGCCATGAGCACGGCAGCTCCGGCCATTCGGGGCACTGAGCGAACTTCGTTCCGAGCAAAGGAGCAACGGCGAGTCTGTCCTGGGGGCAGGCTCGCCGTTTTCACTTCCCAGCGAAGCGTGGCACCGTACTCAGAGGACCAGCAACAAGAGGATGTCATCATGCCGCGTGGGCCGCGCAGTACACCGCACGGGGAACATCGGCCGGTGCTTCTGCAGGAGGTGCTTGAGGTGTTGTCTCCCCAGGAGGGCGAGATTGCCGTCGATTGCACCACGGGCTGGGCCGGGCACTCCGTCGAGTTGCTCCAACGGATTGGCCCGAGGGGGCACCTGCTGGGCCTCGATTTCGATGCCGAGAATCTTCCGCGTGCGCGGGAACGCTTGCTCCAGGTCGGGGAATCGTTTTCGCTGCACCACAGCAACTTTGCCGCTTTGCCGAGCATCCTTGCGGAACAGAAGATTGACCAGGTCGACATGATCCTGGCTGATCTGGGGATGTCGAGCATGCAGGTCGACGACGCGGAGCGCGGCTTTTCCTATGTGCGCGAGGGGCCGCTCGATATGCGCATGGATCGTTCACGCGGTCGGAGTGCCGCGCAGCTGCTGGCCACGATTGGCGAGGAGGAACTGCGGCAGGCGCTGGAGGAACTGGGCGATGAACCCGAGGCGGCTCGGTTTGCGGCCGCGATTGTGGCGGCGCGCCAGCGTGCGCCGATCGAACGCACCACCCAGCTGGCGCGCTTGCTGCTGGAGGTCAGCCAGCCGGGGCAGGCCGATCCACGCTGGCGCCTTCATCCACGGCCCGGAAAGTGGCAGACCCATCCCGCCGCGCGCACCTTTCAGGTTTTGCGCATCCTGGTCAATCGCGAATTGAACAATCTCGAGCAGTTGCTGCGTGTGGCACCGAGCTGTCTGCGACCGCGTGGACGGCTGGCGATTATCAGCTTTCATAGCGGAGAAGATCGGCGGGTGAAGCAGGCGCTGCGCCAGGGAGAGCAACGGGGTGAATATGGGCGGATCGCCGCCGAACCGCTGCGCGCCGGGTATGAGGAGCGTCAGAGCAATCCACGCGCGCGGTCAGCCAAGCTGCGCTGGGCCATTCGGAGTGACAGCCCATGAGCAACGCGCGAAATCCGGTGCGAGACTGCTTGCCATCAGGGCGAACGACGGTATAGTCTCGGGAAGCAAACCGTTCCCGCACCTGAAGGTCACAACGGAGGATCGCAACCGTGGGCTTCAAACAAACAAGTACCCATCGCTTCGGGAAGAAATCATATCACCAGATCGGCCTTGTGCGTGGGCAGTTTGGTGATATTCCAGAGGCACAATGGATTCAATTTCTCGAGGACAGCGGGTTCGATGGCTGGGAAGAGGCCAGCTGGGAACTCGATCTACGCCGTTGCGATAACGACGCGGGGGCGGAAGCCTACGCCAAGGAACGGGTGGCCCTGGCGCGAAAGCATGGGCTGGAGATCTTCACCGTCGCGGTCCATCTGCAGGGGCAGGCGCTTGGCGATGAACCGAGCGCCAAAACCCTGCAGTTCGTGGGGGGAGAGGCGGTCGAGGAATACAAGAAATGGCGCGAGGCGGGCAATCAGCCGCCACGCACCGACCCGTATGTTGTCCCGCCGAGCGTGGGCAAGTTGATCCATCAGCAGGCGCAGCGGGATCTGCTCGCCTGTGTTCGGCTGGCCCATTTTTTGAGCAAGGAACAGAATCGCAAGGTGGCGCTCCCTGGATTTACCGGCTCTCCCGCAGGGTGCTGGAGTCACTGGTTTCTCTTCCCGCCGCTGCCGGGCGCCATCGCCGGGCACAGCATTCCCGATGTCCGCGACGTGAGTCTGGAACTCCTCGTCGAACGCTTTGCTCCCGTCCTGGATGCCTGCAAAAAGTATGGCGTGACGTTCGATCTGGAATGCCACCCCAGCGAACGCGCCATGGGCGATCTGGAATCGGCGCACGATTACCTGGCGGCGATGGATCGGGCGGGCTACGCCAGTGTGACCGGCTTCAACCTCGATGGCTCGCACCTGGAGTGGCAGGGAGTCTCGGTCATTCAGTTTATCCGCGAATTTGCCGAGCGCATCCATTGTGCTCACGTCAAGGGGGTCCAGGTGGCGCGTGAACATTGCCGGGGCGGACGGCTCGGCGGACATCGACCCATGGGGCACTGGACCAACGGCTGGAACTTTGTGACGGCTGGGACGGCGCGCGATGCCAACAGCCTCGAAGAGATCTTCATTGAGCTGAACCGCGTTGGTTTTGATGGCGCGGTGAGCATCGAATGGGAAGACAACGATGCCGAGAAGCACGCCGGCGCCAGGACTGCGCTGGCACACTGCCATCGCGCGGACGTTCCGCCCAGTGGAATGCGCCACGACGAAATGTTGAAATCGCGGTAATGCTTGCTGGCAGGGGAGGGGACGAGGGCTGTTCGTCCACTCCCCTGCCAGACAACTCACTGCCTGGGTTCCGGAATTTCGAGCATGACACGGAAGCTGATCGTCTCCTGCCAGCCGAGATAGGACTCCTGAAGCGGAGTGAACTTCTTGAACACCAGCGGACTATTCTTGGTGAATTCACGCCCGCGCAGTTCCACCCGATCGTCTCGCTGGGGATCTTTCAGGGGCACCATGGCGTTGCCGACGCTAATCAGTCTCAGCGAGCGCGTCCACTCCAGACCATTGCCGGCCATATCACGGCAGCCATAACGGCTGCGATCGCGTTTGGCCTCGCCCACGGGCAGGGGAGTAGCACGGCCTCCCACCGCGATATCCTCATTGTCTGGCGTCATCACCTCCGGTGGAGTCCAGCCTTTTTCAAAGGGGCCCGGATCGCCGTCGTACACACCGGCTGCTCGATCCCACTGTTCCATGGTAGGGAGATTCCCTCCCAGCCAGCGAGCGAAGCAATAGGCTTCGGTCACGGTAATGCCTCGTACCGGCCAGTTGTCGTTCTGCGCGAAATCCTTCCAGTAGCCGTGGCGTTTTTCACCTTTCGGGGGAGCCGGTTGCCCTTTCTCCAGTTCGGCCAGTAACTTCAGATAGGCCTCGTCCTCGCTCGCCGCGCGAAACTGGGCATTGCTCACCTTGTCCCGGAGCATGTAGAAGCGGGACATCGCGGCATAGCCGGGGATCAGCACAAAAGTAAACTTCTGCCCGCTCTTCGACAGGACGATGGTCTCGTAGAGCGGTTGTGAGGGAACAATGCGATTGATGGCCACGTCCTCGCCTGCGGGCTCGCCTCCCTCGGGGAGCCAGGGAGACACGAGTTCGGGGTGGGTCTTTTCTGTCGGTGTCGTGGAGGAAGGAGGGCGAAGGGAGTGGATCGCCCATGCGACGCCGACACCGACCGCCACCATGGCCAGGGTTGCCGCCAGGAGATAGGACGGTTTGGGCGGAGGCGGCACAGGCGGGGGCTGGGGAGGTTCGTTCGCTTCCACCAGGGCCTGAACAAACTCCGTGCAGTTCGCAAAGCGGGCGTGGGGATCGCGAGACATCGCCCGGTGGATCACTTCCTGTTCTGCAGGCGGTAGAGGATCGAGATTCGGTTTCTCGCCCTTGATGTGCACCATCATCAGGTCGTGTAAATTCTTCCCCTTGATGGGGTGCTCTCCCACGCGGAGTTCGGCATAGGTGCAGGCGAGGCTGTACTGATCGCTATGGGCGCTGATCGATTGATTGAACACCTCCGGCGCCATGTACACCGGGCTGCCGCAAAAGGTCGCATTCATCATGTCGCCGTCGATTTCGCGGGTCAGCCCAAAGTCGGCGACCTTGGCGTGTCCCTTGAGCAGCAGGATATTCTCGGGCTTGATGTCGCGATGCTGCAGGTGTTTCTCGTGCAGAAAATCGAGCGCCTCGGCGGTTTCCTTGAAATACGGGAGCAATTCCTCGGCGGGAATGCCGCTGAGCCCGCGTTTCTTGGCCGCCATCAGTTGATCGCGCAGACTGCAGTCGGCCAGGTCCATGACAATGCACAGCCGATCGTCCTCCTGCCAGTAGGCCTGGGTCTGGAGCAAGAACGGATGCCGTAAGCCCTTGATCAGCTTCAAAACCTGGAGTTCGCGGTGTCCCTCCTCGTGATTCAGGGAGCGAAAAATGCGTTTGATGGCCACCTCGACGCCACCGGGGGCCTCCGCCAGCCACACCTCGCCGTAGGCTCCCGCGCCCAGCTTACGGATCATCCGATAGTGCTGGCTTAACGCAGAGGTAATCCCCGAGGAATGCTTCACGACAGGCAGGTCGGCGGTGCTGGGGCCGGATCGAGTAGCCCGGGTCTCGTCCAGGTTGGTCCCCTTGCTTTCGCGGCTGAGCCGGGTGAGCGAATTGGCATGCTCAGGGTAGCGCTCGCAGTAGGTACTCAGGGAGGGCGCATTGCCGAGGTGCTGCCAGAGCTGATACTCGTGATAGATCAGTTCGGGACTGAGCGGACACAACTCAAACAGTCGGGGAAACTGTTTCTTGTAGACCAGTAGATCGAACGACAGGTCGCGCTGCTGGCGGATCTGCATATCGAGCTTGAGAAGTTCCTGAACCTCCACGGAGCGCACCGTTTCGCCGCCGGTCAGGAGGAGTGCGTTCAGATCGACACACATTCCAGGGCTCTTGAGATCTTCCCAGGCGCGGCGCAGGCGATTTTTCAGGTCGTCAAGCGACGGAACGGGACTGCCGGATCGACGCGGCTCGGGGGTTCCGCTCACTCTGCTACTCCCTCTGACCACACAGGAACGAAATGCTGGCTCGCTCACCATTATAGCAAGCCGCCCGCGCGACGAAGTGCCCCTTTCGCCAGGGAGCGTCGTATAATGGTTCTCAAGATGACCATTCGGGTATCCTCTCTGTGAGAACGACACATCATGCGTACTTCCTCTCTTCCACTCGTCCTCACCTGTTTGCTGGCGGGGACGCTTCGTGCTGCCGAACAGCCCCCTGTGGCCCAGAAAGAACAGGGAGCGTTCTTGCGGTTGGAAGCCCAGGGGCCAACCGCCCGCGTGACAGCGCTCTCCTTCAGTCCGGATGGCCTGACCCTCCACGCCGCGGGGTACGACAAGGTGGTCCGCAGCTGGGCGTACGAGGAGAAACCCAGCGGACGGTTTGAGTATCTGGAGCGGCGCTCCTATCGCGTGCCCCTGGGACCGGGTTCGCAGGGGGATCTCAACGCCCTCGCCCTATCATCCGACGGCAAGTGGATGGCGGTGGGTGGGAATAGCTTGATGCGCGAGTCGGCGGGCTACCGCGAACCAGGGGTGGTTGTGCCGATGACAGGGCGCGTCGATGCCGTGATGCGCCGCGATCAGGGGACGATTTATCTCTTCAAGGACGGCGATCCAACCACAATCTACTGGTTGCGTGGGCACGAAGGACCCGTGCTCACCATGGAGTTCGCTGCGCGCGGGTCGAGTCTCAAAGGAGTTGCCCCCAATGTGCTGGCGAGTGTGGCCCTGGAGTGGGATGGCAAGGAGGAACAGACCGTCGTCCGTCTTTGGGATGTGGACAACCAGAAGCCGTGGCCCGGGGTGAAACCACTGGTCCTGCCAGGACTTCCGCCCACCCGGTTACGCCCCGGGTTGACGTGTTGGCTGGCCGGCGGTGAACGTGGACCGGAGGTTCTGGTCGGCATCGCCTTGCAGGATGGCACCTTTCGCCTGTGGGCCGCCTCCGAGGGCAAACTCTGGGCGGAAAAGTCGCAGGGGACGTTTGATGACACCGTGAGCTTTCTCCCTGGTGTGGGGGTGATTGCGGGGCGTCAGAGCGGGGGTCGAGGCCGAATCGGAGCCTGGACGTTCCCGAACGGGACGCAACCAGCTCTCGATGCAGGGATGGATGGCGCGCTGGAGCGCGGCACATTACCGCGAGCCCTTGGCCTGTGTTCCTCGCGGCGCGGCGGACCGCTTGATCTGGTCGCCTGTGTGGTCCGCGTTCCCGATAGCGATGTCGAGAAGGAGGAATATCGTCTTGAATTGCGCTCGCTGGGGATTCGCGAGGGCGAATCATTTGGGCAGCTGCTGGGGGAGGCGCCGCTGTGGAAGGGAGGGCGCATCAAGCCGATGCTCGCAACGGTCCCTGGCGGGCGGTTTGTCGCCGCGGGAGGGAATCGCGAGCATGAGATCAGTGTTTTCGCCATCGCCGATCTCCTCGCCGGAAAAAAACAGCCGCTTCAGAAACCGCTCCGCAGCAAGGGGCAGGCGTGGCATCATGTAAGCTTTGTGAAGAATGGCAAAAAGCTCGGATTGGCGTTGAACACTGAACGGCAACGCCAACCCGAGCCGGGAGCGGCGCCGCGCGGGCCGGAAAAGGGCGATCGCATCTTTGATCTGGAACAGGGCCGGCTGACCGACCGGCTCGACGGCTGGCAACAGGATACGCCGAATACCCCGGCGCGGGCGGTTCCTCCCCTGGGCAAGAACCAGACCCTCACGGCGCTGGCTCAGTTTGAGAGTGACCGGTTGCCGTTCCCGCTGGTCGCGGCTGCCTTTCAGGAACGCGGGCAGACCTATCTCTTCCTCTACAACGGGAAGACGGGGCAGGAGTTTCGCGAACTCACCGGGCATGTCAACCCCATCACTGCGCTGGCCTTCTCCGGCGATGGGCGATTCCTGGCCTCGGTCGCCGAGGATCAAACGATCTGTATCTGGAGCCTCCTCGATCTGCCCAGGGCGCTCACCCGGGGCATGCTGCGCGGTCTGATCGTCCGGGAAGAAGGGAAACAACTGGTGGTCGGCGAAATCGATCGCCAGGCGTTGAACGCTGCCAATCGCAAGGCCCTTGAGGACGCTGGCATCAAGGTCGACGACAAGGTCGCCGGTCTGGTGAGCAAGGATCAACTCAAGCCGATGACGCTGGCCCGAGATTACTACCAGGCAATCTGGCTCACGCCGCCGAGGGTAGCGAACAAGGCCAACACCGTGGTGCTGCGTGTGGGACAGCGGGATGTCACCCTCCAGGTCGATCAGGGGATCGATGAACGAAAGCCGTTGTTCAGCCTGTTCATCACCCGCGACAATGAGTGGGTGGGCTGGAACCCAATGGGACCGTACGATCGCAGTGATGCCACGGCGGAAACGCTCATTGGCTGGCACACCAACACGGCCAACGCCGAGCATCCGACGACCTTCGTCACCGCGGATCGCTATCGCAAGGAGTACTACAAGCAAGGGCTGCTGGGGGCGCTGATCGCCAAGGGGGAACTCTCGGCGGCGCTGGATCTGTTGCGGCCCAAAAATGTCGCCGAGGTGGCCATCGACCTGTCGATCAGAGAGATTGGCAAACGTCCGGAGAAGGTCGATGCGAAGAACCGCCCCATTGTCCAGCACACGCCATTGACGCTGGTGGCAAATGTCAACAACGTCAATCCCGTCGATCTCAGCTGGGTGCGCTGGCAAATGGATAATGCGGGATGGAAAGATTTTCCTCCCGGCGATGGGGTTCATTACGAGCAGGACCTGTCGGCCTTACCCTGGCAGCGGGGAGCGCGAACCGTCGCGGTCGCCGTGCTGACCCAGGAAGCCAATGCCACCCCACAAACTCGCCCTCTGGAGGTCCTTTATCTGCCGCCGCCCCCGGTCGTTCAGTTCCCCGCCACCTGGCTGAAACAGTTCGGGGCGGCCGAACACGCCCTGGTGCGCAAGAAGACGTTTGTGGTCAAGACAACGGTCTTGCCAAGTATCAAGGGGCAGGTGATCGCGGCGAGTCTCTGGCTCAACGGCAAAAAGGTGAAGGATCTTGCCGAGGGCGACCATGAACAGGAGGTGACGCTGCAGGAGGGGCGCAACGACATCGTGGTGCGGGCAGAAAATGTGGGTCTCCTCAAGGGATACGAGACTTACGAGAGCGCAGAACGGCGATTCTCGCTCGAGTACAGTCCCGTTCCCGTCCCGTTGCTGGTGATCGAGTCGGTCGATCCGTCGGTGCGCGGCGGGTATCCTCCGCGGGAGAATGAGGCGGTGCTGGTCCAGGTGAAGAAGGTGAAGGTGAGTGGATTTGTCGAGGCAGAGACCGATCTCACCGTCGCCTCGCTCAATGGCGCCAATCTGCCGGGATTCGACCCGACGACAAAACCGATGCGAAGGCTCCGCTTCACCATCGAGAAAACCCTGGACCCTGGAGAGCAAACGCTGGTTTTCAAGGCACAGGCGAAGGAGAGTCCCGAGAAGACCTGGCGGCTCAAGCTCGACTTTCAGCCGGAACTTCCCCTCTTCATGCTGCGCCAGCCCGTGAATCTCGACTGGCTTGATCCCGATCAACGCGAAGTGCTCCTGCTCGGACAACTTGCGCCTCTGGAAGAAGTGCCATACACGTTCCAGGTGAAGGTGCGGGGGAAGGAAGTTCAGGCGGATTTCGATCGCAATGCGCAGACGCTGAGCGCCAAGATCCCGGTGGAACCGGGAGAAAACCTGATCGAGGTGAGTGCGGGGTTGGAAAAACGCAGTCGAAAAGTACAGTTGCGCGCTTATGTGCGCCGTCCGCCGCTCCTCGCGGCAGTGCAACCCCCCGCCGAGATCAAGAATCAGTTGATCACGCTGAGCGCCGAGGCAGAAACGCCCCAGGAGGTTCCCCCTCAGGACGCCTACTGGCGTCTGACCCACGGCGACCACCAGAGCCTGCATCGCCTGGATCTCACACGTGATGTCAAGAAGGGCGCGGTAGTCAACGGGCGTCAGAAGTGGCTTCTCACGATCGCCAATGTGCCGCTTGCGGAGGAAGCGCAAAACCTCCTCTCCCTCTGCCTGGAGAATCGCGACGGGACCGTCACCAGAAGTGTCCTTATTCAGGG
>JAKOSN010000148.1 GCA_029777335.1 Planctomycetota bacterium
AGGATCAGGAGCCGCATCCAGGTGGCCAGGTGAGGAAGACGAGACGGAAGATGGCTCGCTGGCATGGGAAAGTCCCCGGCAGAAGAAGTGGTCCGCTTCAGCGATGATAACGCAGGAAAAGAACCTGCGCTTCCTGTGGATCCCAGAAGTTTTCTGTCACAAGCTTGGCGCCCTCGACCAGTTGATCGTCACGGAAAAGGATGTTGCGCCCAAACACCTTGTACAGAGGTTGGAAAAACGCTTTCACGTCTTTCATGGAAGCCAGCTTGGTTTTCTCTTCCTCCCACTTGCGCAGCGGATAACCGCGCACCACTGCTCGGGCCACCACCTTCGCCTCCTTGGCTTTTTCATCCCCCTTCACAAACACATGCATGCTGATCGTTCCCATGCTGGAGTCTGCCAGTCCCTTGGCCACGAACTCCTCTTCCGGGATCACCTTGAATGGGGCGAGATTCTTCCCATCGTCGGAGAGGTAAAAACCCTTGATGGTAAGGGTTTGCTTGGCATCCAGAACCCACTTGGAACAATTGATCGCATCCAGTTTTTGTTCATAAAGGGTATTCATGCCATTGACCTTGACGACCACTGCAAGGACCCGGTCGGTCAGGTTGGTCAACTGAATGCGAACCTTGTCGCCCAGTTCAAACTTGCGCGGGGTGCGGAAATAGCCGGCTCCCGGATGACTTTCATCATCCACCATCTCCATCTCGCCCTTCCCCTCGATGAGGATTTTCATCGCCACCAGTTTGTTCGGCGATTTGAGCACCGTGACTGGATTGTTCTGGACCTGGTTGGCAGCCAGTTCATCGCCGAAGTGTTCGTCGAAGGCCCCGCGTTTGTCCATCAACTGTTCGCGCGTGAGCACAAAGCCACGACCCGCATCGGCCAGGGTGCTCCGATCGAGTGGGACTTCAAAGCGGATCCCCGTGTCTTCCAGAGCCTTTGACTTGTTGTCAAAGGCCAGCAAGGTGACCTTGGTTTTCAATGCTTTCAGATCGAGGTGAACAAGGCCCGTGAGAAAGAGATCTGGCTTGACCGATTTCTCCCCGAAGACCAGCGGATAGCTGAGATCGAGCAACTCTTTGCGTCCTGTAGCATCCCGGTAGTCGAGATTGCCTTTCTGCGCAGCGGCATGGGAGCTGGCATCGCGAATGATGTTCAGAGGATGGGCGGGATCGGTACCCAGGATCAGGACGGTTTCCAGTCGTTCCGCCATGACCGAGTTGATCGGTCCGACATCGAGGCGTGGTTTCTCACTTCCAACGCTCGCCTGAAACTTCAAAACCCCGACGGTCTCAACGTTCTTGTTTTGCAGATAGCGCAGGATGGCTTTGTTTTTGGTCGACAGGGCGAAATCGAGGCTGTCTGCCCGCGCCGGCGCGACCAGGAAGATGGCGACCCCCAGGCACAACAACGGTCTCAGCCAGCAGGTCGATGGGAACATGATGCTTCTCCTGAGCAGAAAAGGGGAGGGAGAAACAACGAGGTTTCTCCTCCCCACCTGAGTGTTTGCTGCCGGGTGCTTCGCGGCGTTACTTGGGGCTGTCGTAATAGCGGAGCGAGAACTCCTGCATCAATTGTGGATTCTTGAACTCCACGGTATTCAGCTTGCTGCCATCCTCGGTTTCGCCACCCTTGATCAACCCGCGGGAACGGCTCTGGGCTTTTGTGGTTTTCAGAATCTGTTGTTGCAGACTGGCCAGCGAAGATCCCTTGCGTTGCGCCTTCTCCCACTCGGCCCGAGAAAGTCCGCGTGTGCCCGGAGCATCCTGGGAAGTCGGGGTCTCGGCGGCTTCCCCAAACACGTGCATTTGCACCGTGCCGATGGTGGCATCGCTGAGCGGTTCGTCCATGGCGGATTCCGGCACGACCGTGAACGCCTTGACGTTCTTTTCGCCGGTGTCCCCCGTGTAATACCCGCTGACCACCAGCGGTTGATCGCCCGGATCGAGCACCCACTTGGGCAGATCACGAGAATCTCCCTTGCCCTCGTACAGCGTGTTGACACCGTTCACGAAGAGCACCACGGCAATCCGCTGATTGGAGAGGTTGGTGAGTTTGAAATAAACCCGATCCCCCACGGTCAGAGGCCGATCGGTTTTGAAATTCTTCTGTCCGGGATTGGTCGGGTCGGGGAGATAGGTCACCTCATAGTCCCCGGCTTCACTGCGCACAAACATGCGCAACTCGGCAAGGCGTTCCTTGTTGGTGTCCTGTTCGTTCTGCGCTGGCTTCTTGGCCTCTTTCTGCTTCTCTTTTTCCTTCTTTTCCTTCTGGGCGCTGGTGTTGCCCATTTCGTCGAAGTGATCGTCGAAGGCGCCCCGTTTCTTCAGGGCAGCCCGAGGGATCACAAACCCCTGGGACGCATCGGCCAGGATGTTTCGATCCGTCTTCACCTCAAATTCAATGTTCAACGGTTGAACCTTGGGCGAATCGCGGGTGAAAGCGGCCAGGGCCACCGCCGTGGTGCGCTTCGTCAGGTCGATCTTGAAGAAGCCAGTAAAGAAGATATCCGCCGGGAGGGGTTTGTTCCCGGACACCACAGGGTAATTCAGCTCAAATAGCTTTTTGCGTCCGTCGACCGTCAAATAGTTGATCCGTTGCTTGCTCCGCACCGCCACCTGGTTGGCATCGTGAATCACGTTGATCGGATCGCTCGGATCGGAGCCAAGGAGCAGCACCATTTCCAGCCGTTCGGCGAGGATGGTGTTAATCGGACCGATGGTGAAAGAGACCGGCCCATCATCAATTTGGCCTCGGAACTTCAGCACCCCGACCGTCTTCGCTTTTTTCTCATGAATGTATTTGAAGAGTTTCTTCTTCTGGGCGAGCAGAGCCTCGTCGAGGTTGTCTGCGCGGACTGCTGGCGCAGTTGCCAGGGTCCCCACCAGAGCGGTCAGCCCCAGTAGAGTGTACCGCGCGAGCCGCTGCCAGAAAGATCGCTTCATGGAACGAATCTCCTTGGAGAATCCGGTTGTGGCAGTCCCCTGTAGACTGCCACAACGCACTGCTGCTTATTCTATATCCGACGCAGGAATCACTTTTCGGCGAGGTCGAGTCGTTTTTCGAGCTTCGGGAGGAAAGCGCGCGGATCCTGCTCGTCACGGGGACTGATTCGCTTCAGGAGCTGAGGCACCTTGCGCACCAGGTAGTGCGACAGTTCCTCGGCATCAATCTTGCCATTTTTCTGGGCAGGATCGATGTCGCCATCGACCTTGTCAAAATCGTCTTCAAACGCGAGGATCATCGCGATTGCGAACAGGCCCTGGGCGCGTCCCTCTGCTTCCAGGGCACCCAGGAGCTTGCTTTCGGTGGCGAGTTGGTCCGGGGCACAGGCCGACAGAATCACCGGACCGACTGCCGAGGGAGTCACGGAGCGCACAGGATCGAGGCCGACAGTCCCCGAGTGGCAGGCGTCCAGCAGGAGCACCTTGCGACAGGTGACCTGTGCGAGAGCCTCGTAAATCTCCTGCCCTGTTAGCGCCGTGGTGGCCGGTTTTTCAAGGTTAATGTTGCTGGTGCAGAAGATGAAGGTATTCGGCTCAAGGCGTTCCTTGAGCGGACCGATGCCCCGCTGCCCGGCGTTGGCCTTGAGATCGCTGTCCGAGGTTCCGTGCCCACCCAGGAACATCACCAGCATGTCGTCGGGCTGAGCCAGTTTGGCGATGCGCTGGATCTCCCGAATGACGTTTGCCTTGGTGGCCTGGTCGTCCTGCAGAACCTTGTCATCCACCTTGCTGAAGAGCTTTCCTGTATGGGCCTTGATCAGCTTGTTCAGTGCCTCGGCATCCTTGTTCGCGCTCAGATTGGCCAGTTTGACCTGGCTGTAATCACCCACGCCGATGGCCAGGGTGTAGAGCGTGGGTGGGGTGGGAGGACGCTGCATCTCGATTTCCAGCTGTTGATCATTGCGACACTGCTCGCGACTGAATGCCTGCACGGTGACAATGTTTTTTCCCGTGCGCATGGCATTGACCGGAATCTTGTATTCAGTGCGGAACCGCTCCTCCTTCATCAGGGCAGCGAGTTTCGGCCCTTGCCATTCCTGCACCATGTGATCGTTCACCCAGATCAGGACGCGGTCCAGGTCGCGACGCTCCTGATTTTTGACAGCGGCCGCTTTCTTGATGTAGTCCTCACCGCTGGCCGAAACGGTCAGATCGATGGTCGCCGGTTGATTGCGCACTCGGGTCGACTCGGCGGCCAGCACCACCTTGGGTGCCAGCTCTTCCAGCAAACTGACCCGTTCCACGTCCTTGGGATAGGGAAGGAATCCCACGAGCTTGTCTCGTCGTTGGAAGCGTGCGCGATACTGTTCGGCACGATCGAAACGTGGGGTGGCGTTGTTTTCGCCGCTGAGCTGCCACCCGATGCTAAAATCGCCGTTGGTCGAGCAATCGTAATAGTAGCCATGGTGGCGCCAGAGGATCCACTCCTTGTTCTGTTGCGGGAAGAATCCCCAGAGTGGGCGCTGGCGGACGGTGGTGAGCAAACGCACTGGTCTGGCTTCGCCCGCACGTTTCACGTCAACGATAATTTCCCGACCTGGCTCCAGGTTCTCAATCGTTTGCTGCCAGACCTCGGCGCCACCGGCGACGGGTTTGGTGGCATACATCATCATGACGATCTGGTCGCCCTTGAGCATGCGCGCTTCCCAGGCCGGGCTCCCGGGATCGACGTCGACGATCTCAAGGGTGTCCTTGTCAACGACCCGGAAACGGGCTCCCAGTTCGGGGTGGTAAAGCCAGGGGTCCATGCGCCAGCACACGATCGTCTGATCACGGGAGGCAGTGACCAGCAATTTACTATCTTTCGACGCGGCGACCGACATGACCTCGCCCTGATGACCAACGAACTTGCGCACCAGCCGGGCCTTCTTCGCTCCCAGTTCAAAGACGCTCATCCCCCAGTAATGTCCGATCACCAGACGAGTGGGGCGGCCTTCCAGGAAGGTGTAACAGCGCGGGACAAAGTCTTCCGGTTGCAGGGGGAGGGCGTACTGTTCCCCGTTGGGCCCCTTGACCTCCCAGACCGCTGACTTTTTTGTATCGGTGAGCACACTCCAGCCATTGGCGCGTTCCAGCGGGCGCAAAGGCTGAAAAGCCTGTTGCTGGGGCGGCTTTGCCCAGCCGAGGTCCTTGAGATCGAAGACATTCCACTCCCCTTTCCCCCACTCATTGGGCGAGGCGGGATTCACTTCGCGCTGATTGCGGTAACCCAGGAAGCGCCCGTCCGGGGAGAAGGCGACGCCCCAGAGACAGCGCCCCTGCCCGAGAATCCGGGTTGTCAGGGTGAGGGGATTCAGGGTCCATACCTCAACCTCGTGATCCTGCCCTCCGGCGACCGCCAGATGCTTGCCGTCGGGGTGGAAGGTCAGCACCTCGGGGTAATACGAGTTGGGCGGCCCCGGCTCCGGACGCGGTTCACGTTCGCTGAGATCGTAGAGCGAGATTCCGCCACCAGTGATCTTGTAGAACGAGGCAATCGGCTCGGTGTAATATCCCACCGCCAGTTGCTGTTTTTTCGGGTTGAAGGCGACACAGCGCGGGTAGCGTCCCCGTGGCAACTTGATGGTGGGGCCATTCTCGCCCTGAAGCGAGCGAATTTCGACCCGGGCCTCGCTCATCTTGCTTGGGGTGGCGCTGAAAGCCGCGAGCCATTTGCCCGAGGGATCGAGAACCACGCCAAAGAGTTCGCGTTCGTCGAAGCGGAAGCGTTGGCGCGATTTGCGCTGTGCCACGTTCCATTCGAGGACATGGCCATCTGCGGCGACCGAGAGGAGTTCGTTCTCGCCGGCAAAATGGACAAAGCGCACAATGTTCGGGCCCCTCGTTCCCCCGGGATGGGTTCCGAGCAGCTGGAAGCTCTGCTCCGTTCCGGGCTCCCAGACGAAGATGCGCCCGTCGGCGGCTCCAATCGCCACCTGCTTGCCAGAAGGCGAGAAGGCCAGCGCCCAGATCGTGGTCATGTCGCGCGGGATTTTCTTGCCATTGTTGGCCGGAATAATCCCATCCAGGGTTTCGCCCGTTTTCAGATCGAGGATCGACACGGACCCATTCCGTATCCCCCATCCTGCCACCGCGATGCGCTCTGCCTTGCGATCCAGGGCTGCCGCGTAGATGCTGCCGCGCTGCTGGCGATAGATGCTCCAGCGCAGCGTCCGCAGGTTCGTCCGATCCAGCCCCGTGACGGGATCAAAGGGCCAGGCACGCACCACCTTGTCGTCGCCCGCTGCGAGTAATCGTTTGCCATCGGGAGTGAACAGAAGCACGTCGGCCGCCGCAGTGCGGGCCCCAGTTTCGAGGATCAGCTCGGTTTCAAAACTCAGAAGGCGTAAGTCTTTTCTTGGTTGAGCGTTGGTAACCGAGGATCCCAGCCACCCCAGCGAGATCACACTCAACAACAAAGCTCGCAACAGATGCCTCATCGGCCGACTCCTTGCGGGACACGGGTGCCGGTGTGGATGCAAAATGGGGGAGTTCATCCACCATGATGACAGAACCCCCAGACCACCGCAACTCCCAAACGAGAGGTCCTTTGTTCCTCAGGTGTAAATACGCCGGTCTGGGGAAACCTGGGCGCCCTCTCTCTCTCTTTCCATCCGTTTTTCCTGGACTGCGCGGACACCTGCGAAGCGAAAAGTCCTCCCCGGCGCAGAGCGGAAGAGGACCCGCCGGACGTCCGCGTTGTCGTTTCGCCGCCCTCTGGGGTATAATGAGGGTGTTGGGATTCCCTGTACTTGCATCGCGCAACCCTCAGGGCGGCCCTGTCTGCGCATAAGGAACCATCAATGGCAAGCCCCAATGTCATCGAGCTGACCACGGAAAACTGGGAACAGGAAGTCGTCAAGAGCGAGGTCCCGGTCCTCGTCGATTTCTGGGCACCCTGGTGTGGGCCCTGTCGCGCCCTGGCCCCGGCGGTCGATCGGATCGCCACTCAGTTTGCTGGTCGTGTCAAGGTGGGTAAACTGAACACCGACGATAATCCGGATACCGCCGTGCGCTATGGGATTACCAGCATCCCCCAGATTCTCTTCTTCCAGGGCGGGGAGGAACCTCGGCAGCGGCTGGTTGGTCTCCGGCCGGAGAACGAACTGGTAACGACGCTCAATCGCATGCTGGGAGTCTAAATCCGCCTCCGACCGGCTGGTCGGCGCAATCTGCGCAGAGGGATTCTCTCTCCCAGGTTGCGCCCACCGGCCCAGGAAGCCCACATCTCGATTTCCTCTGCTCAACTTTGTCTCGTGCACCGGTCGATTAAAGGAGGAACGACAGAATCCCGCCTTGGGAGGGGTGCCGGATGGAGCCGATGGAACCTCTGCCGACCGACAGCAACTCTGCCGGGTCCGCGCGCCATGGAGAATTGATTCTCCAGAACAGCCGGCACTCGGGGATGCGCCGCGCCCTCACTCTCCCCATGACCCTGGTTGGCCAGGCCACAGGGTGCGACATTCGCCTCAATGTCGAGACCGTCCAACCGCTTCATTGCGTTCTGCTCCCCACACCCACCGGGGTGATCCTCCGCGATCTCGGGAGCGAGAGCGGTACTTTTGTCAACGACGAGCGAATCACGACCTGTCTCCTGCGTCAGGGCGATCTCCTTCGCATCGGGCCATTCGAGTTCCAGGTCGCCCTTCCCGACGAGTTCCCTGGCACGGGGGAGCCTCAGCCTGTACTTCGTACCAGCGAACGAGATGCGCTGCGCATTCAGGCGGCCGCGGTGGTTGCTCAGCAGGCGGCTCTCACCGACGAGGAAATTCGGCTGCAACAGCGGCGAGTTGCGTTGGAGAAACAGGAACAACAACTCGCCAGCCATCTGGAAGAGAAACAGCGCGGCCTGGTTGAGATGCAGGAGCAATTGCGCCAGGATCGTTTGCAGCTTCATCAGGAGCGGGCCGGACTGGAACAGGTGAAAGCTGAGATCGCCTCGCAACAAGAACATCTGAACCAATCGCTGCGTGCCGAACTGGATGGAGCACGTCTGGCCCGTGCACGGCTGGTCGAGTTCCGTCGGCGTTTGCGTCGGCGCTGGAAGCGTCACTGGAGTATCCAGGAAGCAGCGATCCACCAGCGCGAGGAGAAGGTAAACCAGGAACGGGAGCGCCTTCGCCAGGAGCGGGGAGCGCTCAACCAGGCTTGTTTGCGCTTCAATGGGGAGGCAGAACTGCGCCGACGCGAACTGGATGCCAAGGAGGAAGGACTCCGAACCGAACAGGCACGCTGGCACGAGCAACAACGCCGCGAGGCTGCGGCGCTCAGCGAGCAGCGCGTGCAACTGGAGGACCGCGCCGCGGAGGTCGCCCGGCAGGAGCGCTGGTATCAGGAACAGCTGCGCGAGGCGGAGGAGAAGCGAGCTCGCCTGACGCGCGAGATTACGGGCCTGGAGAATCGTGTTCGCCACCTGCGGGAACACATGGGCGATCTTATGCAGGCCCATTCCGTGGAATGGTCGGCGGGGTCCGCCGGAAGCAGTGCTCCTCTGGCAACGCGGGTTCCCGAAACCCTTCTCGGTGCCACCTTCGAAGGGAAGGATCTTACCGCGCTGGAAAGTCTGGCAGGTGCCCTCGCCGATCAACGTCTCCATCTGGTGGAACAGTGGGAAACCTTGCTTCGCGCTCAGCAAGCATGGCATGAGCAACAGATCGCCCTGGTGCCGGAGTTGGAGCAAGCGGCGCAGCAGCTTCAGGAACGCGAGACACGGGTCCGCCAACGCGAACAGCAACTCGAACGATTCCAGGCCGACCTTCTCCAGCAGCAACAGGTCAACGGCGCCATCCACACCCAGCTGGAAGGATGGCAGACGCGCCTGACCGCGTGGTCCTCGTCCTGGCAGGCGGAACGGGCGGCGTGGTTGTTGCGTCTGCAGACGCGCGAAGCCGTGGTGGAAAGGCGCCAGGGGATTCTTGATCGCTTACGCCAGCGCTGGGCGGAACGGCGGCGCCTTGAACGCGAACAACTCGACGGCGAACGCATGCGCTGCCGAGAGATTCAGCGCCAGTACATCGCTCTGTGGGAGGAATGTCAGCAGCGCAAACATGATCTGCAGGAAGGGCAGCGCACCCTGGCTGAGCGCAACCTGGCCTTGCAGCAGCTCCAGCTGGAGATCGTGGGCCGCGCCCCTGATTCGGCCGCCGCGGAAAAACGTCTGGAACGGCTGCGTCGCCAGTGGTCTGCTTTTCAGTCGCGCTCGGAGAAAGCTCGCACGGAACTGCGCCGTGCCCTGGCCAACGAGGCGGCCCGGCTCCAGATCCAGGCCGATGACCTCGTTCATCGCATGCAACTCCTCGATCAACGCGAGGAAGAAACGCATCGCGAATACACCCTCTGGGATCAATCGCGTGCCCAGGCCGAGCAGGTGCAGAGGCAGCACGAAGCGGAACTGGACCGCCTGCGTGCCTCGCAACAACTTCAGGATCGCCAGATCGCCGAACTGCGCGACGAGGTTGAACGAGTTGTCCGCCTGATGCTCGATGAGGTCCCGTCGGCCACCGTGGCCGCGTGAGTCCAGCTGAGACTCACTCAGGTCAATGACCTGGATACCTGGACAATCGAGGGGTCGCTACTGGGCTGCACGGCGAACCCCAGGCGCTGCATCAGATCGAGCATCGGTTGATTTTCCACCAGCACCTGTCCGGTGAGAGTGGCGATGCCCCGTTCTCGCGCGATGGTCAGCAGGCGTTCCATCAGGTGCTGTCCCAGTCCTTGCCTCTGCCAGGCATCTCCCACCACCACGGCGAACTCCGCGGTGTTGGTTTCCGGGTCCCAGTAATAGCGCGAAACCCCCATCATCACCGGATGGGCACTATCCCGAGAGACCGCCGCCAGCGCCATTTCGCGGTCGTAGTCGAGATGACACAAACGAATCAGGCTATCCCGCGACAACGACTTGACCAGACTGAAGAACCGCATGCGAATTGTGTGCTCGGAATGGCTCGCATGCAGAGCAATGAGCAGCGGCTCATCCTCTGGTTGAACGGGACGGATCAGCACTTCATTGCCATTGCGGAGCTTGAAAGGCGCTGCATACTGGCTGGGATAGGGGTGGATCGCCAGCCGGGGCCGTTGGTCGGCTGGCAGGTCGGCCGGACAAAGGAGAATTCGGGCATCCAGGGCGATCACTCCTTCCGCCGAGGCCAGCAGGGGGTTGATATCCACCTCCTGGATATCCAGAAAGTCGGTGACGAGCAGGCTGAACCGCGTGAGCAATCCTTCCAGTTGTTCGGGCGGAACTGGTTTCTCGCCACGAACTCCTGCCAGCGCCCTGGCAATCTGCGTGCGCTCAATCATCCGCCGCGCCAGCGTCTGGTTCAAGGGCGGCAAGGCCAGGGCCTTGTCCTTGAAGATTTCAACCAGGACTCCGCCCGCACCGAAGAGAATCACCGGGCCAAACTGACGATCGATCGAACTTCCCACGATCAGCTCGTAGCCCTTCTGGCGGATCATCGGCTGAACGGTGACTCCCTCAAACGCCTTCGCATCCGCATGCTTCGCCACGTTGCTCCGGATGGTGTCGTAGGCCCTGCGCACGGCCGCTTCATCGCCGAGGTTCAACTGAACCCCGCCCACATCGCTCTTGTGGGTGATCGTTTTGGAAAGGAGTTTGAGCACCACCGGATAGCCAATTTCACGCGCCGCGGCGACTGCTTTCTCCACGGTGGGGCAAGGGAGAGTGCGGGCGACCGGGATGCCATAGAGGTATAGCACCTCCTTGGCTTCATCCTCGGTGAGCAGGGTGCGTCCCTCTTTGCGAACCCGTTGCAGGAGGGTCTCCACGGCGTCGCGCTGCGGGGGACGTCCCGCCACCAGAGTCTCCGGCCGTTCATAGAGGAGTTCCTGGTTGCGGTGATACTGCACCATGTGGAGAAAGGCGCGAATCGCCGACTCCGGCGCATCGAAAGTGGGAATGCCCGCCTGGTTGAGGATCTCGCGTCCCTCCCCTACCGATTCCCCTCCCATCCAGGTCGCCAGAACGGGTTTGCGCTCAATGCGCGCAAAGGGGATGAGTTGTCGAGCGGTTTCGGTCGGGTCGGTCATCGCCTGGGGGCTGAGCAGGAGCAGCAGGCCGTTGATGTTGGGATCCCTGGCGCACACCTCGACCACCTTGCGATAGCGATCGGGGCCCGCATCGCCGAGGAGGTCGATCGGGTTGGCATGGCTCCAGAACGGCGGCAGGAAGGAGTTGAGCGCTTCCATGGTGGCATCGCTGAGCTTGGCCAGTTGACCGCCCTCGGTCATCAAGGCATCGGTCGCCATCACCCCGGGACCGCCCGCGTTGGTGATGATCGCCAGGGCGGGGCCATAAGGGCGCGGCTGCATCGACAAAATCTCGGACATGTTGAACAGCTCTGGGATGGTGGTCACCCGCAGAATGCCGGCCCGCCGAAAGGCCGCCTCGTACACCTCATCGGAGCCGGCCAGGGCGCCCGTGTGCGAGGCCGCCGCGCGCGCCCCCGCCTCGTGCCGTCCCGATTTCACCACGATTACCTGTTTGGTGCGACTCACACTGCGCGCCGCACTCAGGAATTTTCGGACATTGCCGATCGATTCCATGTACAGAATGATGCTGCGCGTGTTCTCGTCATCGGCGAAATAGTCCATCAGGTCGGCGAAGTCGACGTCGAGCATCGAGCCCACGCTGACGAACGAGCTAAAGCCGATATGGCGTGTTTTGGCCCAGTCCAGGATCGAGGTGCAGATGGCGCCGCTCTGGCTCAGGAGGGCCACCTTGCCGGGGGCGGCCATCGTGGCTGCGAAGCTGGCGTTCAGATTGCTTGGCGGATGGATGACGCCCAGGCAATTGGGGCCGATAATGCGCATCCGCCCGCGCGCGATCTCCCGGATTTCCTGCTCCAGGCGTCGACCTTCAGCTCCCAGTTCGGAAAACCCCGCCGAGATGATGATCGCCGAGTGCACGCCCTGGTTGACACATTCGCGAATCACCCCGGGCACTGTGGCCGCCGGAGTAGCAATCACCACCAGGTCGATCTTTCCCGGGCAGGCTTTCAACTCCGGGTAGGTGTAAACCCCGTGCGTGGAGCGTCGCTTGGGATTGATCGGGTAGACCACCCCCCCAAAGGGATTCTCGAGCAGGTTCTGCATCAGAATGCTTCCGACGCTCCCTGCCTTGTCCGTGGCACCGACAACGGCGACAGAGGTCGGATGAAAAAACTGATTCAGCGAATGGGACACAGGACTCTCCTCGCAGATCCGTTCAAGCGCAGGGAACTACCTGGGGAGTGGGCGACTCCCAGTGATAGCTCTCCTGCGGGCGATCCAGGGTACCAATGCTGGAGAGGTATTCTACTGGCGAGCGAGCTGGAAGAAACGCTCGCGCAGTTGCTTTGTAATCGCGCCGGGCTTTCCGGTGCCGATGGTGCGTCCGTCGCACTTGACAACGGGGATCACCTCGGCGGCGGTTCCTGTCAGAAAACACTCATCCGCGGCATAGACGTCATGTCGGGTCAGCGTCCATTCCTGCACCGGGATACTTGCCGCACGCGCCAGCTCGATCACTGCATTGCGCGTGATGCCATCCAGGATCCCGGCATCGATGGGCGGAGTGCGCAGGACGCCCTTTTTCACCAGGAAAATATTATCGCCGGTGCACTCCGCCACCTCGCCGTTGTGGTTAAGCATGATCGCTTCCAGACAGCCGGCGCGGATGGCCTCGATCTTGGCCAGAATGTTGTTGAGGTAGTTGAGCGATTTCACGCGCGGGTTGACCGCGTTGTGATGGTTGCGGATGGTGGAAGCCGTGACGATCTCCAGCCCGTTCTCGTAGAGTTCGGGGGGATACATCGTGATGTCATCCACGATAATGATAATCTGTGGATCGCTGCACTTGCGTGGATCCAACCCCAGGCTGCCGCTGCCGCGCGTGACCACCAGGCGAATATAGCCGTCCTGCTTGTGGTTCGCCTTCACCGTGGCGATCGTATCCTCCATCAGCTGTTCGCGGCTGAGGGGGATCTCCAGCCAGATGTGGCGGGCGCTTTCGTAGAGCCGATCGATGTGCTCTTTGAGCCGGAATACCTTCCCGCTGTAGACGCGCATCCCCTCGAAGACGCCGTCGCCGTACAGCAGGCCGTGATCGTAAACGCTGACCCGAGCCTCGTGCTGGTCGAAGAGCTTGCCATTGATGTAAATCTTGGTCATGAGAGCACTGCCTTTAGCTAGGTGCAAGCCGGGCTGATCGAGGGAGTGGGGGCGAGTTCAGGAGGGTCCTCTACCCGTCCTGCGGTCAAGCGCACGATACGGTCGGTTTCCATCGCCAGATCGCGGTTATGGGTCACCATGATGATAGTGAGCCCCTCGGAACGGTTCAAGCTATGCAACAGGCCGACGATCTCCCGACCGGTGTCCTCGTCGAGATTGCCCGTCGGTTCGTCCGCCAGGAGGATGCGCGGATGATTGACCAGCGCCCGCGCAATGGCGGCGCGCTGCATCTCTCCCCCGGAGAGTTCGCGAGGTTTGTGCTTGATGCGATGCTTGAGCCCCACCCGTTCGAGCAACTCCTCGGCTCGTCGCCGCAGACCACGTGCCTTCACCATCCAGCCCAGGATGGAATGGCCAATCATCTGCGGAATCAGGACATTCTCCAGGGTGCTCAACTCCGGGAGCAGATGGTAGAACTGAAAGATGTATCCAAAGGTGGCGTTGCGCAGCCGATCGCGCGCGCCGGCGGGGAGGTTGTCGATCCGCGCCAGGTCGAGGTGAATCTCGCCCTGGTCGGGGCGATCAAGCGTCCCCAGCAGGTGCAGGAGTGTACTCTTTCCCGATCCGGATTGTCCGACAATGCTGAGGAACTCGCCCGGATCGACGTGCAGGTCCAACCCGCGCAGAACGGGGACCTGGACGGCGTGCTTGCGATAGGTCTTGTGCAGATTGATGGCGCTGAGCATGGACCGTCTCTCCCTTACTCGTACCGCAGAGCGCGAACCGGATGCAACAGGGCCGCGCGCAGGGCGGGCAGAACGCTGAAGACGACGGCGATGGCGACGGCGCCGAGGTTGATAAGCAACACGTTCATGGGCTGCACATCCGTGGGGATGCGATCGAAGTAGTAGACATCGCGGGGGAAGATATCCTGTCCGGTTAACTTGGCCAGCAGGTGTTCGATCTCATTGATGTTCTCGGTGATGACCAGCCCCAGACCGGTGCCGATCAGGGCGCCGACCACTCCCAGCAAGAGACCGTAACCAAGAAAGATCTTCATGATCCCGCCGTTGGAGGCGCCCAGCGCCTTGAGAATGCCAATGTCGCGCGTCTTTTCGACCACAATCATCGAGAAGATGGCGAGGATGCCAAACCCCGCAACCGCGATGATCATGAACAGAAGGATGTTCAGAATCCCCTTCTCCACACGAATCGCCGCCAGGAGCGGGCCTTGCTTCTCCTCCCAGGTCTGAACTTCGTAGTAGTCCGAGGCAAAGATCTCCTTCAGCCGCGCCACCACCTGCGGCGCGTCCTGGTAATCCTTCAGCTTGATCTGGATGCTGGTGACCCGATTTTCCATCGCACGCAGCTTTTGCAGATGTTCCAGAGGAACATAGACGTAATTGCTATCGTACTCGCTCATCTCGGTTTTGATGTAGTCGGTCACGACAAAGCGATCGAAGACCGGCGCGAGTTTCTGTCCACTGACAGTGGTGAGGATGATATCCTCTCCCGGGCGGAGCATGGTCAGGTCTTTTTCCGGATCCTCCGGGTGGACATTGCGTTTGCGGTAGTGGGCAATGGCATAGCCGATGATGGCGCCATGGGGAACGTGGATTTCACTGGGTGGAGGATCAGGCGGGGGTTTTTCTCCCGGGGCAAGCACAGGTGGAGGTTCGCGAAACAGCAGGGATTGCCCGCGATGGTTGAATTCGTAGCGACGCTGCCCCTCGGGGTCGAGGTCGAAGGCACGCGCCGGATGCGCGCGATTCTCCGAGTGGACCAGGAATTCGCTAAATCCCCCCACCTGCGAGCGCCCCACGGGATCGATCCCGATCAAGCGCACCGGGCGTGTCATGGGGACGTCATTGTAGCGATACTGGAGCATGGCAAAGATTTCGAGCGTGGGGGTCATCGCCTCGATCTTTTCACTCAGCATCGGATCGCGGCGAATATGGGCCAGTTTGCCGGCCGCATCGCCAAACCCCTGGTAGTCGGCCGCCTCGATGACCACGTCGGAGAGCAGCCCGTGCAGGCGCTCCTTGAGCTTGGTGCTAAACCCGCCCATCACGCTGTTGACCACAATGAGTGTGGCCACGCCAAGCATCACACTGACGATGCAGACCAGCGCCAGGTAGCGGGTACGCAAATACCGCCAGCACAACAGAAGCTTGTACATGGCCCATCCTTCTCAAGCGACTTCGGTCCGTTTCCCTGCGCTCGTCGGCGGAGCCAGGGGGGAGCAAAGCGAGCATCCGTTCACTTCTCCGGGCGGAGCAACGGGAAGAGGATCACATCGCGAATCGTGCTGGTGTTGGTCAGGAGCATCACCAACCGATCGATCCCCACTCCCAGGCCACCCGCTGGCGGCATTCCATACCGCAAAGCTTGCACAAAGTCATCATCCATTTTCGCCATGGAGTCTTCCTCAGGCAGCCCGGCCAGCTGCATGCGGAAGGTCGCCTCCTGGGTGACCGGGTCGTTCAGCTCGGTGTAGGCGTTGGCGAGTTCCATCCCCTGGATGTACAACTCAAAGCGCTCGGCCACGTTCGGATTGAGGTGCTGACGCTTGGTCAGGGGGCAGAGCGAAGCAGGGTAATCGTAGACAAACACCGGTCCAAGGAGCTTGTCCTCGACGCATTCCTCGAAGAGATGATGGATCAATACGTCGGGGTGCTTGTTGGCGCTGGGGAAGCCGCGTGCCTCGCAGATGCGTACGATCCCCTCGGTGTCGTCCATCGACACGCCAACGTGCTTGTGAAAGAGATCCGCGTAACGGGCGCGCTCCCAGGGGGGAGAATAATCGATCTCGGTGTCGCCAAAGGGAAGCCTGCGTCCTGCACCCAGCGCATCGACACAGGCCACGATCAGCCCTTCGGTCAGATCCATCATGCTGCGATAGTCGCCGTACGCCTGGTACAGCTCCATCATGGTGAATTCGGGGTTGTGCTTCGGGCTGATGCCCTCGTTGCGAAACACCCGTCCAATCTCGTAGACGCGTTCGATGCCGCCCACGAGAAGGCGCTTCAGATGAAGTTCCAGCGCGATGCGCAGAAAGAGGTCGATGTCGAGCGCATTGTGGTGAGTGATAAAGGGGCGCGCAGCCGCGCCGCCCGCGATCGCGTGCAGGGTCGGCGTTTCGACCTCGCAGAACCCCTGGTCGTCAAGGAAGCGGCGAATGGTGCGAATGATCAGGATCCGTTTGCGCGCCCGATCAAGAACCTCGGGATTGTAGATCAGATCGAGGTAGCGATGGCGTAACCGAAATTCAATATCCTGCATTCCGCCCCACTTGTCAGGGTGCGGATTGAGCGACTTGCCAAGAAAGTGTAACCCCTCGGCGAAGATGGTGAGTTCGCCGGTCCGGGTCTTGCCAAAAGTGCCGTCGACGCCGAGCAAATCGCCCAGATCGAGTTGCTGGGCGAGATTCCAGCCCTGTTCGCCCACCTGCTTCTGTCCGATCATCACCTGGATGCGTCCGGTCCAGTCCCACAGATCGAGGAACGCAACCTTGCCCATGCCGCGCCGAAGCACAATGCGGCCTGCCACGCGAACGCGCTCGGGCGGGGTGGCATCGATGCGCAGGGTGCGGACCGCTCCAATCGGTTGATGACCGTCGAACCGCGTCCCCCAGGGATCGAGACCCAGAGCCTCGATCCGTTGCAGCTTCTCTGCACGCGAGGCCTCGAAACTATCTTGTGTGCCGGCCATGAAAAAGCTCGTTCCAGTCGGTGAACGTCGAACGCAGTCGAACCACAACGCGGGCCAAGGTCTCGGGTCACGGCTCGCCGAGGCGGCCCCGGAGGTCAAGGCTCCGCGTAAACTACAGCAGCTGCACACCGTGCGCCAAGACGAGTCCGGCGCCACGCCGCTCCCTCTCAGCCCGCCGAGGCAACTGCTTTCAGTACAACTATCAACTTGGAGAGTCGAGGTGAAGGCGAGCGCGTTCCCCATTCCCCATCCCCTCTGTGCATTCCTGGCCACTGCCCACACAGGGCGTCCTTCTGGATGGGCAGACACGACCACCTGCGGAGAAGGTTCATGCAAAATCGGCGTTGCGTTCTCGTTCTGGTTGGAATGCTCGTGGCAAGCGCTCCTGTCCAGGCTGCCGAACCGGCGGTGGATCTGGGGATTGTCACCGAGAAACATGTCATGGTGCCAATGCGTGATGGCATCAAGTTGTCGGTCTACCTCTACTTCCCTTCGGGGAAAGGACCGTGGCCGGTGCTCCTGGAACAGCGTTACGCCGATCTGCGCGCCCCCGCGACGCGCAAGGGGTTTGCGCGGTTGGCCGAGGCCGGGTATGTGGTCGCGGCGCAGAATTTCCGCGGCACGCACCTCTCCGAGGGAACCTGGGTTGGCTATCGGGCGCTGGGCTGGGGAAAAC
>JAKOSN010000149.1 GCA_029777335.1 Planctomycetota bacterium
ATACTCATAGACCTGACGCGACATGCCGCCCTTTGAATGCACGGTGACGACCGTGAACTGTTCAAAGACCAGGTCGCCGGCATCCTTGACGAACCAGGAATCCTGGCGGCGCATATCGCGCAGATCCATGGAAGTGTAACTCTTCAGAGTACACCCGCCCCACCAGCGGCCGCGCCAGACGATGGCTCGGCGATTGGTCAGTGCATAGACGGTGTTGTCCGCCTCAATCTTCTTCCACATCGGGGAGAGCATGATAAGCAGACCGATGCCACCGAAGAGGAAGGCCGGCAAGAGGGCCAGCACGCCCACGTTCAAGACCATGATCAGGCCCAGGAACAGACCCACGCCAGCAAAGATCGAGCCGATGCACGACCCTGCGATACCGCGCAGCATGTAGAGTTTGACCATCGGCTGGCCGACCCAGATGAGCCGTTCACCCTTGGACAGTTCCTCGCGCACTTTCTCTTCGAGTTTGGGCGGAAGCTCGCCCAGTAACTCGCTCTGCTTGACCTTGACGGACTTTTTGCTGCGCGGAGCAGCGCGCGGGGCGTCGTCGTAGTCCTCGTCTTCCTGGATGTGGTGGTCCTCGTCGTCCTCCTCAACCTCTTCGAGTTCGTCGACAGGTGGCGGAGACGCCTTCCTGGGTGGGGGAGGCGGAGGAGAGGGTTTGCGCATCGCCACGCTGTCGGGCCGAGCTTTCCGATCCGCGGAAGCAGCGGGGCGAGGTGCGGGAGCGGGGGTATCCTCGGTACTGCTGGCGGTTGGGATGGGAACCGCACTTTGACATTTAGGGCAGCGGATCTTGCGTCCCGCTGCTTCGTCGGGAGCCTTGAGCTTCGACGAGCATTGTGGACAACTGGCGACGATAGGCATGGTCGATCTCGCGCTGGGACCTTCCCGGACTCACGCCAAGGCAACCTGTGTTACGTGTGAGACGAGAGGTAATGGTATCAGTACTGATAAATAGGAATACCGTACCAGCCCGACAGGTTCGCCGTGAAGGAAAAAATTTCCCACTCGGAGATTCTACGGGGAAGAAAAAGCCTGCGCTGCGCACAAGGCGCAGCGCGGGGGTAGTTGCTTGATTCGTCGTCAGGCGACAGGATCGGGATAGGGCATCGGCAGGATCAATCGTTCCAGGCGCCGTTCGCCACGCAACAGCACCAGGGTCGAGGGGATTTCCACGGGGAGTTGCGTCAGCAGTTTCTGAAGATCATCCACGCTGGCGACCGACTGTTCGCCAAGGGTCACCAGCACGTCTTCTTCGAGAATGCCGGCCTGATCGGCGGGGCTCTCCGACTCAACGGCGAGGACTTCAACCCCGCCTGTCTGGTCCAGATGATATTTGCGTGTCACCACCGTCGGCAACGGAACATTGCGGGCGTGAATGCCCAGGTAGCCACGGACGACCCGGCCATGCTGCATCAACTGGGGCAAGATGTTCTTGGCGGTGTTGATGGCGATGGCAAAGCAGATGCCCTGCGCGGGCCGCACGATGGCGGTGTTAATGCCGATCACGTGCCCCTGGCTGTCCACCAGCGGACCGCCACTGTTGCCAGGATTGAGAGCGGCATCCGTCTGGATCACGTTGTCTACCAGGTGCCCGGTAGTACTACGCAGCGAGCGTCCCAGGGCGCTGACGACTCCTGCCGTCACGGTGGATTCAAAGCCAAGCGGACTTCCCACCGCGACCACCAGCTGGCCGACGCGCAGTTTCGCCGAATCGCCCAGCGGGGCGAAGGGTGTTTCGCCTGTCTGTGCCTGCACGACTGCGAGATCGGTCCAGGGATCGGCGCCAATGACGCGCCCCTTCAGGTCGCGGCCATCTCCCAGGCGCACCCGTACCTCGCGCTGGCCCTGGATCACATGGTGATTGGTGAGCAGGAACCCATCGGGCGTGAAGAGAATGCCGGACCCGGACCCCTGAGCCCGGCCACGACCGGCGCGAAGATGAACGACCGCGGGGCGCAGCGCATCCGCCACGCGGATCACGACACGCGAATAGGCATCGAGGGCCGCCTCTTCCTCGGGTGAAGGGGACGGTGGAGGAGGGGGATTGGGAGGCGACTCGAAGCCGTTGCTAATGAAATGTTGCCAGAACCGAGACATGGATGGCTCCTTGAGTGCATGCGGTTTCGCTGCTCCCATTCTAACCCGGGCAGTCAAGGAGGCTGGCGGAGGGCGCGGGACACGGCGAGGCAACAAGACGCCGAAAGAGAGCGCTCAGGCTGCCTCGTCGGTGTTGTTGTTACTTGCGTTCAAACTTCACAACTCCCCCCACAAGTACGGTGGCAGCCCAGCCGCGGACTTTCCAGCCGGCGTAGGGGCAGTTCCGACTGCGCGAGCGGAACTGCGTTGGATCGATCGTCCACTCGCGGGTGGGGTCAATGAGGGTGATGTCGGCGATCGCGTTGGGTTTGAGGGTGCCACGATCGATGCCGAGCACCCGAGCGGGGTTGATCGTCATCTTCTCGATCATTTGCGACCAGGTAAGGATACCAGGCTCGATCAGCGCCTTGATGCAGATGGGAAGAAAGGTCTCCAGACCGATGATGCCGTTGGGAGCCAGTTCCAGTTCGACCATCTTCTTCTCGGGCGCGTGTGGAGCGTGATCGGTGGCGAGGACATCGAGGGTGCCGTCCTTGAGCCCTTCGAGAATGGCCTGAACGTCGGCCTCGGTGCGCAAGGGAGGCGACATCTTGAAGTTACTGTCGAAGGTGCGCAGACACCTGTCGGTGAGGGTGAAGTGATGCGGGCAGGCCTCGCCAGTGACGCGCGCGCCGCGCTGCTTGCCGCGCCGGATGAGGTCGACACTGCCGGCGGTCGAGACGTGGAGGACATGGAGACGGCCGCCTGTCAGTTCGGCGAGGGCGATGTCGCGATAGATCATCACCTCCTCGGCGATGCCGGGGTAGCCCCGCAGCCCCAGGCGCATGCTCTCGAAGCCCTCGTTCATCACCCCGTTGCGGCTGAGTTCCAGATCCTCGCTATGGCTGAGAACCGCCTTGTCGAACATGCGGCAGTATTCCAGGGCACGGCGCATGATCTCGGAACTGACGACGGGAGCACCATCGTCGGTGAAGCCGACTGCTCCCCCATCGACCAGTCCGCCAATCTCCGCCAGTTCTTTCCCGTGCCGTCCCTTGGTGATGGCGCCGATGGGGAAGACGTTGGCGTTCCCCGCGCGTTCGGCCTGGAGGTAAACAAACTCGGCGGCCGCCTGGCTATCGATGGCGGGTTCGGTGTTGGGCATGCAGGCGACGGAGGTAACGCCTCCTGCCAGGGCGGCGGCGGTTCCGGTGGCGATCGTTTCATCCTCCTCGCGTCCGGGTTCGCGCAGGTGGACGTGCATGTCGATCAACCCCGGGGTGACGATTTTCCCGGAGGCATCGAGGGTGTGATCGGCCCGCAACTCCGGGTGGGGACCCACGCCCAGGATGCGATCGCCATGAACCCACACCTCGGTGACCTGATCGAGGTTCTGGGAGGGATCAATCACGCGGCCATTGCTGATACAGAGAATGTTCATAAGGCAAATTGTAGAAGGCGCCTGTGCGGTTGGCCGCAGCCTGCGTGGGAGAATGCTGATGGCGGCGCCGGAAAAACGAACCCTGCACCTGGTGGAACGGCGTCCGCAACGGTGTCGGCTGGCGCCCGAAGATCACGCGCATCTGCACCGGTGGCACAGGACCGAACTGGAAATTACCTACACGGCGCGGCGCCATGTCTATCACCTGACGCCGCGCGGTTATGTGGGGGTCATCGAGGCGCCCCGCTGTCGTCTGCTGATTGAACCGAAAATACCTCTCTCCAATCTCTTTTATTTGCTTCACCCCCGCGCGTCTTCGGGACCGGGAGAAGGGGTTTCGCTGACGCTGCTCGATCGGGTCGCGCTGCAGCTGGCGCGATTGCTGGAGGAGCGCGTGCAGGCGGGGTTGCATCGTGCCTATGTGGACGAGGCCACGCGGGGGATGTATCAGCGCGGGCGGCTTGATATTGCCGCTCAGGTACGCGCGCGGGCGCGCAATTCTCCGCAGATTCACTCGCAGATCGAGACCCTGTCCGCCAATATCCCGTGTAACCAGCTTCCACGGTCCGTTGCCGACCATCTGCTCACCTTTCCCACCCTGCAGGATCAGGCACGCTCGGCGCTTCGCCAGGCATTACGAGGGTTTGAGGAGATTGATCCCTGTTCGTTGCTGGTGGAGCATTTGCCGCCGTCCGAACAAGGGCCGATCGAGTATGCGCCGTTGCTCGACTGGTGTCAGATGATCGTTGCCGGTTTGCAGCCCGGCTGGGGACAACGAGAGAGCGCTCCGGGCTTTTTGCTCGACCTGGAGCGAATCTTTGAACGTTATCTCACCGAGGGACTTGCCCGCGCGTTCGCAGGGACCGGGTGCATCCTCCAGCCCCAGGTGTTGAAAACCACTGACGCAGAGGGAGGATGCGGACCTCCGTTGCAGTTTCGCCCTGATATTCTTGTGGAACAGGGCGGGCAGCTGCGCCTGGTGCTCGATGTGAAGTGGAAGCGGTTGCCTCCTGGCGCGACCGTGCAGGACGATCTCTATCAGATCCTCGCCTATGGAAGTGCCCTTGGAATACCGCTGGCGGTGCTGGTTTATCCGGGACGACGGAATCGCTGTCGGGTCTATCGTCTGCCCGGCGTGCCGAGGCGAGTGGAGATGTGGACGGTGCGCGTGGAGGGCGCGGAGGCGTCCTGTGCGCGGGCGCTTCGGCAACTTGCTGGGCATCTTCGGCGGCAATGTGAGGAAGCACGCGAGGGTTGACGGGTTTGGTCAATCCGGATAGGATGGAGAAACTTCGCGCCCTACGCGAGTAGCTTACAAACTCTTTCGTCACTATTGACGGTCCTAAGGTAGCGACTCTGGGGCGACCCAGACAAGCGAGAGCAACCTGTCTCTCTCTGAGAGGGGGGTTGCGTGCCGACGCCAGCTTCGGCTGGTTCTGGCGGCCGGAGAAGTTAACGCTACTCAAACTCGCGCGAAGTTCTTTTTTGATAAGCAGTTGTGCAGCCGAGAGGTGGGGCGACCTGTCTCTCGGCTGTTGCTTGGTCCTATAAGCTATTATAACGATCTTTAATATTATTTATAGGAAGACTGTAGCGATTGTACGGTCTGGGGAATCCTGCAAACTCGAAGTGGAAAAACCAATTGTGCTTGAAATGCTTTGCCAGCCCTGAGATAGTTTCTTATATTACCTAGAACACCCAGGTTAACCTACTTCACTTTTCGTTCAGTCGAGGGGAGCCACAATGAAGAGACTGCTGCTCATCGGGTCGGTGCTGGCGATGCTGGTTGCTGGCGGCGACGCCCAGGCGTTTGGTCGCAAGAAGGATTGCTGCCCGGCGCCCGTTTGCTACGCCCCAGCGCCTGCTTGTGCAGTGACCTACGTCGAACAGGTGGTGACCACCTACAAGACCGAGATTCGCGAACGTGATGTGACCTACAAGGTCCTCACCCCGGTCACTGTGAAGAAGACGTTCAAGGAAGACTATTGCGTTGTGGAGCCGAAGTACAAGGACGAGATGCGCGATGTGACGACCTACAAGATGGTCAGCCACGACGAGATGCGCGATGTGACCACGTACAAGATGGTCAGCCACGACGAGATGCGCGATGTGACCACGTACAAGATGGTCGGCAAGGAGGAGATGCGCGATGTGACCACGTACAAGATGGTCGGCACGGAAGTGGTCCGCGACGTGGTCAGCTGCCATTACGTTCCCTGCACCGTGGTCGATCCGTGCACGGGCTGCTGCCGCACCGTTTGCCAGCCGGTGACGACGGTTCAGAAGGTCAAGTGCATGGTGTACGAGTGCAAGCCCTTCACCGAGAAGGTCAAGGTGATGGTCTACGAATGCAAGCCCTTTACCGAAAAGGTCAAGGTGACGGTACACGAGTGCAAGCCGGTGACCGAGAAGGTCAAGGTGACGGTACAGGAGTGCAAGCCGGTGACCGAGAAGGTCAAGGTGCGCGTGTGCGAGTACGTCACCAAGAAGATGTCGCGCAATGTTGACTACTACGAATGCTCGTACAAGGAA
The DNA here is from genome assembly GCA_029777335.1 of Planctomycetota bacterium. Taxonomy (GTDB): domain Bacteria; phylum Planctomycetota; class Planctomycetia; order Gemmatales; family Gemmataceae; genus JAKOSN01. The sequence goes on from JAKOSN010000149.1 coordinate 6,062, forward strand.
GAAGAGAAAAAGGGGAAGGAACGCTACTGCGTGACCGTGCCGGTGAAGACCGTCATTAAGGTTCCCTGCTACGTGCCCTGCTGCAACTGAGCGCACTCGGATGCGGGGGTTCCTTCGTGGAGGAACACCCGGAAACCTGGGGCCTGGCGCGAGGATGGTCGCGCCGGGCCTTTTTCTTTTTCTGGTCCGCAGTTGCCCTGTATGCTGACTGCACAGGGCAAACGATCGGCAACCTGTGACGAGGACAACGGATGGCGAGCAACTACTTCAATCTGGCAGGGAAAGTGGCGCTGGTGACGGGCGGGAGCAAGGGACTGGGAAAGGCGATGGCGCGGGCCCTGGCCCTGGCTGGCGCCGATATTCTCATCTCCAGCCGTCATGGAAACGAGTTGCAGAGCGGGCTGGCGGAAATCCTCAAGGATACCGGACGGAAGGGGCATTATGTCGTCGCCGACATGAGCAAGCGGGCCGACGTGCAGAAACTGGCTCAGCAAGCCCTGGCGCTGATGGGGCGGGTGGACATTCTGGTCAACAACGCCGGCACCAACAAACCCCAGGCGATCGACGAGATCAGCGATCAGGTCTGGGATGAGGTGCTGGAGATCAACCTGACGTCGGTGATGGCGCTCACGCGCGCCCTGGTGCCGCAAATGAAGGAACGGCGCTGGGGACGCATCATTCACATCTCATCGATCATGGGTTTTCTGTCGAAGGAGAAACGCAACACCTACTCGGCGACCAAGTCGGCTCTGCTCGGTCTGGCACGAGCCAGCGCGCTCGACCTGGGGCCGTTTGGGATCACGGTTAATTGCATTGCTCCCGGGCCGTTTCTCACGGATCTGCCCATGAGTGTCCTTTCGGACGCGGAGAAAAAGGCGTTTGCCGATCACACCGCGCTGGGGCGCTGGGGAAATCCCGAGGAGTTGGCGGGGCCGATCCTGTTGCTGGCGAGCGATGCGGGGAGTTACATCACGGGGCAGGCCCTGGTGGTCGATGGTGGATTTATTGTGCGCTGAACCATCCACGAGCTTCTCACCCCTGGTGAGAAGCTCACTCCTTTCTGGTTCCAAAAAGCGCATTCCAATACACATCTCGCTGGAGTCTCGCTGAACAGGTGGGTCACGTCCGCGAAGAGCGCATCAAAATGCGCTCTTCGCCGATCGAGCGACCCTTTCCGGGCAAGAGGCTGGAATTCGCAGCCACGACTGCGAGGGGGATGTGATGGTGTCCTGAGAGTTCCATGGTGCGCGAGAAGCGACTCCGGGAAAGGGGTTCACGACATTCGCTCGTCAAATCCTCTCACAACGTTCCTGGTAGAACGAAAAGTTGTCGATTACAATCCACCAACCTTTCCACTCCACAAGGGCAGTGGGGCATCGCTTCTTTGATCGTCGAGGATTCCAGATGCTCACCATCAGCGGTAAAACCCTCGGCAAGAAGAAACCACTCTTCGCCGACTGGTCGCTCCCCATCCCGCCCGAGGCGCGCGAGGGGGGGGCTCTCACGCTGCGCGAGTTGCTTGAGCGCATCGTCCGCCACGAGGTCGCCGCGTTTCAGCAACGGCAGGAACAACGACAGACGTTGCGGGCGCTGACCAGCCGAGAAATCGAAGCGGGGGCGACCCAGGGGAAGATCGCCATGGGCGGTCAGGAGTTCAAGCAGGACGTGGATCCCGAGCAGGCGGTGGCCGCCGCACTCGAAGCGTTCACCGATGGGTTGTATCTGGTGGTGATCGACGGCGTGGAACAGCGGGACCTGGATCAACAGCTGTTTCTGCGGGACGAGAGCACGATCACATTTATTCGGCTCACCATGCTGGCGGGGGGTTGATCATGTTGCATCCGGAGAAGGCCAAGAAACAGATCAAACAGTTCGAGATCAAGAAGGCAGCGGAAAGGCGGCTGGCGGCCCTGGCAAAACTGCCGAAGGGGTTGGCGGTCCTTGGACGTGCCCTGGTCGGCTGCGATGCCAACGGGAAGCGAATCAGTAACTGGGAGAAGCGGAACAAGGCGGAACAGGAGGCGTATCGCGCCCTGGAGGAATGCGCGGCAGCGGAGCGCCAGAAAATCTTCGCTGCCTTCTATCCCAAACTGGATGCGTTGCTTGAGGCGGCCTGGCAGATGCTCAAGGGCGCTCCGCTCGAAATCGACTACGATACGCGGGCCTTTCGTGCGCCCAACCACCCCGCGCTCACCCTGGGGCAGCGTGAAAGCTGGCTGAGTGCGATGCTCAATGAGTTGCACGATTTCAACCCCGAGGTGGTGGATGCGAAGTGGCTGGCGACCTGGGCCGCCCACCTCGGCTGGGGTGGGGCGGATCACGTGGGACCAGTGCTGGCCGCAGCACTCAATCAGGGCGGGGCGGAGGCGGATGAGATCCTGACCATTCTGCGCGAATCGGCCAGCAATCAGCACGAGATTGGCGGTATGGGGCGCCATGTGACCGAGGCGATGATGATGTCCTCCCGGCCCGAGGCCTGGGAGTTCATCGAGAAGTTCCTCCTGGCCGCGCAGCGCCAGGAAGGGTTGCGCCAGAGCATCCTGGAGGCGATTGATCTGGCTCATCCGCAGGCGTTTCGGCGCATGCTGCGCTTGATCCTCGACCAGAATCTCCTGCGCTTCTCGTCGGTGGTGCGCGCTGCCGATGTCTGGTTTGGCCTGAACTGGGATCAGACAACAGTCGGCGTGGTGCGCAAAACCTTGCAGCAGGTGCAAAGCTACTTCGACGATCCCAAAAGTCGTGAAGAGGCATTGCGGAAGGGAGATGCGGAGAGCCTCTACCTGGCCCTGTGGACGATCGCCTTCGACGATGCTCTCGCCGCCCTCAAACCGGCTGCCGAGAGCATCAAGGATGCGAAGGTGGATCGGCGCTTTGCCACCGTCGTTTTCCTGAGCTACCTGGGTATTCCTCAGAGTGTTCCCCTGTTGATCCAGGCGATGGATGATGCCGATCTGCGCGTTGCCCTCAAGGCTCACGAGGCAGTGACCGCGCGCGGCGAGGACGACGAGGCCAAGGTTCCGGAAGAGTTATTCCCCGCGATCGAACGCTTGCTGCCACGCCTTTCGAACAAGGTCTCCACGCTCAAACCGCTGGTCTGGCCGTGGATGGAGGTGGTCCACGCGCGGGCCAATGTCGCCAACGATCTGACTGCTGCGCTCGGCGCTCGTCCGCCAAGCGATCTGGTGCGGTATCTTCCCTACATGGACGCAACGGGCCGGGTCCAGGTGCTGGAGAAGCTGAGTGAACAGAAAACCTGGGACGATGCCACGCGGCAGACGCTCTTTGGCCTGGTGAACGATCCGGCAAGTTATATTCGCGAACGGGCGCTGGAGTCCATCAAGAAGTGCAAGATCACGGTCGCCGAGGCACGCCAGCTGGAAGCAGGGCTCTCGCGCAAGAACACCGAGTTTCGCCGTGGAGTGGTGAGCCTGCTGCTCAGTCTTCCCGATGCCGAGGTGCTCGCCAGTGCGGATCGGTTGCTCCTTGCGAAGAACGCCAACCAGCGCCGCGCGGGGCTCGAAGTGTTGCGGCAACTGGTCGAGAAACGTCGCGCGCTCAAGCTTTGCCGGGAACGCGCCGAGCACTTCCAGAAATCGCGCAAGTCGCTCTCCGAGGAAGAAAAGGAACAGGTCGAGATTCTCCTCAACCCGGACCGCAAGGTTGCCACGCTCGAAGATGCCCTGGGACTGATGAATCCAGCCGCACGGACGCCGGTGATTCCTCCAACCAAGAAAAAGGTGACCTTCATCACCCCGGCGGCGGTGGCGTGCCTGGAATCGCTCGACGAACTGGTCAAGAAGCACGCCGAGACGTTGATCACCATACCGACCGAGGAAGGTCCGCAAGAACAACTGCTCGGTGCGGTTGGCTGGGAGTTTCCTTCCACGGACATGAAGTTGTCAGCAGAGGACGATCTCAAGCGTCTCCCACTGCGCGAGGTCTGGGAGAAATGGTGGCAGGAGCGCCCCAAAAAGCTTCGCGACCGCGATGGGCTGGAACTGGAGCGTGCTGCCCTGTGGCTTGACATCGGCGACTGGAACTGGGACGAGTGGACCGACCTGGCCAAACATTCGCCGGAGATGAAGGCAGCCATCGAAACGATCAGCGGAGGATTCAAGCCGCTGGAGTTGATCCACCACGTGATCGTGGATCGGATCCTCGAATGGTGCCGGGACCGCCTGCAACCGCCTCAGGGGGTGGCCGAGTACGCGCTCGATGCCTTCGAGACAGCCCTGGCGCTGGTTCCCGCCAGGGAACTCACACGCAAGGTCAAGGATGATGAAGTGGACTGGCGCGAGGCGGAACCGTTTGAGATGTGGCGCAACTTTGCGGATCGTCAGGCGCGAACTTTTACGGATGACCAGCGGGTGCGCTACTGGCGGCTCTGTCACTGGCGGAACCAACCCGTGCCAGGAGTGGCGGCGATGCGACCCCCGCTCGAAGTCCTGCTGCCAGCATTTCGGCTGGGGGTGGCCAACGAACACGATGTGTACAACCATCTTCTCGGTGGGCGGCAGGTGGTCGAGGGGACCTTCCCTGATTTTGATGCGCTGGATAGCCTCACGCAGCGGATCGAGCCCAGTCTCCTCAGGGAGAATCCCGAGGTGAAACCTCTGGTGGAGCGCTGCCGGGAGCGCATCCTGGAGGTCGAGCTCGCGCGGGGCGAGCAACCGACGGCCGCCTCGCCAGCGGCGCGGGCGTTGCAGTCAGTGTGGGGAACCGAGACACTCTTCCTCTTGCTGGAGAAACTGGGGAAGAACAGGTTGAAATCCGACTACTACGGAGTGGGCAAAGCCTCGGTGTTGACTCATCTGATCGAGGTGGCGTATCCCCGGCCCAGTGACACGCTGGACGCCTTCAAGGCGCGGGCCAAAACTCTGCTCGGCGCGGGGTTGCTTACGAGAGAGCGTCTCCTTGAAATCGCCTTTTTCGCTCCGCAATGGTTGAAATATGTGGAGCACACCCTGGAATGGGAAGGACTGAGCGAAGGGGTGTGGTGGTTCCTGGCGCACATGCCCTATGGGAAGGATGGTGTGGTGGATGAGGACGAGGAATCTGAAGAGCGGACGATGTCGTCCTGGGAGCGGCTGATCAGCGAGCGCACCGCGCTGACCGCGGAGGAACGCGAGGAAGGCGCTGTCGATGCGGCATGGTTCCAGCGCGTGTATGCTCCGCTGGGGCGAAAACGCTGGGAAGCGCTGGCCGAGGCGGCTCGCGTGGGCAGCTCGGCGCACGCGGCGAAAAAGGCGGTGCTGCTCGCGCAGGTGTTGCTGGGGAAGGCGAACAAGCGGCAGCTGCTGGCGGGGGTGAAGCAAAATCTCAAGGAATCGGTGCGTTTGCTCGGATTGTTGCCCCTGGCGAGCGGAGAGAAGCGCGAGGCCGATCTGCACACGCGCTATCGAGCGCTGCAGGGGTATCGCCGCTATGCCAAGCAACTGGGACCGATGTCGCGCGAGGATGCGTTGCGGGCGGCCGCCATCGGCTTTGAAAACCTGGCGCGCACGGCGGGCTATGTGGATCCCATTCGTCTGGAATGGGCGATGGAGGCGCGCGAGATCGCCGATCTGGCTGCCGGTCCGTTGCAGCACACCGCCGAGGGAGTGACAGTAACGTTGTCCCTCGATGAGCTGGGGCAACCGCAGATGACGGTCCAGCGGGGCGAGAAGGCGCTCAAGACGATTCCGCCCAAAGTGCGCAGGGAGCGCAAAATCGCCGCGCTCAGCGAACGGCGCCAGGATCTGAAACGCCAGACCTCGCGCATTCGAGAATCGCTGGAGACAGCCCTGTGTCGCGGGGATGCGTTCACCGGCGCCGAGCTGAAGCAACTCTGTGCACACCCCTTGCTCCGGCCCTTGCTCGAACGGCTGGTGCTGCTGGGCGAGGGGATCGCGGGGTACGTGGTTGAGAAAGGGCAGGGGCTGTGCGATTACACCGGCAAGGTGGAGCCGATCAAGAACGACGAGAAACTGCGACTGGCCCATCCGTATGATCTGTATCGCACGGGCGAGTGGGATCGGTGGCAGCACGAATGTTTCACCCACGAGCGCGTGCAGCCGTTCAAGCAGATTTTCCGCGAACTCTATGTGCTGAGCGAACAGGAAAAGGCGGACGGTGCCGTGTCGCGGCGCTATGCGGGCCACCAGGTGAATCCCAACCAGGCGCGGGCACTCTTTACGAGCCGACGTTGGCGGGCCGACGAGGACGGGATCAGCAAGATCTTTCACGAGGTCGGGCTGGTGGCGGAGGTCGAGCTCCGCCATCACGGCTGGACGGCGGCTCAGGTGGAAGGGTGGACGCTGGACAGCGTGCGCTTTGTGAAGCGGAGCGAAAGCAAACCGCTGCTGCTGACGGAAGTGCCGCCGCTGCTCTTTAGCGAGGCGATGCGCGATCTCGACCTGGTGGTGAGCGTGGCACACCTGGGCGGAGTCGATCCGGAAGCAAGCGCCTCGACGGTGCAGATGCGGGCGGCCCTCCTGCGCGAAACCTGTGCTCTTTTGAAGATCGATAATATCCGCTTCAAGGGAGACACTCACGTCCTTGTCGATGGGCAACTGGGGAATTACTCGATCCACCTGGGGAGCGCGGTGGTGCATCGTCTGCCGGGTGGATCGGTCTGTATCGTCCCGGTCCATGCGCAACATCGAGGGCGGTTGTTCCTGCCGTTCGCCGACGACGATCCGCGCACGGCGGAGGTGATTTCCAAGGTACTGCTCCTGGCGCGGGATCACGAGATTCAGGATCCGACCATCCTGGCTCAGCTGCGTGCCAAGGCGTGAGAAATCCCATGCCGCGTTTTGTGGTGCTGGAACACGATCACCCAGTTCTGCACTGGGACTGGATGCTGGAGAGCGGATCGACGCTGCGCACCTGGCGGCTGGATGCGCCGCCAGTCGTGGCGCGCGTGATCGCCGCATCATCCTTGCCGGCACATCGTCTTGCTTATCTGGACTATGAAGGTCCGGTGAGTGGGAATCGTGGGGCGGTCCAACGCTGGGATGCTGGCACTTTTACCTGGAGCGAGGATTCGCCAGCGCGCGTGGTGGTCCATGTCACCGGCGAGCGGATTCAGGGGCTGGCTACCCTGGAACAGGTGGAGGGGGAGATCTGGCGCTTTTGCCTGACGGGCCCCTCTGTCGAGTGACCTGCGCGAGCCCTCGGGAATCGCAAGAGCCTCCCGGAAGGAGGCTCTTGCCGCTTGCTCGTCGCGCTGGAGGGTTAGCGTTTGCGTGGCGGGTCGTTGCTGGGCGGTTCGTTCGGTTGCTGAGTTTGCAGGAACCAGACCACCAGGCCGACAATGCCTGCGGTCGCCACTCCCACCGCGAGCGGCATCATGAGATCGGGTTGGAGAAAGTTGCCCAGCGGAGCAAAGCGCATGCCCACGCCGAGCAGGAAGGCGGCCACGATGGCGAGGATCACCCACAGAAGATTGTTGCCCGGAGGGGTACTCTGGGGGGAGGGAAGCGGGGTGTTCGTGGTGTCTGGCAAGGGCTCGGGGGTGGCGCGCAGCGAGGGGCGTACCCCTGAACCGCGCGGGGTCAAAACCGGCGGGGTCCAGGCAGGTTTGCCCGCGTCCGCGTCGGGTGACGAAGGGGCGACCGGAGTGTCGCCGCGAAAGGCGGGGGTGGGCGGTATCGGGGCGCTGTGGCGGGTGGTGTTCGATTTGCTTCTGGGATTGGGCTTACGCATCGGGAGGGCGCGCGGGCGCACCGACGCGGCAGCCGTGACCAAAGTCGCTTCAATGGTGCGCCGGCGGGCGCTGGGTGAAATATTTCTGGTGAGCTGCAGCTGCGTGACCAGCTCCTTGTATTCGAGCGCGGCCGGCGATTCCGGGCTGGCGTGGACGAACACATGACCGAAGAGTTGAGCGCGGGGCACCTCCTCATCGTAGGGGATGCACTGGGGGAGAATACGCCCGCCAAAGCGCCCGCGCAGCTCATGTTCCCAGTGCCCGTTTGTCCCCTCGTTTTCCGGCAGCGTTAACAGGATGCCCTGCATGCGCACAGACAAACCTTCCTGCTGACTGGTTCGCTGCACCAGTTCCAGAAAGGCGGGCAACGTGCGGTGGGCAAGCGGCTCCGCCTGCATCACCACAATGTACTCGTCGCAACTGCGCAGCAGGAGGGCGGGGTGGCCGGCGAGGAAGGGCGGGGCGTTGATAATCAGGCAATCGTACTCTTCCTGGATGGCGGGCGATTCCAGGATCTGCAAGACCTGGTCGAGATGCTCGTCGGAGCAGCACCCTTCATCAAAGGGGTTGAGCACATCCAGACCGGGAAGGATGTCGCGGCAAAGGACGCCGGGAATCTCGATGCCGGATAAACGTAATGGTTTGCGATCGGGATGCTCGCTTAACTTCAAGGCCACGTCCACACTGGCGAGCGGGTCGGTCTCCAGCAACAAGACGCGTGCGCCACTCATGCTGGTGGCGGCCGCGAGATTGATGGCTGTGGTTGTTTTTCCAACTCCGCTCTTCTGGCTGGCAACCAAGAGCTTCCGCACGGCCTTCTCCACCTGGGTCATGAAAGAGAGTTTTGCGCTGCGTGACCAGCCCCGGAAGGCGCTGGGCGCAGGACTCTCGGATCGGGTATCACCGCTGGGGCGGTGCCACGGCGAACGGGATGCCAACGGGAGGACTATCTCCGCGGGCGTCTGGAGGGAAACGCTCCCTAGCAAACATAACATTCGATTTTTCGCCAGGCGCGGCTTCATCCATAAAGTTCACCCAGATCGTTCCTTTTTCTTGTGGCGCGAACGCGATTCTGCTCCGACCCGAATGGGTCGAGGTGGGAGCGTCCTGCCTGGGTGCGCTCCCTGACCGCGCCCTCCACCAGTCGCTACAACAGTGTCAGAGCTTCGCGAATCGGTTACCTGCCGGTTTGTCTTCGACCCAGCCCTCCGCTGTTGTCTCCCCGGAGTGTGGTGCGAACGTCTCTTGATCGTTTCAGTGAGTTCTGAAACGATCGGAGAGATGTTATCCTGAGCGGACGGGTGCGGTTGAAAGAGCAAGAGGCTTTGAGGGCGACACGCATGGAGAGACCCTTGCGCATCGGTGCCGTCAATTATCTGAACACCAAGCCGCTGATCCACGACCTGGAGACGTTGGCGCCGGAGGCGGAACTGGTGCTGCAATTGCCGAGCCGGCTTGCCGATGAACTGGCCGCCGGGCACCTCGATGTGGCGCTTATTCCGGTCATTGAGTATTTCCGTGCGGGCAACTACACCCTGGTGCCGGACATCAGCATTGCCTCGCGCGGGCCGGTGCTGAGTGTGACGCTCTTTAGCCGGGTGCCCTGGGCAGAGATTCGGCGCGTGGCGCTCGATGTGGGCTCACGCACCAGCGCGGCGCTGACGCAGATTCTCCTGCAAAAACGCCATGGGGTCACCCCCACGGTGATACCCTTGCCGCTGGAGTGTGAACCGGAGACACTCGATGTCGAGGCGGTCTTGCTGATTGGCGACCGGGCGATGCGAGCGTGTTTGCCAGGTTTCGAGTTTGCCTTTGATCTGGGGCAGGAGTGGCGCGATTGGACCGGACTGCCTTTTGTTTATGCCGTCTGGGCAGTCCGGCCGGGGGTGGATCTGGGTCCGGTGGCCGACGCCCTGGCAGAGGCGAAGCGACGCGGGTGTCGCAAGGTGGGGGAGATCGCTCACCGCGAGGCGCCGCGCCTGGGGCTGGATGCGGGCTTTTGCCGGCGCTATCTTGCCAATATCATCCACTTTGATCTGGGCCCACGCGAACAGGCGGGGCTGCATCATTACTACATGCTGGCCTGTGAGCTGGGCCTGGCCCGACGAGGGGTGAACCTTGACTTCTACCATCCGACACTTGCTCGACAAGGCTGTTGACGGGGTGCGCCTATCCCCCGCGGAGGGGGTGACGCTGTTCGAGTGCCGCGACCTCAGTCTGCTGGGCCGGGCCGCCCATGCGATCAGTGAGCGCTTGCATCCCGAGCCGTATCGCACCTACAACATCGATCGCAATATCAATTACACCAATGTTTGTGCGGCGGTCTGCGATTTCTGCGCCTTCTATCGCAAGAGCCAGGATCCGGATGCCTATGTGCTGCCTCGGGAGGTGATCTATCAGAAGATCGACGAGACGATTGCCCTGGGGGGAGATCAGACCCTGCTGCAGGGGGGGAATCATCCGTCGCTGAAACTGGAGTGGTACGAGGATCTCTTACGCGATCTGAAAAGTCGCTATCCAAAGTTCAATCTGCACGCGTTCTCGGCGTCGGAGTTGTGGCACTTTCACAAGTTAAACAAGCTGCCGTTGCGCGAGGTGCTGCGTCGGTTGAAAGACGCTGGCATGGGGAGCCTGCCGGGGGGAGGAGCGGAGATCCTCGTGGATCGGGTGCGCAAGGCCATCACGGTGAACAAGGTGTTAACCGAGGAGTGGCTGGAGGTGCATCGCACCTGGCATGAACTGGGCGGACGATCCACCTGCACCATGATGTTTGGGCATGTGGAAACGTGTGCGGAACGAATTGAACATCTGGAGCGACTGCGTCAGTTGCAGGACGACACCGGCGGATTCACCGCGTTTATCTGCTGGACCTTCCAGCCGGAGAACACAGCGCTGGCGGCGGTGCCGCCGGCGGGTGCCTTCGAGTATCTGCGTACCCAGGCCATTGCTCGTATTTATCTGGACAATGTGCACAATATTCAGTCGTCGTGGGTGACTCAGGGGCAGAAGATCGGCCAACTGGGGCTGCTCTTTGGTGCCAACGACATGGGGAGCCTGATGCTCGAAGAGAACGTGGTGAGTTCGGCGGGGACGGTGCATCACCTGACGCTGGAGCAGATCAAGAGTTCGATCCGTGAGCTGGGTTACATACCCCGGCAGCGGAATGTCTTCTACGAATACCTCGACGAACAGCCCGCGCAGACCCCGGCGGGTTCCTACGCCCTACCGCTGACGGTGGCCTGACAGCGGTTGGAAGGGTGCTGAACCTTCAGCCGCGAAAGGCGGAGAGAGCGATGACGCAGGGCGCGGCGCAGATTCAGGTGGAAAACCTTGTCAAATCGTTCCGCGATCTGCGCCGCGGAATTGTCTACGCCGTCGATCACATCAGCTTCGAGGCCCGGCCTGGCGAGATTCTCGGGTTACTCGGTCCGAACGGGGCAGGGAAGACGACGACGATGCGCATTCTGTGCACCGTGCTTCGGCCCACGGGAGGGCGCGCCCTGGTAGCCGGCTACGATGTGGCGACCGAGCCGCATCTGGTGCGCCAGCACATCGGCTTCATGTCGATGAACACGGCGGTTTACGACCGTATGTCGGCGTGGGAACTGGTCGAGTACTTTGGGCGGCTCTACGGGCTGAGCGAGGAACGGTTGCACCAGCGGATGGAAGAGGTATTCGAGACATTGCAGATGAATAATTTCCGCGATACCCTGGGAGCCAAGATGAGCACCGGGATGCGGCAGAAGGTTTCGATTGCGCGGGCCATCATTCACGATCCGCCGGTGTTGATTTTCGACGAGCCGACCGCGGGGCTGGACATCCTGGTGTCGCGCGCGGTGCTGGAGAACATTGAACGTCTGCGCGGCCTGGGGAAATGCGTGTTATTTTCCACGCACATCATGCGCGAAGTGGAGCGGCTTTGTGATCGGGTTGCCATCGTCAGTCGCGGACGCATTCAGGCGTGTGGCACCCTTGCCGAACTGCGCGAGCAACACGGCGAAAACGATCTGGAAGAACTCTTCTATCAACTGGTGTCGTAACAGCAACCGCGCCGGGGAGCGTGGGAGGGATCGCGCTCACGAGGTTTGCTGGCAGGGGGCGGGTTGCTCCGCGCGCACGGCACTGGGAAAATCCTGCTCCCAGCGCAGAACCCTGTACTTGGGAGCTTCCAGCCACGGGCGCAGCCACGGGCAGCAGCACCACACTGCAAGGAAGCCAAGCATCAGGAGCGTGACGGACAGCACAATCATATTTACGGCCATGACGGATCACTCCGAGCCTTCGGGGCGGTAGAGCGAACGGATGTAACGCGCGAGCAGCCGTCGTTCCTCGGGGCGCAACTTCTCTTTCCAGGGTGGCATGGAGGTGCCTGGGATCCCCTCGGCGAGCACGAGGTCGGCATACTTCAACGCTGGGCGAATCAGCTGGAAGTTGGTGGGAGCCGGAGCCATTGTGCCGCGGGAGCCAGTATTGCCTCCGCCATCGGAGCCGTGACAGGTGGAGCAATTTTTCCCATAGAGGGCGACGGCCTGCTCCTGTTCGGAGGTGTTCAGCAAGTCGGCAGGGGGGATACGGTCGGCGTCTTCGCCAAGAGAGCGAACGTGAGCGGTGAGCCCCCGCAATTCGTTCGTGGAGAGATCACTCCAACCGGGCATGGAGGAACCGGGCACTCCAGACCACAGAATCTGGCTCAGGGCGCGAGCGGAATAGGTCACGGTGGTGAGATCGCGCGGCCGGGGCAATAACGCCTCGGCGGCGGGACCGTTGCCACGCCCGTCCGCGCCGTGGCAGCCAGAACATTCGCGCGAGAACACCTCGGCCCCAAGGCGGCGAGAGCGCTCGCGTTCGCTCGAATCCCGAGGGAGCAGCAAGAGCGGTGCCGGGCCAGGGGTTCGCGGGATGGCGCAATCGCAGAACATTCCGCGCTGCTTCTCCTCTTCCGCAGTCATCCCAGGGAGCGGTGCCGGGCCATCACGGCCGGCGAGCCGCGCGTCGCGTCCCAGGCCGTCGAGGTAAGCCACCAGATCCAGCGCTTCCTGAGTGGGGCGGGTTGCGGAGCCTTCAAAGAGCCAGCGGTAGGGGGGCATGTTGGAGTCGGGAACCACGTGGCGCGGATTCCACAGATGGGCGAGGTGCCAGTCGCGACTGTGACGTCCCACCTCGCGGGTGAGATCGGGACCAATTCGGCGTGTTCCCCACATCTGGGGATAATCCCGTTCGCTCTCCCACGCCTGGCTCGCCACTCCAAAACGACGCACGTCGGCGAGGGTGAAGCGAATCAGCTGGGTGTGGCAGTTGGCACACCCTTCGCGGATATAGATCGCTCGGCCCCGGTATTCACTGGCGGTCGGTTCGGGGAGATGGGCGGGACGGGTCTGGATAATCTGCTCTTCCAGGGTGTGGTTGGGCCAGAGGGCGAGAACGACAAACGAGAGCGCGAAGAGGCCCACGCCTGCCACCGAGGTGACCACGTAAGCGCTGCGCAGCCATGCCAGCCCGGGCACGGCAACCACGGTGTCGGCCTGCTCGGCTGGGGGTGGTGCGGGCGACGCTCCCGGCGCGGGCTGGCCAACGGGACCGGTCAACATGCTCAGGGCCAGGGCACCAAAGCCGAGCAGGATTGGCACCCCGGAGAGAGTCCGCGTGAGCCAGAACACCTGGGAGGCACGCACCGATTCCAACCACGGGGCTTCGGACTGCCACAGCTGACCCTGCACCAACCCTGCGGCCGTCAGGTCGAGCACCATCAACGCGGTACCCACTGCCAGAAGCCAGAAGGCCCACGTGGCGGCTCGGGCGTTGTAACGCAGTCCTGGCAAGCGTTCCCAGGCATGGAGCAACCCTCCAATCGCGGTGAAGGAGGCAAAGCCAATCATCGCCAGGTGGGCGTGTCCAATCACCCAGTCGGTAAAGTGGACAAAGCGGTTGATGGGCATGAGTGCCTGGAGGGAGCCTTGCATACTGACCACCAGGTAGGCGACGACACCAACCCACACAAAGAGCAGCGGAGTTCTTCCCGCCACGGCGCTGCTCGCGCCGCGCAGGGAGAGAAGGAGGTTGGTGACCACCAGAATCACATCCACGCCCAGGTAGACCGAGGCGACGATTGCGCCGGCCTGCGCTTCCATGGGAATGGAAGAGAAGACGTAGTGATGCGTGCCATTGAGGGGGTAGACCAGGAAGAGAAGCCAGAAGCCCACCATCGACAGGAAATGGCTGTAGATGGGGCGCCGGGTGGTGGCGGGGATGACGACGTAGGCGATCGCCAGGGCGAGAGGAGTTACAAAGAGCCCAATGGCGTCGTGAATCCAGAGCCCGCTAAAGGTGGCGCCCCGTGCGCCAGGGAGCCATTCTGGGGCCAGCTGGCCCACGGGGTAAGCCAACAAGGTGAAGACCAGGCCCCCAATGATGTACCAGCCGGAAACATACAGGTCCGACAGCCGTGTGCGCAGAAAAGGAAGGACGAACTGGATGGCGGCGAGTAGCAGGGCAAAGACGGCGACGGCGTCGATCACGAGCGGAAACTCGCCCCACTCCAGCGGCTGGCTGGTCCCGGTCTGGACGAGCACCCAACCAGGAAGGAGAAGGGCGAAATTCCACACCACAAACAGGAGCCAGCCAAGCCAGCGACTGGTGACCGAACGTTCGGCCAGGCGCGGCACGGCATAGTAGAGAAAGGCCAGAAAGGCATTGCCCAGCCAGCCAAAGAAGACTCCCTGGGTGTGGGCATAACGCATCCGTCCCCAGGTGAGCCAGGGAGCGTTGCCCATGGTGTCAGGGGCGTGGAACTTGTAGGCAACGGCCAGTCCAAGCAGGACCACGTAGCCGACCGCCGCCAACGCTGCCAGGCCATGCGCACGGACCAGACCCGTCTCGGTCGTCGCTGCCGGCGAGGGAGAGGTGTTCTCGTCCATGCTGCAGATACCTTTCCACCCAGAGATTGATTCAGTTGCCCTGCATTGTTGCCAGGTAGCCGACGATGGCGTGTTCCTCATCGCGAGTCAGCGGTGCTCCGTAGACCGCAACCATCTTGTGGACGACCTCGTCCCATTTTTTCGCGGGCAGCCGCGGCTGGGTCAGAACCAGGCGCGTGGAATGGCAGACGGTACAGGCGTTGCGGAACTGTTCGCGATTGGGGCCGGGGGGTAACTCGGGCTCCTCGTGGGGAAGATCGATGCGCACCACGGGCCCTGTGGTCGGGAGCGGTTCCACGCGTTCGTCGGCGTTGGTGGGGAGAACAGGGCGTCCGGCTCCCTGGATGCCGGCGTAGGAAATCACCGCCCCAAGCGCGAGGAGGACAATCAGGAACCCCACGGTCCAGCGCCGGCCACCGCTCATGCCGTCACCCCTTTTGAAGAGGGTTTCATTCCACCCGAAGGGATAGTGTCTCGATGACATTTCGCATGTACCCCGCGCGATTCCAGCCTGCCGTCGTGGGCTGCGTTTCGCCGGAGTGACTGGTCGCCCGAACCTGCAAGGTGCAGTCGCCTGGTTGGTCGGGTTGCCACGACAGGCGCCAGCGGCGGAACGAGTAGTTGCCCAGATCCTCCCCCAGAGCGGCCTCTTTCCAGGTTGCGCCGGCATCGGTAGACACCTCAACACGGCGGATTCCGTGGCCGCCATCGAAGGCGATTCCTTCCAGGGCACACGGCTGCTTCAGGGGGATCCTGCTCCCGGGATCGGGGGAGGTGAAGAAGGAGCGCACATTCATGCGGTGGATGGGCACCGTTTTCTCGGCCAGATGACCGGGCTCCTCGACGCCATTGGGAGCGGTGGGGATGCGATACGCCTTGCTCATCCAGAAGCCATCGAAGGCTTTTGGCAACACGGCGATCTCGGTCAGCGATTTGACCCAGTAGGTGGCGTACCAGCCGGGAAGCACCAACCGCAGCGGAAACCCGTTGAGCAAGGGCAGGGGTTCGCCGTTCATCTCATAGGCGAGCAAGGGCTCGGGGTGGCGCGCCTGGGTGATCGGGAGCGATTTGACGAAGTCGGGGACGGAGGGCATGCCGCCACGATCGAGCCCCAGAAAGGAAACGTCCACTGCTCCCGCCTTGACGCCAGCGCGTTCCAGGAGGTCGCGCAGGCGAACGCCGGTCCAGCGGGCATTCCCCATGGCGCCGTTGCCCCACTGGGCACCCGGCATGTGCGGCTCGAACAATCCGCGCGAATTGCCCGAACACTGGTTGACGGCGACGACCGAGGTCGCTTCCAGCCGGCGCAGGTCGTCCAGGGTGAACTCCAGGGGGCGCTCCACATGCCCATGAACGCGGAGCCGCCAGAGGCGCAGATCAACGTTGGTCGGGATGACCTGCAAATGCCAGCGAACGTAAAACGCTGCGTTGGGAGTGAGGTCGGTTTGGTAGTAGCGCCAGGGAGTTTCCAGGCAAGGCGGGCGGCTGTTGATGACCCGCATCGGCACTTTTCCGGGAAAGCGCATCAGCGGCGAACTGGTTTCGGCGCGCGGGGTCGGTTGGACGCGTCCACAGCCGCCCGGGAGAAGGGCAGCCGCCCCGGTGGCAGCGGCGGCCCAGCGCAACCAGTTGCGCCGATCGAGGTGGATCGTTTGGGGATCGAAGAGACGGGGGTTCATCCGTGTGACCTCCCGGTGGCACAGGTGCATCCCTCGCATGGATCGGCATTGACAGGTGGTCGTCGCTGCAAGGGTCTGAGACCTCGTCGGGCAGGGTTGGCTGGGCGCATGGATAAGCCAGGGGAACGCCAGTCGTGAGTGTCCCGGCACGGATCGCATCCGGATGACTGAGGAGCGAGGAGCGATGCAGGCCCTCACGATATTAATGATAATACTGGCATCCCGGAAGCCAGGCCATCATTTTCGGAGGTCCACCAAAGAGGCGAACCGCGCCAGGAACCGTCAACGAACGGTCAAAGGCGCGGCTCGTGAATTCTTCTGAGTTTTTCAACGTTACTTCGCGATCTCGCCAGCAAAACCAAAGCCCTTGCCTCCCATGCCACCCATTCCCATCATCCCCATGCCACCCATTCCATACATCCCGCCACCCATACCACCCATTCCCATCATCCCGCCAAATCCACCCATCCCGCCCATACCATACATACCACCGCCCATGCCCATCATCCCCATCATGCCGCCACCCATCCCCATCATGCCCATCATGCCGCCGCCCATCCCCATCATCCCCATGCCACCCATACCCATCATTCCCATCCCGCCCATGCCATACATGCCACCGCCCATGCCCATCATGCCACCCATGCCCATCATTCCCATGCTTCCATCCATGCCCATCATCCCCATCATTCCGCCACCCATGCCCATCATGCCACCGCCCATGCCCTGCATACCACCCATGCCCTGCATACCGCCACCCATGCCTTGCATGCCACCTTGATTTCCCTGGTTTCCCTGACTACCGGGAGCGGTCATGCCACCGTATGGCGGGCGAGGATTAGGGGGGAATGACCGGCGCCCCTGTGCGAAGAGGGAAGATGTTGGCCAGAGGCCGACGAGAACTGTGCAAATCATCACGACACGTTGAGTGAACCAGCGCGCATTCTGACCCATGTCAACACCTCGAGCTACCTGTGGAGAGAACGTGGTCAAACAGCAACGAGGCCAATGAACCTTGGCTTTGCAGGGGTCTGGGAACCCTTTTCAGGTCGTGACATCACCTCTGCTGGTGCGGATCTGGGAAAATAATGAGGCGATTCTCATCGATGGAAAAGAGAGTGTCAAGGATTTCCCCGATAAATGATGTAAAAATGGCAAAATTCTCCCAATTCGGTCAGGAGGTCTTTGAAAGGAACGTGGGGTGAGAGGAGCTGTGGTTCAGAGTCAAGATTGGCGCGCACCTGGGGATCGGTGAGATGCGCGGCAACGTCGTGGTTGACGAGTCAAGGGGGCAGGAGGAGATCTGAGCGGAGAAGGAAGGAGAAACAGCAGGTGGGAGACCCCAGCGGAGAGGCGTCTCCCACGCGGAGGAACAGGGGTGTGGGAGATCGCTTATTTGCCGGTGCTGCCGTTGAAGCCGAAACCTTTACCGCCCATGCCGCCCATTCCCATCATCCCCATGCCACTCATGCCATACATACCACCCATGCCACCCATGCCCATCATCCCGCCAAATCCACCCATGCCACCCATACCATAAATCCCGCCGCCCATGCCGTACATGCCACCCATCCCCAGCATGCCGCCGCCCAGTCCCATCATGCCCATCATGCCACCGCCCATTCCCATCAAGCCCATCCCACCCATGCCG
>JAKOSN010000150.1 GCA_029777335.1 Planctomycetota bacterium
GACCCAGGGTGCGATGGCGCACCCCCCTCGGGGGGGGCTATGCTGGTCCGGCGGTCGCCGCGGGCAAGGTGGTGGTCACCGATCGCACGCTCGCGACCGGGGAACGCAACCCGGATAATCCCTTTGCTCAGAAGCCGATCAAGGGAACCGAGCGCATCCTCTGTCTGGACGAGGCAAGCGGCAAGATCCTCTGGAAGCATGAGTATCCTTGTCGGTACGAGATTCAGTATCCTGTCGGGCCGCGCACCACCCCGGTGATCGCGGGAGACAAGGTGTATGCCCTTGGCGCCATGGGCGATCTGTTCTGTCTGGACCTTGCGAGCGGTAAGGTGCTCTGGTCGAAGAATTTCCCGAAGGATTACGAGGCGCCAGTGCAGGTCTGGGGGTTCGCCTCCAGTCCGCTCCTTGATGGGAACAAGTTGATCTGCCTGGTCGGTGGTCGTGGGTCGGCGGTGGTGGCGTTTGACAAGGACACGGGAAAGGAACTGTGGCGCTCCCTGACGGCGCCCATTGGCTACTGTCCACCCATGATCTACGAGGTGGGCGGTAAGCGTCAGCTGATCATCTGGGACGCCGACGCCATCAATGGTCTGGATCCCGAGACGGGGAAAAGTCTGTGGTCGAAACGGTTTCTGGTGAAGGCGGCCCTGTCCATTCCGACCCCGCGCCTGGAGGGCGATCGTCTGTTCATCACCTCGTTCTACAACGGCTCGATCATGCTCAAACTCGATCCGGAGAAACCGGCGACGGTGCTCTGGAAAGGAAAGGGCCGCGGGGAGCGCCCCGACCAGACCAGTGATCTGCACGCGATCATGTGTACCCCAGTGTTCAAGGGCGAATACATCTATGGGGTATGCAGTTATGGCGAGCTGCGCTGTATCAAGGCCGCCGATGGCGAACGGGTCTGGATGAGTTTGAAGGCAACCGGAAGCCAGACCGAACCGATCGAACGCTGGGCCAATGCCTTTCTCGTGGCCCACGAGGATCGCTATTTCCTCTTCAACGAGAAGGGCGATCTGATCATCGCCAAACTTTCCCCCAAGGGCTACGACGAGATAAGCCGCGCGCACCTGATCGAGCCGACCGGGATGGTGCAGGGACGCAAGATGCTCTGGTCGCACCCGGCATTCGCCAACAAGTGTGTGTATGTGCGCAACGACAAGGAAATCATCTGCGTTTCACTGGAGGAGAAGTAACCAGCAGTTAGCGTGATTGGCCGAAGCGAGCGGGCAGGACCACCCGCCAGCCCGCCTCGCTCCGCTCCAGGGTGAGGGCATCCGGATAGCGCTGGCGGGTGACGTTTCGCCCTGTAAAGACGATATGAGCGATCGCCTGTGTGCCATGTTCCTCACAGAAGCGCACGCGCCCAAGTTCCGGTTCAAAGCCGAGGGCTCGGCGATGCGCTCGGCCGCGCTGGGCAAACTGAGTGCTGGAACACCGCGCTTGACTGGCGGGTGACAGCAGCGCATGCCCGCGCGCCCAGTCCTGGCGCACCAGCGCATCGCAAAACTCCTGCGCGGTTTCCTGGGCGCCTGTCCCCGTGCGGAGCGGGTCGCCACTGCAACCCAGGACGGCGCACAGCAGGAGCGCGCTGGCAGTCGGAAACAGCCGCTGGTTCATGGGTAACTGCCATCCTCGGTGAGAACGATCTTGTCGGGGTAGAAGTCCACCACCCCCGATTGCCAGCTCAGGCTGGTGACATGGCCATCGAGGTAGAGATAATTCGCAACCCCGGAGTGGCGGCTCGCGGCGAACCACGGCTGGAGAATGCCGGTTCCCAGCCAGATGTCAAAATCGTCCTGGCGCGGATCCTCGCCCCTGGCAATGGTGAAGACACTGGCATTGCGCTCGCCGAAGGCGGCAAACTGCGAGGTCCCCACCTCATTGGTGAAACGCATCAAGGTCCATGAACCGTAGCGGCGTGATTTGTGACTCAGGAGCGAATTCATCAAATAACTGGTGCGATGTTCAATGCCATCGATCTGGCCTGTCTCGCTGTCCACGAAGGGGATGCGCAGCGAGGGATCGGTCGGGCAACGGTAGATCTTTTCGCTGGCGACGAGAATCCCTTGCCGCGCCAGGTTCTCATTGGCCTCCTGGTTGCCGCCAATGAAGGGCA
>JAKOSN010000151.1 GCA_029777335.1 Planctomycetota bacterium
CACTGACTGGCCAGATGGGGTTTGCCTCCCCCAGAGAGTTTGATCAACCCGTCGGTCACTTTCCAGTTTGCCGGCGTCGCGGAGTTGTCGGTGAAGCGCCACCCGGTGAAATCCTTGCCATTAAAGAGCGAGACAAAGCCGTCCTTCTTCTCCTCGGCGCTGATCTCCTGCGCCGGCAGAGCGGAAACGACCCCCACCAGGACCGCAAATCCCACCAGAAGACGAACCATCGCAAGTTCCTCAGTTGCCTTTCACGTCGTAGCAGTACAGCCCATCCCAGTCGCGCAAATAGAGACGTCCGCCCGCGATCACCGGATGGGCCCACGTCCCCTGGGCACTGCGCATCGGTTGGAGGAAGCGGCCCTTCTC
Source organism: Planctomycetota bacterium (assembly GCA_029777335.1). Lineage (GTDB taxonomy): Bacteria > Planctomycetota > Planctomycetia > Gemmatales > Gemmataceae > JAKOSN01. Next base: position 370 of record JAKOSN010000151.1, read on the forward strand.
CCTGTAAGCGGTCGGGGTGGCTTCCACCAGCGCAATTACCCCTTTTTCCGATCGCACATAGAGATAACCATCCGCGTAGAGGATCGATCCCTTCCCCACACCGGCATTCTCCCAGACCACCTTGCCAGTTTTGAAATCCACGCAGTAAAGTTTGCTCGCGCCGGTGCCATAGAGGTGATCGCCCACCAGCACCATTCCGCCATGATGGTTTTGCAGTTCCTTGACAAAGTACAACTCGTTGGTCTTGAACGTGTTGCCTGTGCGGCGGATCTGGGCCGTGCCTCCGCCGATCCCGTAGGCCGAGGCGGCGAAAACGGAGCCAGCGCGAACAATCGGGGTGAAACAATTTGCCGTCCGGCTCGCGGGATGGTCATAGGTCCACAGCAAGGTGCCATCCTTCGCGGAAACACCCACCACTCCCCCGGCCAGAAACTGAATGTACTGGCGCACCCCTTCGATCTCGCTGACCACGAGCGAGGCATAACCGGCCGCGTTGTAGACACCGGGTTTCCCCGGCATGGCAGCAGGAATGGCGGCTTTCCAGATCACCTCGCCCGTTTTCTTGTGCAGGGCCACCAGTGTGGCCTTCGATCCGCCTGGCGTGCACACCACCTGGTCTCGATCAACCAGCGGGGACTCCGCGTAGCCCCAGGCGCCGTTTTTCCCCTCGAAATCAGCCTTGAGATCCTTCGCCCACTTGAGGGTGCCGCGGCTCGTCTCGGCGCAGATGAGCCGGCCATCCGATCCCAGAGCGAAGACGAGGTTGCCCTCCACGGTGGGAGTGGACCGCGCTCCCTGGTAACGAGTGCCGGTCGCTCCAAAGATCGAACCAATCGGTATTTTCCAGAGTTGATTGCCGGACTGGGCATCGTAGGCCAGCAGAATCTCCTGCTTCTCCTCGGTTCCGGTGATAAAGAGTTTGCCTCCGGCGAGAGAGGGGGCGGAGTATCCCTGTCCCAGCCCCTCACACTTCCACAGTAGCTTTGGCCCCCTGGCTGGCCACTCCCGGAGCAGACCCGTTTCCTGGCACAGGCCGTTCCGCTCTGGCCCGCGCCAGCAGGGCCATTCGCCCACTCCCGGTTTGGGAAGGGTGGGGAGCGGAACCGCCTGGACAACAGCAACGATCCCAAACCAGGTAAGGATCAGACCCGTTAGGCGGAATGACATGGCACGGATCTCCCGGGGAACGAGTCCTCAACGTGAGAGACCCCGGTTATACCCGATAGCACAGTGCGGGCCAAGAGTCTGCCGGGAGAGTTTGAGCGTTTCGTTCGCGGCAGGCTGTCAAAAGAGTTCCTTGATCGGCTTGCCCTCGACCACCAGTTGAGCAAGTCCGCGTGGAACCTCGGGGGCAATGCGCACCTCCCCGGCATCGAAAAGAGTGTGCATCACCGTGGCGAGGAGGTGTTCGGGGCGATAGGGCTCGGTCGCTGGTTTGCCGCCCTCTTTATCCGACCTGCCAATCACCTGCCCCATGCGCAGTCCGCCGCCTGCAAGAAGCAACGGGGTCAGATCCTTCCAGTGGCCGGTCCCGCCATTCTTTCCCTTCCGCGGGGTGCGGCCCATCTCTCCGGTGATGATCAGAAGGATTCGATCGCTCAAACCCCGTTCCTGAACATCATCGAGGAAGGCAGAGACAGCATGATCGACCTGGGGACTCAGCAACGGCAAACCTACCGGCTCGGGAGGATTGTTGCCATCCCCGTGAAAATCCCAGCAACTATCCACCACGGTGACAAGACCGCAACCCTGCTCACAAAGTCGCCGCGCCAGGAGCAGTTGTTTGCCCAGGAGGTTGGTGGACCGATTGAGGTTGCGCAGGCGCTTGAGGTCGCCCTTGCGCAAGCCATCCATGTCGAGGAGTTTGGAGGTATCGTAACGCTCCAGGGTGCGTTTCTCTTCCCTGGACAGGTCGAACGCCTGGGTGATCCCCCGCAGCAGGACATCGTACGCCTGCTGCTGAAAGGTATCGACACCTTCCAGTTCGCCAGTGCGCTCAAAGCGGCGTTTGAATTGATCGAGTTGACTGAGCAGTTCTTTGCGATCGTCGAAGCGCTCGCGCGGCAGACGCAGCTGCAGATTCTGTAAGAGTTGATTGCCACCGCTGGGGAGAAACGCCTCGTAGCCGGGCCCCAGTTTGCCGGCTGTCAGATAGTTCTTCACCACATAGTTGTAGGTGAATGGGCCAGTCGGTTCGCCGAGTTTCAACTCGGGACTGACTGCCTCGGGGAGAACCACCGCCGTCGAGGGCAAGCCGGTCCGGGGATGGAGCGTTCCTGCCAGACGGGCGTAGACCGCACTCATCGGCGCTTCAAAGGCGTTGTTCCCGGTAAGGATGGGTCCCTGCTCATGGTTCCCGAAACCAGAGCCAAAGGAACGCACGATTGCAAGACGATCGGCGCGGGCGGCCAAGCGAGGGAACAGCCCTCCAAAGGCAACGCCGGGCAATTTCGTCTGCACCTCGCCCGTGCATCCCTTCCCCTTGGGATCGAACAACTCGACCTGGGGCGGACCGCCCTGCAACATGAGGAGCACGACGGCACGATCACGAACCATCTTCCGGTTCGGCGCCGCCAGTGCTTGACGGGCCAGCAGAGCTGATAAACTCAGTCCGCCCAGCGCGAGGGAGCCAACACGAAGGAATTCGCGACGCGAAGAACCCTGGCAGTGCTGAATGGTGCCTGAAGCGCGGATGGTGAACATGGGAGTTCCTCGCAGCCAGGAAGGCGATGCACTATGCATCAAGGAGCGACGTCCTCCACGTTAGGCGAAAAATCCTCCCAGAACAACTCTTTGCCGAAATCGGTAGCCGATGAGAATCTTTGAGGAAGATCGGTCGCCCAGAGAAGTTTGCGCTGAAATTTGGTTGCCTTCCCCGAGACGAGGCTTTAGACTATTATGCGTGGATTCGGGTTTTCTTGGTTGTGAAGCACCAAACCATGCGACCGGAGCGTGAGTTACTGGGATTGGGATTTCTTCTCCTGCTTGCAGGATGAGCGTTCCAGGGACCCACGCCACCACGCCTTTCAAGCGGATGCGAATGTGAGCCCTGGAATCGGGTGATTCCAGGGCTCTTTTTGTTTCTCGGGAGCGCGACCATGTTCGATGACGACCGCCTGATCATCTTCGATACGACCCTGCGTGATGGCGAACAATCCCCTGGCGCCAGCATGACCCTTCCCGAGAAGTTGGAGGTTGCCCGGGCCCTGAACGACCTCGGCGTCGATGTGATCGAAGCGGGCTTCCCCATCGCCTCTCCCGGAGACTTTGAAGCGGTCCAGAGCATTGCCCGCCAGATTGAAGGGCCAACCATTTGTGGATTGGCCCGGTGCAACAACGCTGATATTGATCGTGCCTGGGAAGCCCTGAAGGACTCGCCCAGACCGCGGATTCACGTCTTCCTCGCTACCAGCGCGATCCATCGCGAATTCAAGCTGCACATGGCCAAGGAGGAGATCCTGCGCCGGGCCGTCGAGGGCGTCAAACGCGCCAAGGGTTACTGCGACGATGTGGAGTTCTCGCCCGAGGATGCCTCGCGCACCGAACTCGATTTCCTGGTCGAAGTGGTGGAACATGCCATCGAGGCAGGCGCTACCACCATCAATATTCCCGACACGGTTGGCTACGCGGTCCCGCATCAGTATGGAGCCATCTTTGCTCATCTGAAAAAGCATGTGCGCAACATCGACCGTGCCATCCTCAGCTGCCATTGCCACGATGACCTGGGGCTCGCTGTCGCCAACAGTCTCTGCGCCGTGCTGGATGGCGCTCGTCAGGTCGAGTGCACGATCAACGGTATCGGCGAACGGGCCGGCAACTGCTCGCTGGAAGAAGTGGTGATGGCCCTGCGCACCCGGCAGGATTTCTACAAGGTGCGCACCGGCATCAACACGCGCAAGCTCTATCAAACCAGCCGCATGGTGTCGCATGTCACCGGGATTCAGGTCCAACGCAACAAGGCGATCGTGGGTCAGAATGCCTTTGCACACGAGGCAGGCATCCACCAGGATGGCATGCTCAAGGAACGCTCCACCTACGAGATCATGAATCCCGAGGATGTCGGCCTGCCGCGGACGGAACTGGTGCTGGGCAAGCATAGCGGTCGCCATGCGCTGCGCCAGCGCGTGCAGGATCTGGGCTATCACCTGAACGACGAGCAGCTGCAACGGGTCTTCGATAGCTTCAAGGCGCTCGCGGACCGCAAGAAGGTGATCTACGACGCGGATATCGAGGCGCTGGCCGAGGCGCAGATGTACGCCGGCCCTGTGCTCTGGGTGCTGGAGGCCGTCACCTGCAACGCTGGCTCGGGAACCATCCCCTCGGCGGCAGTTTGTCTCTGGAATCGTGATGGCACCATTATCCGCGAAGCAACCGTGGGCGATGGTCCCGTCGATGCGGTCTTCAAGGCGATCGAACGGATCACGGGAGTGGAAGTTGAGCTGCGTGACTATCGGGTCCGCAGTGTGTCGGTGGGGGAAGATGCCCAGGGCGAGGCGCATGTCGAGGCGGAATACAATGGCCGCATCCTCACAGGCCGAGCCGTCAGCACCGATATCGTCGAGGCCAGTGCCCTGGCATTCCTGCAGGTGATCAACCGGATTGCCCTGCGAAAAGCCCAGCCGCGACTCCATCCACAAACCGAGAAAGAAGTGGTGGTCGGCAACTGAGGCGTACGCTATCCTGAGGCCGAGAGGAGTGAAGGGCTGTAGCCGTCCCTCCTCCCGGCCCCAGGGAAGTGGCTCCCTGCGGGGCGTCCGCTGTTCCGCTGCACACAGGACGAACGCATGGGCAAGAAAGCCAACGCTGCTGCTGCGCCTCCCCGCCTGCCCTTCAAGATCGAGCCGCTCCACTTCTTACTGATCGCTTTTCCGATCGCCATTCTCCTTCATCTGCTGCACAGTCCCCCGATGTGGGTGTTTGTGGTCTCGAGTCTGGCCATTATCCCCCTGGCTGGTCTGATGGGGCGTGCCACAGAAAACCTTTCCGAAACGATGGGCCCGGGGATTGGCGGACTTCTCAACGCCACCTTTGGCAATGCCGCGGAGTTGATCATTGCCTTGATGGCGCTGGCCAAGGCACGCCACAATCCAGGGATGTTCGATCTGGTGAAAGCTTCCCTCACCGGCTCGATCCTGGGAAATGTCCTGCTCGTTCTGGGCGCCTCCATCACTGCGGGGGGGCTGTTTTACAAGCGCCAATCGTTCAATCGAACCGCCGCCAGCATGGGCGCCACTTTGCTCGCGTTGGCTGCGATCGGCCTGCTTCTGCCCACGCTGTACTGGGAAATCTCCCACGCCACCCTGCACGACAACCCGCGCCCGGTGGTGCGCCTCAGCGAGGAAATCTCGCTGATTCTTATCGCCACCTATGCGCTGAGCCTGCTCTTTTCCTTGCGCACGCACAATCACCTGTTCGCCGGAGAAGCGGCGGATAGTCCGAAGGAAGCGCATCCCCCCGAGTGGAGTCGGCGTACCTCGCTGGCGGTCCTCCTGGTGGCCACCTTGGCAGTGGCGCTCATGAGTGAGTTCCTGGTGGGTTCTGTCGAAGGAGCCGCGGAGAAACTGGGGATGACCAAGGTCTTCGTGGGCGTGATTGTGGTGGCGATCATTGGGAATGCCGCTGAGCACTCCACCGCCGTTCTGGTCGCGACCAAGAACAAGATGGACCTGGCGGTCAACATCGCCATTGGCAGTAGCATTCAGATTGCTCTCTTCGTCGCTCCCGTCCTGGTCTTTGCCAGCTGGATGATGGGCCACAGCCCGCCGCTCGATCTCCACTTTACCTGGATGGAAGTGGTTGCGGTTCTGATCGCCATTGGGGTGCTGGCCCTGGTCTGTCAGGATGGCGAAACGCACTGGATGGAAGGAGTGATGTTGCTGGCGGTTTATGGTATGCTGGCGCTCGCGTTTTACCATCTCCCAGAGGTCCACGAAGCCCTCGCGCGGTGAGGGGTTTCCCCCTTGCGCCAGCGCTTCGCCCCGCGTGAGGAAAGCCGGTCCATGGCTACCGATGCCAACGAAGAAGCCACCATCGCCGAATCAACCCGACTCGCCCCGCCGACAGCGCCCCCAGCGAGCGGAGAATTCGACAAGTATGAATTGCTCGGCGAACTGGGGCGTGGCGGGATGGGGGTGGTCTACCGCGCGCGCCAGCGGGACCTCGACCGCATCGTGGCCCTCAAGATGATTCTGAGCCATCAGTTCGCCTCGGAAGAGCAGATTCTCCGCTTCCATGCCGAGGCGCGGGCGGCCGCGCGCTTGCCCCATCCACACATCATTCAGGTCTTTGAAACCGGCCAGTTGCACGGACAACCCTACTTCGCGATGGAACTCGTCGAGGGCCAGTCGCTCGAATGCCTGCTTCACCATCAGCCCCTGTCCCCCGAGAAGGCAGTGGCAATCCTCCACCCCATTGCGCGAGCGGTGGGGCATCTGCACAAAAACCAGTTGATTCATCGCGATCTCAAGCCAGGGAATATCCTCGTCGATGCCTCGGGCCGCCCCGTCCTCACCGACTTTGGCCTGGCGAAGATGCTCGCCGGCTCGGAAAGTCACCTCACCAACACCGGTGCCATCCTGGGGACGCCCAGTTACATGTCCCCGGAGCAGGCTCAGGGACTTGCCGTCGGCCCGCAGACCGATGTGTATGCGCTGGGAGCGATTCTCTATGAATGTCTGACCGGGCGCCCTCCTTTCCGGGCCGCCACCCCCCTGGATACCATCATTCAGGTCGTGGAGCGCGAACCCACCCTGGTGCGGCAACTCAATCCGGGCATTCCGCGCAATCTGGAGTTAATCTGCCTGAAATGTCTTGAGAAGGATCCCCAGGAACGTTACGCCACCGCCACCGAACTGGCCGATGATCTGGAGCACTTCCTGGAAGGCGAATCGGTGGTGGCTCAACCCGAAAGCCTTGCGCAACGGTTCGAGCGCTGGTGTCGGCGTCAACCCGGCCTGGCGTCGCACCTTGGCGCCATCAGCCTGGGGCTGGTGATGCATGAGATCGGGTATGCCGCCCATGGGACCATGCCGCCCTCGGCCCATCACGTGGTGCTTATTGCGCTCGTGGTCTGGGGGTTGCTCTCCGTTGTCTGGCAGAAGTTGCTCCACAACCCTGCCTGGGAAAGCCGGGCAGAAACGGCGTGGTCGGTGACGGATGTCTCGCTTTTGACCCTGATTCTGGCGGTAGCGGATGGGTTCAACAGTCCGCTGGTGGTGTTGTACCCTCTCTATATTGGCGCTTCGGGGTTGTGGTGGAAGGTCCGCCTGGTGTGGCTGAGCACCGCGCTCTCGCAACTGGGTTATGCAGGACTGCTGGTGTGGACGTGGTGGCACCAGCGCCCGGTGGGACTCCTGCATCGCCATGTCATTCTGATCGCTGGACTCGCGATCCTTGGTTACATTGTTGCCTACCAGGTGCAACGCATTCGCCTGCTCAGCAGACATCTGGAACAACGCCCCTGACATCCTTCTGTCCGCCTCGCCCAGGGAATCCGCCAATGTCAACGCGCATGATGATCCCTCTCCTGTTCCTTGCTGCCCTGGCGAGCGAGTCTCCGTTGTGGGCAACTGAACCGACCTGGAAGGCGGGGCTCAGCCGCGTGGTCATCACCCCGCAAAAGCCGGTCTGGCTCTCTGGCTACGCGGGGAAACGAGTGCCCACCGGCAAACTGCACGATTTGTGGCTGAAGGTTCTGGCGCTGGAAGATGCCGAGGGCCATCGAGCGGTCCTCATCACCTCCGACCTGATTGGCTTTTCCCAATCCGCCTATGACACCCTCTGCGCCGAGTTGAAGAAACGCCATCGGCTGGACCGAAGCCAGGTGATGTTGACCTTCTCGCACACCCACTCGGGCCCCGTGTTGCGTGACTCGCTGCTGGATTATTACCCCCTCGATCAGGAGGCACGCCAATTGATCGAGGAGTATTCACGGACTCTGGAAGCGACCCTGGTCAAGGCCGTGGGACAGGCGCTCGAGCGGCTTGCCCCTGCCCAGCTTCTGGTCGGTGAGGGATTGTGCTCCTTCGCCGTCAATCGCCGCAACAACAAGGAAGCGGAGATCCCAGGGCTCCTTGCGCGCGGAGAAAAATTGCGCGGTCCCGTCGATCACCGGGTCCCCCTGCTGGTGGTACGCGACCGGGGCGGAAAGATGCTGGCGATCGTCTTCGGCTATGCCTGCCACAACACGACGCTCAGTGGTCTGCAATGGTGCGGCGACTACGCGGGCTATGCCCAGCTGGCTCTGGAAAAAAAGTACCCCGGCGTTCAGGCAATGTTCTGGACAGGATGCGGCGCAGACCAGAATCCCCTCCCCAGACGGCAGGTGGCGCTGTGTGAGAAGTATGGTCACCAACTGGCCCAGGGAGTGGCGGAGGGGTTAACCAAACCCCTGGAGAGACTCAAGCCACGTGTGCAGACTGCCCACGCCCTTGTCGCGCTGAAGTTCGAGAAGCTGGTGACGCGCACCACTCTGGAACAGGCAGCCCGAACCGAGGGACTGCGTGGACGCTGGGCCAAACGACTCCTCGCCCGACGGGAAGCGGGCGATCCGTGGGCCACTCGGTCGACCTATGACTACCCCATTCAGGTATGGAAGCTGGGTGAGAAGCACCTCTGGATTGCCCTGGCCGGTGAGGTCGTGGTGGACTATGCCCACCGCTTTCGTAGTGAATACGGCACGCATGTCTGGGTAACAAGTTATGTGAACGATCTTGTTTGTTATATTCCTTCGCGACGGATCTGGGATGAAGGCGGCTACGAGGGGAACGGCGTCTATGAGTATGGGCTTCCTGCCGAGCGCTGGGCGCCGGATATCGAGGAACGGATCGCGGAAACGGTCGCTGGCCTGGTGAAGAGGGTGGGTGGGAAGTGACGCGCATGCCCTCTGGGGGGAACCGTCGCGCGGCTGGGATCAAGGGAGCCTTCTGCCGAGCCCACGGGTTCAAGACTCCGGGACTCCGCAGAAGGTTCTCTGGATCGTGGAGAGCACTCCTTCCGAGAAGGAGTGGAGAGGGATAGCGTGCCCGCGCTGCGCCTAGAAGCGCAACTCCAGGCGACCGAGGCGCTCCACGGTTTCGTTCATCAGCGCATCTTCCTCGGCCTCGTCTCTCGCGAGGTAGGTCACTGAGAAACGGAGAAAGGCCCCGGCATCGTCCCAGGGGACGCAGCAGACGGACTGTTCCGTGATCAGAAACTGCGAGGCGTCCTCGGCGGTCGCGAACGTCTGCCCCTTGCAACCCCTGGGCGCACGCACATAGAGGAAATAGGTCCCCTGCGGCATCTTCGCCTGGAAGCCAACCTTGGTCAGAGCCGCCACCAGTTTCTGCAGGCGCCGCCGATATTTTTCGCGCGTGTGGTCGGCAATCTCCGGATGATCGAGCGCCGCCCGCGCTGCCTGTTGGACC
>JAKOSN010000152.1 GCA_029777335.1 Planctomycetota bacterium
AACTGGCAGGAAACAGTTGGCAACTTCCAGATTGACGGCAGCGGGAAGGCCAAGGGCAACAGCCTCTTCTCGCTCGCTGTTGTCAATGGGGTCAACGAGGCGAATGTCTCGGTGCAGGCAGCGGTGGCGATCACGGCGGGTTCGAACCAGGCGGCGGGGTTGGTGGCACGCGACGCGGGGACGGGGGACAGCAACTACTACCGGGGGATGCTGTTCAATACAGGTGGCGCGATCCAGGCACAGATTTACAAGAACGTCAACGGCACGTTCACGCTGTTGAGCAGCGCCGTGGTTGGGACGGGGACAGGGACGTTGCTGTTCGAGGTGTATGGCACGTCGCTGAAGCTGTCCATGGTGAACGGCAGCGCCAAGACCCTGCTCACCTTTGCCAACGACGCTGCGTTGTCCAGCGGTTCGGTGGGGATGCGTGCCTATAACGGTGCCACGCTCGATGATTTCAGTGCTGACAAGTTGACCAAGACCAATCCGAGTCTGCCGGCCACGGATAACTTCACTGATTCGGACGGTTCCACGACGACGACGCAACTGAGCGCTCAGTGGACCGATCAGGTGGGTGACTTCACGGTGGACACCAACCAGGCCAAGGGCAACTCCCTGTTTGCCCTGGCGACGCTGAACGGGGTCAACGAGACAAACGTCTCGGTGCAGGCGTCGGTGGCGATCACGGCGGGTTCGAACCAGGCGGCGGGGTTGGTGGCACGCTACGCGGGGACGGGGGACAGCAACTACTACCTGGGGATGCTGTTCAATACGGGTGGCGCGATCCAGGCACAGATTTACAAGAACGTCAACGGCACGTTCACGCTGTTGAGCAGCGCCGTGGTCGGGACGGGTACGGGGACGTTGCTGTTCGAGGTGTATGGCACGTCGCTGAAGCTGTCCATGGTGAACGGCAGCGCCAAGACCCTGCTCACCTTTGCCAACGACGCTGCGTTGTCCAGCGGTTCGGTGGGGATGCGTGCCTACAACTTCGCATCCCTCGATGATTTCAGTGCTGACAAGTTGGCCAAGACCAATCCGGGTCTGCCGGCCACGGATGATTTCACCGATTCGGATGGTTCCACGACGACCACGCAACTGAGCGCTCAATGGACGGATCAGGTGGGCGACTTCACGGTTGACACCAACCAGGCCAAGGGAGTTGCGGGAGCCGTTTCGCTGGCGACGCTGAACGGGGTCAACGAGGCAAACGTCTCCGTGCAGGCTGCGGTCGCCATCACGGGAAGCTCGAACCAGGCCGCTGGGTTGGTGGCACGCTACGCGGGTGCGGGGGACAGCAACTACTACGTGGGTGTGCTCTACGGCAATGGCGGCACCATCTCTGCCCAGATTCTCAAGAACATCAACGGTGTCTACTCCGTCCTGAGCAGCACCACGGTCACCGGTGGGACTGGCACGCTGATCTTCGAGGTCTATGGCACCTCACTGAAGCTGTCTCTCGACAACGGCACCAAGACGCTGCTCACTTCCGCCAGCGACACAGCGCTCGCCAGCGGGTCGGTGGGTATCCGATCCTTCAATGGTGCCACGCTTGACGACTTCAGCGCCTCCAAACCCACGCTCCCGACCTTGACCTACACCGATAACTTTGACACGGGCACGCAACTGAGCAGTGACTGGGTCGGTCAGTCGGGCAACTTCCAGCTCGTCAGTCAGAAGGCCCAGGGGAATGCCACGGGGGTTTCGCTGGCGACGCTGAACGGCATCAGCGAGACAAACGTCTCGGTGCAGGCGGCAGTGGCGGTCACAGGAAGTTCGAACCAGGCGGCGGGGCTGGTGGCCCGCTACTCGGGCATGGGGGATAGCAACTACTACGTGGGAACTCTCTACGGCAGTGGTGGCACCATTACAGCCCAGATCCTCAAGAACATCAACGGTGCCTACACCCTGCTCAGCAGCACCACCGTGGCCAGCGGCACAGGGACCTTGCGGTTCGATGTTTCCGGCAACTCGTTGAAGCTGTTCCTTGACAATACGCTGCTTGCCAACGCCTTCGATACGTCGCTGTCGACGGGATCCGTCGGTATCCGGACCTTCGGCGGTGCCACGTTCGACAACTTCAGCGCCTCCAAGCCGACACCTCCCAGTTTGACCTACACCGATGGCTTCACCGCCACCACGGACAAGCAGCTGAAATCCGACTGGATCAGCCAGGTGGGCAACTTCCAGACGGACACCAACCAGGCCACGGGGATCGCGGGGGCCGTTTCGCTGGCGACGCTGAACGGCATCAGCGAGACAAACGTCTCGGTGCAGGCCAAGGTGGCGATCACGGGGAGTTCGAACCAGGCGGCGGGGCTGGTGGCCCGCTACCAGGGCGCGGGTGACAGTAACTACTACGTGGGAACGCTCTACGGGAATGGTGGCACCATCTCTGCTCTGATCCTCAAGAACATCAACGGTGCCTACACTGTCCTGAGCAGCACCACCGTGTCCAGCGGCACAGGGACCTTGATCTTCCAGGTCTATGGCAACTCGCTGAAACTGTTCCTGGACGATGGCACGACCAAGACGCTCCTCACCCTCGCCAACGACACCGCGCTCGCCAGAGGCTCGGTGGGCATCCGCTCCTTCAACGGTGCCGCGCTCGACGACTTCAGCGCCTCCAAGCCGACGCCCCCGAGTTTGCCGTACACTGACAACTTCACCAACTCAACAAACAAGGAGCTCAAGGCCGACTGGGTCAGCCAGGTGGGCAACTTCCAAACCGTCAACAATCAGGCCACGGGGACCGGCACCATTTCGCTGGCAGCGCTCAACGGTGTTTCCGCAACCAACGCCTATGTGCAGGCCAGTATCGCCATCGGTGCCAACTCCAACCAGGCAGCGGGTTTGGTCGCACGCTACTCTGGATCGGGTGACCAGAACTACTACATGGCCTTCATCTACAATGTTGGGGGCGTGACCTCGGCGCAGATCTACAAGAATCTCAATGGCGTTTTCACGCTGTTAAACAGTACCACGGTTGCCAGTGGCTCTGGGACGTATCGCTTCGAGGTGATTGGATCGTCGCTGACGCTCAAATTCGGCGGGAACACGATCCTGGCAACAACGGATACTTCGATCGCCGCTGGTGGCTCGGTGGGTATCCGGTCCTACAACGGCGCCGCCCTGGATGACTTCGCCGCTGGGACGCTGCCGTAATCTGGTTGACCAGGGCTCCAACAGGCAAGGGGACGCGCGGACCTATCCTCAGGGTCCGAGCGTCCCCTTGCTTGTTGGTTGGTGCCGATTTCTGGCGGAGCTGATTTCCCCTGGGGGTTCAACCCTGGCCGGCACGGTAAAGCCGCTGTTCAGTGGGGCGATAATATTCATCCAGGCTCGTGACGACCCGGGTGTACCAGCCAAGCAGTTGCTGAGTGCGTGGTGCCTGGGCCAGTACTTCCACCTCTCCCAGCGCACGGACGTAGTCGATCTGCTGCTTGATGTAGGATCGGGTGAACTGATGATTGATGGCCAGGCGATCGCCCCCGGAAGTGTTGGCCCCGGCGGCATGCCAGAGCGTCGAATCGAACACCAGTACCGACCCTGCGGGGCAGACGCCGGGGACCGCCGCACGATCGAGGAAAGAAGTGCTGGGGGGCACCGTGCGCTGGTGAGTCCCCGGCACCACCACCGTCGCACCATTGTCTGGCGTAAAGGGATCGATGGCGAACAGGAGATTGATCGACATCAGGTAGCCATTTAGAACGCGCGGGAAGTCCATGTGGAAGCGCGTCTGGAACACTTTCGGCCCTTGCCCTGGCGGGCTGGTCGGCAGGATGAACCCGTTCTGAAGGTGCAAAATCGCCGTGTTCGAGACGGTCGCATCAACGATCTGCAGCGCCTCCGGGATCTCCAGAAAGCGGAAGAAATGGCGGTCGTACTTGAGCATCAACCGCATGACCCCAACCTCGCCGGCACGATGCAACCTGTCCTCGCCGACGTCGTTCCAGAGGAGTCGCTGGACGGCATACATCCGTTCGCGCGTTTCGGCCAGGAACTCGGGGGAGAGCATGTTGGTGACAACGGCGACACCCTGGTGCTGGAGAGCCTCCAGGGTCATCGGCAACCAGGCGGGGTCGCGCTTGCAATCGACAGTGAGCATGGCGTCCCTCTCCAATCAACTCAGGTGAGCACCGGATGGACGGCGACGCCAAGAGGGGTCAGTCGCCGAATCAACTGAGGATAATAGATTGCATTGACGGTCAAAAGCACATCCTCGACCCCATGGTCCGAGCAGGCCTCCGGTCGCAGGACGGGAAAGCTGAGTCCGGCTGGTCCCGCCGCAGGGTCGTCGCTGAGACCGCAACAGAGCGGGTAGGTCCCCAGGTTGGAGTAGGCTCGCGCCAACCCAAACACCTCATTGAGGCCGAAGGTGGCCACCACGCGGCCGCGCCGTTGCAGATCGGCCAGAGTCTCGTCCAGGCGGTGAAGGTCATTGCTGATCCGCTGCGCCGCCGCGGCACAATCGGTGCGCCCGGGGGGCCCATGCCAGGCGAAATCATCGGCAAGATCCTCCGCCTGCCACAGGTGGAGGCTGAAATTGGGCATCAACCGATGACCGACGACGAAACCCAACTCACGGAAGCCACACTTGCGCGCGTACGCGCGCAGATGGTCCGTGCCGAAGTGATACAGATGATCGACGAAAAAGAGGTCATAACTGGGAACGTCCTGAGTGGGCTGAGAGAGATAGAGCAGACCACCCGGACGGAGCCGCTTGCGCAACTCGGCCAGGAAGGCGGACGGTGAGCGAACGTGTTCCAGCACGGCGATGCAATAGACGATGTCGAACTGCCCCTCGGGCTCTTCTTCGACCGGCGATTGCCGTACGGTGAAACCCCGCTCGCGGGCCACCTTCGCTTCGGGTCCGAGTTCCACCCCCTCCACGGTCAGGTGAGGGAAGCGCCGGACGAACTGCTCCATCAGGGCCCCGGCTCCGGCGCCGACTTCCAGGCACCGCTTCGCCTTCTCCCAGCGAAAGACCCCCATGGCCTCGCTCAGCCAGGAGCAGAAGATCTCACTGCGCAGAAGTGGGCCATCCGCGGTCCAGAAGACATAATCCGAAGCGGCCACGGTGTACTCGTCGCCGTAGTAGCTCCGCAGGGTGGTGTCATCAGGGAGAGTGGTAGAGCGCACCAGGCCGCAGCAGCAGCAGCGCGATTTATCCAGGTCCGCGGCAACCACAACGCGGTCGGAACGCATGGCCCGCCCGGTCCCGAGCCGTATCAAACTCTCCGCCTCGGGGTGGCCACACAGGTCGCATTGGTGCATTGGTTGATCTGACATGGTTTTAACTCGCTAAGCGTCGCGGTTCCGCGGCCCCAATTTCCTGCTGGCCGTAAATGCTGCGAACCACGGTAAGCGGGCGCCGTTTCACCTCACCGAAGACTTTCGCCAGGTAAACGCCGATGATGCCAAGCGAGAACAGGCACAACCCGCCGAGCAGCCAGACGGAGAGCATGACCGAGGTCCACCCCTCCAGTACGTGGCCGAGGAGCCGCCAGGTCACCATGACCAGGGCAGCGACCAACGAGACGCCAAGGATCAAACAGCCCAGGCAGAAGATCCCCCAGAGCGGCAACGCGCTGAAAGAGGTCACGGCGTTGACCAGGACCGCCAACCTGCGGCCGAGACTGTACGTGCTGCTCCCCTTCGAGAGTTTTTGTACCTTGAGCGGAGTTTGCCGGAAGCCGGTGATGGTCCACAACCCCGCCAGGCAGACTTCCCGATCCTCGTGGGCAACCAGAGACCTCACATACGGTCGGGTCATCAAACGAGCGGTGGCCATATCCCGGGGCATCGGGCAATCTGAGAGCACGGCAAACAGCCGATAAAAGAGATCGCCCGACCACCGTTCCAGAAACCCACCCTTGCGACGCTCCTGGACGCCGTACACAACATCGGCGCCCGTCGTCCGACGGTGACTGTCGAAATCGATCAGCCACTCGGGCGATTCTTCCAGGTCGGAATCGATCAGAAACACCAGCGCGCCACGGGCGTCCGCGAGACCGGTCAACATCGCCTTGTGGTGGCCAAAATTCCGCGACAATTCGAGCACCCGGGCGCGGGGGTCGGCGTCGCAGATCGATTCAGCGATCACCTGCGAGTCATCAGGCGAGCCGTCATTCACATAAACAACCTCGAAGTCCAGGCCGAGTTTTTCTGCAGCGAGGGTCACCCGACGATGGAATTCACGCAGATAAGGCGCGCTGCGAAACAACGTCGTGACAATTGAGAGTTCCATGGGCACACCTCACAAGGAACCAGGGGCCTCGGGGTAACCATTGAAGGATCGAGAAACGACGCTGCCAGCAGGCGCAAGCGAATAGTAAATCCTTGTTGGCAACACAACCCAACCAACCGTGTGGTGGATTCACAATGATCACTGATCAGGCGCGAGATCCGTGTCGGGGAGGGCGCGACAGGATGAGGAAACTGCCTTGTCGGTTCCGCTGTAAGAGGCAGTGGGACGAATCCAGCGGGCGTGGGAACGGATAGCAGTTTCACGAAAATCGTCGCTTGTCGGCAGTCCGCTCAACAGGATGAACTCGTCGGTCAGGGACATCCTGTTTGCGGTAGATCCGCCGCAGGACGGCTTGACGCGCAAGAAAACCATCAGGCGAAGGAAGAGGGTTATTCCTGCTGAGAGTCTACTAATCGACTCTCCTATAGCATTTGCCGCGCCTGGAAATCAAGGTGAATGAACAGCAAGCCAGTTGTTGGGGCAAGCCGGTCCTGATCTCAGGCTCAATGCGGGCGTGCAGAGGCGGGGCATCCTTCGAGCTACGCTGGCTTCTGGAACACGCCAAGCACCGAAGTGCCCCAGGGGAATGGCATCCAAACTCCCAGAGGCGTTTCGGATCCAAACGCCAACGTTAAGGCGAAGTTCAATGGGGCGCAGGGAATGGCATGTGTGCGGCGTTGGTGGGCTCGTATTTCATCCTTGCTCATGTTGGCGATATCAGGAGAGTTCATTCGACTGAGGAAGAGGAGTGGGCTCAGAAAGAACATAAAATAGCGAGACCAGCACAGCTTGAAGTCGGTAACCTCTGCGAGGCGGGCAAAATCACCGCGGGAGTAGCGGCGCACATGATGAGCGAGGTCATCATTGTAGGTCCAAAAAAACTTGAGCGCTGGGGTGGCGACCAGGAGATACCCTCCTGGTCGAAGGGCTTTATAAATCTGGCGCATCGTTTCCACATCATCTGGGATGTGTTCAAGGACATCAAACAGAAATACAACATCCCAGCGGTTCTCCCACGGCAACTGAAGAAGGTCGATCTGATATCTTGGGGTTCCAGGGTGGACACAGGTGGCAGCGTATTCGAGCGCGTCGATGGACGAATCGGCCAGGGCTAATTCAGCAAACCACTGGGGTTGGTGTTTCTGCAGATAGGCAATCCACCCCCCGCAGCCGGCACCAAGGTCGATCCCGCGCAGTTTTTCGGTTGGAGGGATTGTGCGGAGGACGCGACCAAGTGCGGAGAGCAAAAACCGATGTCTGCCTCGGTACCAGAAATGTCGGCTTTGCATTTCACGAAGAGTCGCAAAGCCGTGCGGGTCGTACTCTTCCTCCCGGTGTTCGATCGGGACCTTTGGGAGAAAAAGGCCATTCTGTGCCGTCTTGAACGCGATATCCTCGGAATGCATTTCCAGGGCCCTCATGCTTCGATGTATCCCCCCGTGCCGTTACTCGCTTCGCACCACGACAACCCTGGAAACTGGTTTGCCGTCTAAAAAGATGTGAAGGCGGAGAGGGGTGTCGGGGGGGACAGTCTCTTCAACGGAGTGACGCAAATGGAACTGCGTTTTGCGCCGATTGTGCCAGAGGATAAAATCTTCGGATTCGTAGCGATAAAAGCGATCGAGTTCTGCCAGGCTCTTTTCATAAGAGGCAGCCAGCGTTGGATCGCGCAGCAAGGTTGCACGCACCTGGACGTAGCGAGGAAAGGAACGTTCCGCGAGAATCGGATAGGAGTTCTGCAAGGCAAGTGGAGTCGTGGGTTGTTGTGGATAGAGGAGACTCAGGAGACTTGCAACACTGCTATCTTCGACGACCACGCCCGTTGGATCTTCGCGCAACGCGGACAATAGCTCAGGAGTGAGTTGTAGATGAGCAGTGATGGTCTGCTGGTTGCGATAGCAATCCTGAGCGTGAGCAAGCCCCAACCACACGAGACCGAGCACGGCCCCTGTTTCGAGAATGCGATACTGGAGCCAGGGAACGATCGCAAGAATGAGAACGAGCGAGCAACTGACAACACCGGCGTACTGTTCAAAGTTGTGAGGGGCAGAAAAATACCCAGAGAGAACGTGCAAATTGTTTGCAAATGTCGGCGCCAGGGCGATCACCAATGATGCCTGCCGCAGATGTGTTTGGGTGAATTGACGCAACAAGATGAACAGAAGGACAGAAATAATCCCTGTTGTGGAAACGACGGGGAGGTGGCTGGCAACCATCATCTCACGAAGCCGAGGAGGACTGAGGATGGCGACCTGAACCCAGGCTCCCAGGCAGGCGAGAGAGTAAGCCCCCAAAAGAGCCCAGAGGACTTTCCACCCGTTCAAACGCCAGTACTGACAGGCGTGAAGCGAAACCAGGGTGAACAGATAGGGGACCAGGATGAAAGGATAAAGAAAGGGGATGCAGAGATAAGCGACCCAGAACCGACGCCAATGCAGGGCAGCCGCGATGTTGGCCGTGGCGAGGACCAGCGAAAACTGAGGTTCGGGAGAGCGAGAAATGGGAAGATACCAGGCTTGAGGCGCGGCGATCCAGTACAGGAAGCGGGAGTGGACAACCCGCTCAAACCACCAGTTCATCCAGGGGTTGAATCCGCCAAAAAGAATAGGCAACAGCAGAAGCGCCATCCCTGCCACGCTCGATTGGCGAAGGGAGAAGCCAAGCTTGCAAAAGAGCCAACTGGCGGCGAGAAATAATCCCACCGTGCAGCCCATATCCATCGACAGGTTAATCCATCCGCCGGAAAGACCGAGGCGATGCCCAAGATAAACCAGGGCCTGTCCGCTGCGCGTGGGTGATAATGTTGCCTTGGAAAAATCGTATTGAAGATAGGAGTACTCGTCAAAGGCGTTTTGATAACAGAGTAAGCCGTTCGTTTGAATCAGTTGCCGCAGGGGAAACCAACACAAGGCGATGGTGAGGAACACCGTCAAACCGATCAATACCCGACGACCGCGTTTCTGAGCGGCGGGATCGAGGGGAACCAGACTCCCGAAGAACTGGGGTAGTCGCAGAGCAAGAGTGCCAACCTGCGAACGGGAGTACCACAGCGCCAGGCCAAGACTCGCGGTCGCTGACAGCAGAAGCCATCCCCAAATCGAGCGGTAGGGATGACTCCAGGCGTGGATCCACTTGCGCGTACCGTAGAAGAGAAGGATCCACAACGTCGCTTCGCCAGTCAGGCAAGCCAGGGACCAGGCTCTGGTCTCTCGTTGTTTCAACCAGGTACGCAAGGCGCTCCCAGGAAGAAGGAACGCTCCCCCAGCCAGAAAGAGAATCCCGAGATAGACCATTCGAGCGAGGAAGGGAACAAGGCCCGGACCGTCGTTGCGCAGGGCATCCACAATCAATGTTAGTGGAATAAGTCCTGCTCCCAGGATAAGCAGTCCGAGCGAGACGCGATTACAACGAGACATGGGATTCTCGCTTTCTGCAACGGAAGAGTCGGTCAAGCGGCTCGCCGAGAACGCGTGGCGGTGGATGCGAGAAGTTCCACTTCGGAGGGCGCGCCGCTGCTCACCTTGAAACCGCGCACCGCCTCAATCACCCGTTCCTGATCAACTTCAGTGAGATCGTTGTGAAAAGGCAATCGGACCAGACGATCACTCACCATCTGGGAGACGGGACAATCCCCAGCACGTGCCCCGAGACGCTGCCCCATCTCAGAGAGATGTAAAGGGAGATAGTGGAACACGCTATAAATCTTTTTCGTCTTTAGATGGGCAATAAAAGCCTGGCGCTGATCCAGCGAGGGGAAGAGCAAGTAGAACATATGATAGGCCTGCTCGCAATGGGGGGGCACGATGGGGAGGCCGACTCGATTCTCGGCCGCCCAGGCTTCTAACCGGGTGGCGTAGGTGTGCCAGATCCGTGCGCGTTTGGCCTGAACAAACTGGTGGCGTTCAAACTGGGCAAACAACAAGGCCGCGAGCACATCCGAGAGCAGGAAACTGGAGCCGATGTCCACCCACGTATACTTGTCAACTTCCCCACGAAAAAAGCGCGAGCGGTTGGTGCCTTTCTCCCGAATAATCTCAGCCCGTTGGACAAGTGCTGGATCATTCAGCAGAAGCGCACCTCCTTCACCACAAGTAAAGTTCTTCGTTTCATGAAAACTCTGGGTCGCCATGCAACCTAGCGTGCCCAGATACTGCCCGCGATACTTGCCGAACAAACCGTGGGCATTGTCTTCCACCACAGCAATGTGCCGTGCGTGTGCCAGCGCGAGGATGGCATCCATCTCGCAGCCAACCCCAGCATAGTGAACGGGCACGATTGCCCTGGTGCGGGAGGTGATTAACTGCGGTAAGAGGTTCTCATCCATGTTGAGAGTGTCGGGCCGGATATCCACAAAAACCGGCCTGGCTCCACGCAGCACAAAGGCGTTGACTGTGGAGACAAAAGTGAAATCGGGGACGAGTACTTCATCACCGGGCTGAATGTTCAGGAGAATCGCAGCCATTTCCAGCGCGTGGGTGCAGGAAGTAGTTAACAGTGCTTTCTTCACCCCCAGGAGTTCTTCCAGGAATTGATGACAGCGATGAGTGAAAAGCCCATCCCCAGAGAGATGTTTGTTAATAACGGCTTGCTGGAGGTATTCAAAGGCTTCGGGGAGGATGGTGGGACAGTTAAATGGAATTGGTGCCATGATGAGAACAAGCCTCCAGATCCGACGAGAGAACTCTCCACTAATCTTGCACTGTTCTCCGTCGGTTCAAGCCTGGGTTCCGTGCGCACGCTTGGTCGCGACACCGTCGCGATGGTGGATTCGTTGTCAGGCAACTGCAGCGGCTGCTTTCTGCGGACAGACGAGGATGATGTGTGTGTAAGGAATCCGCATGAGGTTATGGCGGATATGGGCCTGGCACATCGGAAACACGTTTTGAGCCAGTTGCTGGTAACCTTCAGCAGTGCGGATGTATTCCCCGCGATCCAGATGCAAAAAACAACGAGCAATCAGCGATTGATTGGGAATCCAGCAGGCATCAAGAGTGACCAGGCGTCCCCCTGGTCGAAGGACCTGTCGTGCAACTCGCAACAAATGCTGGACTTGTTGATCATTCAGATGATGTAACACCCCATTCGCCATCACCAGGTCGAACTGACCCAGTTGTTGTGCGGAAAGCGAATCAACATTCCCGGTGATAAACCGCCCGAGATGGCCGTAATGAAGATTGGCAGCGTGAATGTATTTGGGGCTGAGATCAATCCCCAGGTAATCAACCTTGGGAAAGAGCGCGACACATTCACCAGTGCCACAACCAATATCGAGGACCCGCTGCCCCGGCTGGGGCTGGACGTATTCTTCGATGTATCTTTGACGGGCATTACCGCCCAGTGTCATCTGGAGCCAGCGATAAGCAGCGGCAAACCCAAGGGCGTCGCGGATTGAACGCATCGTGTTTCTCCGACGTTAGCGATCTTCAACCGCCAGACCAAAACCAGTGCGGCCATAACCATCACCGTTGTACAACAGATGGAGTCGCCCCTGGTGCTCAAACACAAACGGATAGGCTATCGTCTCGGCATCCCACCCCGAACCGGACGGGGAGAGGGTCTTTCCCGAAGGGTGCCGGTCCCAGCATCGGCCGTCGGCTGAAAAGGCGTAACCAAGAGTGTAATGAGAACCAGCGCTGCGCGCACTGTACCACATGTGATAGGTCCCACCGCGTTTGATCACACATGGTCGACAAACCATCGTTTCAGCTGGCGGAAGCAAATCCACAGCCACATGCCCCTCGCGCGTCCATGAAATGCCATCCGCAGATTCCGCATACTTGATCGCATGAGTAAAATCTGATGTTGTGCGCCCGGTAGTGAGGTGGGACCCGTAATACATGCGCCAACGGGCCCCATCTTTCATTGTAAAGGGGTACGAGAGCGTGAAGGGATCACTGGGACTACGATCAAGGATGGGTCCAACGGCATACCGGCGAAAGCTACCGTTGGGATCGGTACGAATCGCGAGGCCGATGCTATTCCGCCAGGGCACCGTGAGACACAAATTCCAGCCCATGTAGTAGAGGTAGGTGGTCTGATTGTGTTGAACGAGACTTCCCATCGAGGTGCCGCTCTCGTCGAAAGTCCCCAGCTCTCCCGGTGATAAGTCAGGTTGAGACGCGAGCTCCAGGACGCGCATGGTTTCCGTCAATTCCACGATCACATGGGCGATGTGACTCCGGTTCTGACGATCCCGGCTGCCGAAATAAATGCGAAACAGGTTTCCCCCCAGGGATTCAGCCACCGGATTGCTAGCATGGCTCGCCATCCATTCGTGCTGCCCTTCGGGGCAAAATACGCGCCCTCGACGCGACCACTGAACCGGCACCATGAGTTCGCCCCTTTAGATTGCCTTGAGGCGAGTGCTTGGGATCGTCGATGGTTCAGTCGCCTGCCCTCGATACACGGATTGAGGAGGCGCGTCCTTAAGTAATAACACCCCCGCGCCAATCACACTTTCTTGCCCGACCGTGATCCCATCTCGCAACGTGGAATTCACTCCCAGAAAGCAGTACGGTCCCACCTTGGCATTGCCCGAGATCACCACATGCGAGGAAATAAAGCAATGATCGCCAATCGTGGCATCGTGGCCAATGTGATTGCCACTCCACAAGACCACGTTATTGCCAATTCGCACAAACGGCTGAATCACATTGTTCTCAAACACAAAACAATTATCGCCAATCTCGAATTCGCCCCAATGCACCGCCCGCGAGTTGATGTAGCTGATCAGTTCGTAACCCAGGTTTTTGCAGGTGTGATAGACTTCAGCTCGTGCCTTGTTCACCTTGCTAAACCCAACAGCAACAAACATCGAATAGTCTTTGGGGGAGTGTGTTTGCGGAAGTTCTTCAAAAGGCCAAATTGGCTTCCCGAGTACCGTGGGTTCAGTGATGTACTGCCGATGAGTGGTAAAACCCACCACCTCGTGAGGACTGTCTTTTGCCAGATATACCGATGCGACACGAGCAAAATCCCCGGTTCCGAACAGGATCACCTTCTTGCCAGCCATGATGGTTCCTTCCCATTGAGACCGTGGGAGAACGACGATGTGGACCTCCCACCTCATCCCAGAAAGTCACATGATGCGGAGCGATCAGAACCGAACGAGGATCGTGAACTCGTAGAGCCCATAGTCATGCAGGAGTGCCACATGACGAGAATACAATCGCTTGCAGCGATCAAAAGCGATACAAGGGTCCGGATAATACAGATCAGCGCGCATTCGGTCCGGGTCGGAATAACTCGTCAAGGCATTGAAGGCAAATCCACGCGTGGCAAGCCTGGCCAGACGATCGATGGTATGCCAGTAATATTCTTCCCACTCGGAAAGACGAATATCCTGTTTTACATTGAACACGCCACTTGCGACAACATAATCACAGCCCGACAGAATCGCTTCTGATGTGGAAAACTGAGCTTTCGCAGCAGTGCCGTGAAGACCTGCCGCTGTGTCGATCATGGCTGAAGAGATGTCAAACCCGCGATAGTCCCAAGGGTAGTTCTGTCTGGTAAGATAATCAAAGAGCGCGCCGTAGCCGCAGCCAAAGTCTCCAATGGTCCCGGTGGTGTCAGGAACACACACACGCAACAACTGCTTGAAACGCAGATCTTGTGATTCGTTGGAGTTCCAATCGACTCCCCAGTGAGTCGCACCATGTTCGCGTATGCGGTTGGTGTAATAGCGACTCACATTGTCCAGCAGGTTAGACAGGTTCATTGATACCATCCCTGGTTGCACCATTACCCTGGTGACCTTTTTTTCGAGCCATACAACGGTCTGTGTCGCGCGGCCGGTGATGACACACCAAGATCACATCTACGTTTTCTGGCCGAGCATTTTTTTCATGTTCATGCCTTTTCTCCACCCCAAACCGTGGTTGTGATACAACTACGCTGCATGGAGGACTCGGTTCAGAAAGGTCGGAGCAGCATGTCCCACTGTGAAGAGAAGATCCAGGACGCTCACAGCGGGGTCAAAGGGTGGGTACAATTGCGGATATTCGGGATACCCGGAGTAGTCCATGTAGACGACCTGGATCCCGGCATCCTGGAAGGCCGCTTCATCCATGTACGCTCGTGCGGACGGCCCGGTGTAGTAAATCGTGGCACCCGCCTGTTGACAGATGCTGATCAACCGCTGATTACGCTCCTCTTCCAGCCGATAATCCATGGACCAGGTGAATCGTGTTTGGATCCCAAGGATGTTGCACACCGTGCTTAACAGAAGATGATTCACCTCGCTTAACCAGGGCGTCTCGCCGGCCTTGTGATAGGCAGGTTCAAGGAGGGCGCGCATTTCTGAAAAAAACGGAGCCCGTGCATAACTGTGTTGAATGGTTTTCCAGTGCACTGAAGCCCACTCACGATCCGCGATCCGTGTGTCCTTGATCTTTTGCAGATACTTTCCCTTTACCTCCACGGGGATGCTCAGCCAGGTTGTTCCGTGGGGAGTTTTAATCTTGTTGCGGTTGCGCCAGTCGCGGCGCGTGTACTGCATATCGTCGTACAGGACAAATTCATCCACCGAGCGGATGAAATCGAAGTACCCGCGCCAGGGAATATAGTTCGATTGCGAGATGGCGATGCGACGGGGTACGTTCATGGAGTCTCCCCAGACCTGAATCTCGGTTCCCGACGCCCACTCCTGTTCTGAACCACCACGGCGTGGATTCGCACTCTCCAGGGGACTTCTTATACCCCAGGGAGAAATAGGAGATCAAGGCAGGATCGCATCGTCTCACCTGCGGGGCGATCCCTCTGTTCTGGAATTCTCCTGGTTCTGTGCAGGACGGTGAAAACCCCGCGTTCCGGAGAGACCCTCAGAAGGCCACCAGGGCAAGGAGGCAACGAACTTCCGGTTGAAAATACCTGGCGGGCCGGTTTACCATCCGCAGCCGGGGCTGCACCCCATCGATGGGGCTCCCGATCTCGATATGGGCCTGACCCAGAGGAACAAGCAGAAAGGCTCGCCGATGAAGTTCTCCCTTCCCGGTTACGATTGGAGCCATCTGGCTCGCCGTTTTCTGCCGTGGCGACAGAAGGCGGAGGCTCCCGAGGAGGGGCTCGCCAATCCCCGGCTTTACCAGGAGGAGTGGCGTCAGCGACTTCCGTTTGTCCCTGCTGGGGAAGTTGGGAAACGTCTTGGGTTTGGGGAAGCACTGTCCTTGCCTCGTGAATCGCTGGGGAAATCCCTGTGCGCGTGGAAGATGGAACTCGACGACTTCCCGATTCTGCGCTTTCTTTACCGGAACTTTCGACCGCGCCGTCACCTGGAGTTTGGAACCTGGCAGGGAGCGGGGGTTTGCTGTTGTCTGGAATCGTGCGAGGCGACTGTCTGGACCATCAATCTCTACGATGGGGAGAAGAAACCCGACGGCCAGTGGGCGTACGGGGAACCGCTGCCTGCGGATGAGGTGAAACTCCTTTGGGGTGAGCGGCAAGAAGCGACGGGCGCCACGGTGCTGTGTCGGACCGATTCGCTGGGGTTCATTGGGCGGCTCTATCACAAGCGGAACCTGGGCCATCGGGTCTGCCAGATCTACTGTGATAGTCGCGCCTGGTGCACGCGCAACTATCCCTCAGACTTTTTTGATTCTGCGCTGATCGATGGGGGACACACGCGCGAACTGGTGGCGAATGATACGCGCAAGGCACTCCAGGTGGTGCGTGCGGGGGGATTGTTGCTCTGGCACGACTTCTGCCCGGATGCGGAGGTGGTGCAAAACTGCTCCTCCACGCAAGGAGTCCTCGCCGCGATCAAGGCAGACTGGGACTGGCTGCAGTCGAATCTGAGCGATCTGTTCTGGATCGAACCAAGCTGGCTTCTTGTCGGCATCAAACGCTAACCTTGATCCTCAAGGGATGGCGTTGACGATCGTTCATCAGTTTGTTGCGACAACAACAACGAGGCCCGCGAGTTGAATGCTCGCGGGCCTCGTTGTTGATTGGTATCAGCCAGCAGAGATCACTGGTTGAACATGAACTCCTTGGTGTTCAGCAGCGCCCACAGGATATTCTCGTAGGCGAGCTTCTTGTTGGTCGCGTTCTTGTTGATGTGAGCCAGGCCGGCGTTCAACTGTTCAGGCGTCGGCTTGTGACCCAGCACCCACAGGAAGAGTTCGTCGACCTTCTCGGCATCGGGCCGCGGATCCTTGACCAGCAAATCGGCCCGCCCGCCGGAACGATTCAACTTGCTCTGCACCTCGTCGGAGTTGAGCAGGTGCAGCGCCTGGGCCAGGTTCGCCTCGTTCACGCGTTCGCATTCGCAGGCACTATTGCGCTGGGTGCGGCCGAACACGTCCAGGAAGTAGGAAGTGAACGACTCATCCGGCAACATGATGGCGCGCTTGGGAGCGAAGGTGTCCTGAGGCAGACCCTGGAACGGGGTCGGCGAGGCAGTCACCTGACAGACCGCGTCGAAGAGCACCTCTGCCGTCATGCGCTTGGGATAGTAACGGGCGTAGTTCTGCTTGTCGTGCTTGTTGAAGTCGTTGGGCAACGAACTGAGCTGATAGGTCCGGCTCTTGGTGATGGTCCGGATCAGCTGCTTCAGGCTAAACTTGTTGTCCACCAGATCCTTCGCCAGCGCATCGAGCAATTCCGGATTCGAGGGCGGATTGGTGATGCGCATGTCGTCGAGCGGATCGACGATGCCCCGACCCATGAAGTGAGCCCAGTAGCGGTTCGCCACGGAGCGAGCAAAGAACGGATTCTTCGGAGAGGTCATCCACTCCACCAGCTTGCGGCGTGGATCCTCGTCGCTGGAAACCTCCATCGGCTGGCCATCGAGCGGCTTCATCACAGCCTGCTGGCCGGTGCGCAGGTTGGTCACCGAGCCAGACGAACGGGTGAAGATGGCCACCCGCTGTCCTTGCCGATTCGGGCTGCGGCCCGGTTCGGGGATATTCTTGCGACCAACGCGGCCGAAGAAGGCCGCCAGGCCCCAGTAGTCGTCCTGGCTCCACTTTTCGTAGGGGTGGTGGTGGCACTGGGCACAGGCCAGACGCAGACCGAGGAAGACCTGGGCCATATCGTCGACAAATTCGTTCGGCTTCTGCAACTCCTTGTACCACACGGTGGGCGGGCTGGAACTCTCGTCGCCGGTCGCTGACAGAATCTCCGCAGCGAACTGATCGTGCGGTTTGTCCTGGGCAATAGCGTTGCGGATCCAGTTGTGGAAGGAGAAGGTGCCCTTGGCGCGATCAGGCTGATTGCGCCGCTTGACGCGGAGAATATCGGCCCACTTGCTGGCGAAGTAGTAGCTGTACTCCGGCGTTTCGAGCAGATGATCGATCAGCGCATCGCGCTTCTTCGGATCCTGATCCTTGAGGAACGCGGCGATCTGCTGCGGGGTCGGCAGCGTCCCGGTCAGATCGAGATAGATCCGACGGATAAACTGCTCGTCGGTGCACAGTTGCGAGGGGACCAACCCCAGCTGTTGCCACTTCTTCAGGGTGTACTTGTCCACCAACGTTTGCGCCGGGAAGTCGTAGTTCGGGATCTTCAGCCCGAGCGGGACGGTCGCGCGGAAGATCGACACGAACTCCTGGTAGCGCACCATGATGGCGGCTTCCCCGCTCATGTTGAGCGTTCGCACCATCGCGGAGGGATCGACCACCGCGATCTCGGTATCGTTGCTCTCGTACTGAGCCCGGCGGGTGATGTCCTCGACTGAACCATCGCTGTAGTGCGCGTAGACGGCGAATTGTTGCTTGTTGTTGCGGGTGAGCACTCGGTGATCGGGGACCACGGTGATGTTCTTGACCACCGGATCGGTCGGCTTGCCCACCGGCATACCGGCAGCAATCCAGCGCCTGACCAGGCGATACTCGTCGGAGCCGACTTCCATGCGCTTGCCACCCCCATGCGCCGCCAGGCCAGTGGCCTTGGTCAGCAAGAGGCTCTTGTCGGGAGCCGCGGGGAAGAGACGGCGGCCGCGGGCTTCCTTGACCAGCGCGTTGTAATCGATCTCCGGTTCAAAGCCGAGCAGTGACAGCTTGAAGCCATTCTGGCCGCTGGCCTTGCCGTGGCAGCCACCGCTGTTGCAGCCGAGTTTGGTGAAAATCGGCACAATCTGGTTGGCGAAGTTGATCGGCAGGTTCTGATCGCAGGCCTCGGCGGTCACGCTGATCTTGACCACCTTGTCGTCGAACTTGGCGGTCACCTCGGTGGTGCCGTTGCCGACGGGAATGACCCGCCCGCCGGAGGTGACGCGCGCCACCTTGTTGTTGGCAACCTCGTAGGTCGCATCGCTGGTGAGATCCTGCAAGCGCCCGTCCTTGAGGGTGGCGGTCAGGATCATTTGCTGAGCGTCATCGATGCCGTGGAGTTTGATCGTGGTTGGCGAAATGGTGATCGCCTGGATGTCGGCACCCTTGGGCAGGGCCACCTGCTCGGTGGGAGCCGCCTCCTTGTTGTAGAGATCTCCGGCACAAACTGGACCCACGGCGAAGATGAGGGCCCCGCAGGCGAGTAGAGCGAGCCTACGTGTGGTGTGCATGTCAGTTAACCCCCCTAGGTGTGGCAGGAATCCTCTGGTAGGACTTTCTGGCAGATTGCTTCATTCTGTCCAAGTCCGAACCAGAATGCAACCGTTTCCTCCTGAAAAGATTCATCCCGTTGCAGGTGGCCGGCTTCTGGCCGATCCCGTTAGCGCCAGGAAGTGCCGGCCAGCGCCTTGCCGTTGGTATCCAGGATCTGAAAGTGGTGGATCCCGAACTTCTTGTTGTCCACGTGTTTCCAGACGATCTTCTTGTCCGGGGTGACCTCGAACAGTTTCACCTCGTTGGCGCTCGCGTGGTGGCTGGTGATGACCGTATTGCCATTGGGCAAGCGTTGGCCACCGCAGGCATCGTTGATGATCTTGTCGGGGAGATCCGCGTTGCTCAACTGCCAGATAGTCTTGCCGGTGCGATCCACCTCGATCACGAGGTTTCCCAGGGTGCAATTGATCAGGGTGTTGCCGTTCGGCAGGCGAATGGCGGTGAACGGCCAGTGCGGGGTTTTCACCTCCCAGACAATCTTTCCCTGGGGGGTGTACTCGCGCACCACCTTATCGAGGAGTTGCGGCACGAGATAGTTGCCATTGGCCAGTTTGCGCGCCATGCGGGTTTGCAGATGGAGATCGTTGGTCTGGGCTTGCAGGGGCACCTCCACCATGATCTTCCCCTGGCGATCCACCTCCAGCAAGCGCGGCTTCTTCCCCGCCTCGGTGAGCAAAACGCGGCCCTGGTCCAGCGGCTGGACCGTGTTCACCTCGGACTGGGTTCCCTTGTATTCGAAGACCACCTTGCCCGCGCGCGTGACCTCGACCGCACCGCCGCCGGGATAGATTTTGCTCCTGGTCACCGCCAGGAGAACGTTCCCACTGGGCAACACCCAGCCGTCGCGCGTGGAGTGGGGATAGCGCCAGGTGACCTTGCCCTTGCCATCGAGGATGTAAGTTTCGTTGCCGGTGGCCAGGAAGGAGTGGGTGATCTGCTCCGGGGAATTGTCCGCGCTTCGAGCCTGGTCAGGGGTAAGGAGCAGAAGCACGTTCAGAAGCGGAAGAAAGGCACAGCGATGGAGAGAGCGGCTCATGGTTGTTCCTTGAGGCAAAACGATGCGGGTGGGGTGGCGAGCGAGGAGAGCCGTGGAACTGCCAGCGCAACGCTCCAGGGGAGAACGCTGGCAGTTCCGGGGAAAGGGTGGCGCCTAGTTGGGCTTGGTGCGCTGCATATCCTCGATCAGTGACAGTTTTCTGCCCAGGAAGAGGACGTTGTGGAGCTGGAACTCATGGGAATCTGCGCCCGAGGTGCGCACGATAAGATCGCCCGACCCCAGCCCCAGCACCCAGTGGCGGAAGAGATCGCTCCGCTGCCGTTCGATGGTCATTCCCATGGTGTCGTAGGTTTTTTCGCCCGCGCCGATTTCCAGACACACCTTCATCTGTCCTGGTTGGAAGATGATGTAGATCTGGCGATCGAAGAAGAGGAAGGCAAAGAGCCACATCCCCATCAGTACGAGGGAGATAAAGAAGTACGCCCCGGCATTGATGCGAATATCCAGCAAGCGGATGGCATTGAAGATGGCATCCCACCAATCGAGCGCCCAGAAGAGGACGGTCAGGAAGATGATGGTGGTGATGACCATCACCGACCACATGCCGCGAAGGGGGACATTGGTGATGAAGATGACGATGAGGAGAACCATCGCCCAGGCCACCCCGAGCCCCTTCCCCTTGGCAATGTGGAGGCGGACCTCCGGCGGTTTTTCCATCGATTCCTTCTTGGTGACCTCGTTCTTGGAGTCGTAAGGGGCGAGGTGCTTGTCGGCCTTGCTCGCCTTCTCGGTGAGCAGGATGCCCTCGCGCGTTTCGACATCGTCCTTTTTCAGGGTGATCTCATTTTCGAGAGGGGGAATCTCTTTCTTGATGACCAGCCACTTGCGTTTTCCCTCCGCCTCGCCCTCGCGGCCCGGAAAGACGACGAGGTAATAGCCACTGAACATGCTCAGGACGCCAGCGATCAGGCCAAACGCCCAGACCGGCCACCAGTAGAAGAGGCTCGAATGGCTGTAAACCGGGACCTCTTTTTTGGCCATCGGGGTGGTGCTGGAAGGAGTGGTGGCAGTGGACATGCGGACTCTCGTTCTAACCTGGGACCACGAGAATGGGGACGGCGCAGCGCTGCGCCCAGTCCTGACCTTACTGCGCTATTCGCTGGGCGGCCACGAATCTTGCGGCCGCGTCGCCGCGAAGAGAGGGACCGTTCCCGCGCATATCAGGGGTGCCGACAACGTACCGGTCCGGGACGTCGGCGTCAAGCGGGCACCGGCGTAAATCCAGTCAGGGGGATTTCTTTTCTTCGGGGGCGAACGGCTCAATCTTCACGTTGACGCGAAAGGTTTGATGGCACCGATTGCAGGTGCGCGCCAGCGCCAGGAAGGCCTGGCGGCTCTGGGGATAGTCGCGGGCGGCGGCATGGCGGGCCAGCGTGGTGCCTTGCTGGCGCAGGTCGGCTGCCAGCTGGAGCCAGGTATCCTGGCCCTGGTTGCGCGGCGGGCGCAGCAGCAGCAGATTGCCATTCTCGGCGATGATCAGCGCCTGGCCGCGCGCGAACACCCAGCTGTCCAGCGCCGTCGGTTTGTCCTTCAGGGTGTTTTCCAGCCCCTTGAAGTTGGGGTGAATGGCGCCCTCCATCAGCAGACGTGTCTCGGCGACGGCCTCCAAACGCTGCACGGGCCGCCCCGTGGATTGTGTTCGCGCCGGGTTGGCTCCGCCAGGGACAAGAAGCAAGCCGAAGGCCAGGCCGAGCAACCATGAACCCCGCATGTCAGGATCTCCTGGGTTGAGGACGGGGAGGCGGAGGCAGGGGCGTGGGTTCATCGGCGACCAGCACCTGATCGCCCTCGACCCGGGTCGCGTAGCTGGCAATCCGAATGCGCGGATTGTCGGCCCAGGTGCCGTCCTTGATGCGAAAGTGCCAGGCATGCCAGGGGCAGGTCACCACGCCATTCTCGACCGCTCCGCTGCCCAGCGAGGCGCCCATGTGCGGACACATATCGTCGATGGCGTGATATTCACCGTTCTCGCAGAAGACAGCGATGATCTTCTTTCCCACGCACACGACCTTCCCCTGGCCTTCGGGGATCTCGCCAACGCGACACACCGGATGAAACTCGGCCAT
Organism: Planctomycetota bacterium; assembly: GCA_029777335.1. Lineage (GTDB taxonomy): Bacteria > Planctomycetota > Planctomycetia > Gemmatales > Gemmataceae > JAKOSN01. The sequence continues at coordinate 21,919 of JAKOSN010000152.1, forward strand.
GCTCTCCCTTTCGATCAGCCACGATGGAACAAACCATCCACCCTGCTCATTCTAACTCTGAGCTGCGAGCGGAGGAAGAATGAACGCAACGATCATTCAAAAAAGCAGTTACCGGGTGTGTTGGCTGGTGTCGCGCTCAGAGCACGCCGGGAAGCCCCTTGCCGTCGGGACAGAGCGGGAGCGGGCGGTTCTGGCGCAACGTGAGACCCTGAGTTATGAGCGTGAACGCCTTTGCCCAGTCAAGATAAACGTTGCCAGGAGCAGGCGACGATCCGCGTCCTCCATGTCCTGTGCACTTGCGACCGCATCGATCCACTTGTTCGCTTCCTTGCGCTCGTCCTCGGTCATCAGGGTATCGCTGATGACGAGCGCTTTCGATTGTTGGCGTAGCGTGGGCACATCCGATTGGGCCAATTCCCGTGTTTTCTCCATCCGCCACTCACGGATGATGCGGTTAATGCGTTTGTGAATGAGGTTCTTCAGGCCTTCGTACACGACCTCAGCGCCGATCGGAGTGTCCTTGCCATTAATCGGGAGTGTTGTGAATTTAAGACGAATCGCAGCGGAATAGCCCAACCCAACCCCAAGCGCTTTGAGCCACGGATTCGTCTCTGGGATTACGCCGGCTTGACTCAGGGCATAATAGAGGACGAGGGCCAAGGCGGCATTCGCGAGGACAAAGAACCACCAGGCCAGCGTTAACTTCCACCACGGGCCCCAATTCAAGGAAGGAGGGGGATCGAATTGGGTGTCGAGGTCACAGTACGTGAGGAGACCGGCTAAAAATGCGGCAAGGAGGGCGGGATAGATCCAATCCACGGGCGAACACCTTTCCACGAGGCACGAGCCAGTTAACCGTCCGTGCGGTCTGCGGCGACGAGAACATGGGCAGCGCGAGAGCTACCAGGCGAACCCGACTTCTTGCGCCCAGTGAGGAACGACCCAAGCGAACTGAGAGGGCCAAACGATCCGCTGGGCAGTGGAACCACGCTCCCGACAGGTGGCGTGCCTCGGAACTGCGCGAGGACCCGTGCGACGGTATGTCCCTCCGGTGCCAGATGCACAACTTGCTCCTGGTTTGGATCGGCACCTTGCTGCGAGGACGAAACCAATCCCATGTGCTCCAGTTCCGCCACCGCCGGGGCCAGTCGCGACGGGAGCGAACGGGTTTGAACGGCCAGTTCATTCGCTGTCAATTCAGGCGTTTCTGCGAGCGATTGCAGGATTTTTGTTTGTGTCAAGGTCAGGGTATAACAAGAGCCCATTCGACCCTCCTTTGCAGGGATGCTGGAACTCCTGGCCACACGCAGCCACTGTCATGCGTTCCCCAGCATAGCTGTGCGCCTGATCATTGTTATTCTTTCGCACAAGTCTCACGACGTCAAGAGTGACCGTTCTGAAGAGTTGGATCTCCTGGCCACAGGCTGAAGTTCAGCTTGCCATGGCAACTTACGTTCTTGGCAGTTGAACCCCGGGTTCACCTCGGCAACTTCTCGTTCGCAGGAACGCAGAGCAAGTGTGCTTGTTTCACCGCTCGGGAAGCGATCACAGCACGCCGGGGAGGACCTTGCCCTCGGGACAGAGCGGAATGGGGCGGTTCTGGCGATCGTGGACCATCGTGCTGGGGGAGAGGCCGAGAGCAGTGTAAATGGTGGCAGCCACGTCGGCGGGGGTGCAGCGCTGGCTTTTCACCTCCGCGCCCTGGCGGTCGGTCTGGCCGATCACCTGTCCGCCGCGAACCCCTCCCCCCGCGAGGAAGAGCGAACCCGCTTTTCCCCAGTGATCACGCCCGCCCTGTTTGTTGAAACGCGGCGTGCGTCCAAATTCGGTCAGGAAGACCACCAGTGTCTGTCCGAGCAAGCCGCGCGTGTCGAGATCGGCCAGGAGGGCGGCGAACGCGCGATCGGTCCCGGCGAGGTGATAGGGGAGTTTAACCATCTGGCACAGGGGAGGATGGTTCTGGCCGGCGGCGTTGTGGTTGTCCCACAGATTGCCAAACTCGGGGTCATAGCCGTAATCGACCATGACGAAACGGGCTCCCGCCTCGACCAGTCGACGGGCGAGCAGGCAGCGTTGTCCGATCTTTGTGCGCCCGTACTGATCGCGCAGGGCCGAGGGTTCCGCTGACAGATCAAACGCCTGTCGAACCTTGGGCGCGAGGAGCATGGCGAAGGCCGACTCGAATTGACGCCGCATCGTCTCCTCGACCCCGGCCTTTTCCGCTCTGGCAAGGGCGCCATCGAGTTGATGCAGGAGCGAACGGCGCTGCGACAGTCGGTCTGCTCCAACGTCCACCGGGAGCGCCAGCGCTTGTTGATTGAAGCGCTCCTCGCTCGCTTCCTTCACTCGCGCGGTGAAATCTTCATGGGCGGGTTTTCCGCCGGTGCAGAAGGGATCATATTCGCGTCCGAGCCAGCCTCCGACGAAGAGATTTTTGGGGGGCGGGCCTGGCCGCGTGGTGCCGGGGACGGCGATGTATGCGGGCAGACCAGCGCGCGGGCCGAGGAGATGTGCCACCAGCGAGCCGATGTTGGGCTCGGTCGTGATCTGTGCCGGAGTGACCAGCCGGCCCGAGAGAGCCATCGCCTGGCTGTGAAAGTGATCGTCGTTGCCCGAACTGTAGCCGCGCAGCACCGCGAGTTTGGTCGCTTCCTTCGCCAGACAGGGCATGACCTCGCCAAAACGTACTCCGGGGAGAGCGGTCTGGATCGAGGACAGACTGCCACGAATCTCGGTTGGGGCGTCGGGCTTGGGATCGAACGAATCGATGTGAGTCACGCCGCCCGCCATCCAGAGCACAAGGACCGATTTGGCCTTTGCGGGTGCCTGCGCAGCGGGGGTGGCCCAGGGGAAGACGGTCGACGCCAGTCCCACCGCGCCGACCCGAAGAAGATCGCGACGCGAGAGCAAGCCATGCCAGGCGGAAGGAGCAAAGTGCGACATTGGCGGGGTTCCTGCGGTTGGCGGCGCTGAAGGAGGCATCCGATCTGCGATTGAGCTTAGCGTGCCCCCCTGCGGGGGTCAAAGAGTTTCTGGCTCTCTCATCCGCCAGGAGGGGGATTCCCTCAGCGTTTGACCTTTTCCAGCCGCGAGACCTCAAAGGTTGCCACCGCACGGCCGAAACGCCATTCATCTTTGCGGCGTTCGATGGCGAGCACGTCCAGGCGGTCGGGCGAGAGCCGCACCCCGTAGCGCCCGGAGAAAGGGAGGAAACTGCCGGTGTTGATGATCACGCGCTGGCCGCGTTTCCACACGCCGGCGTAGTGTGTGTGTCCCAGCAGAACGAAGCGCGCCCGAGGGCGGAAGGCATGGGCCAGGGCATCGGCCCGATCGGGAGTGACCAGCCAACTGTGCAGAATGTTGAGCAGTCGCCACGGCGGCCAGCTTTCGCGCAGCGCGAGGGCGAGCCCGGCCAGCCGACCACCCGGGCGCCGCGGTTCGTGCATCTCCAGCGCCAGCGAGGCTTTTTTGACCGCGACCAACCGCTCCTCAAAAACAGTGAGGGCATCGGGACCAGCGGTATCGGCCATTTCGTCGAGCACGCGCGAGTGCGCGGCGCCAATCACCTCGGCCTCGCGGCTCCACGGGGCGACCGCGTGAAAGAGGATGTCGCCATGGGTGACCAGGATGGCCCCATCACAGAGGTCGAGATGGCTGGCCGAGGAGACAACCGGGTCGTGATTGCCGTTGAGGAAAATCGCGCGTGCGCCCTGGTGCTGACAGGTGGCGGCGATCTGTTCGAGCTGGCCGTGGGCCTTGTCGCGATTACACACCCAGAGCGCCTCAACGGTATCGCCATTAAAGAGAACCGTGGCAGCTCCCTCGCACAGGGGTGCGAGCTGAGCGGGATCGGTGAGATAGCTGGCGGGGTGGCCCACATGCAAATCCGAGAGCACCGTGATGGGAAACTCAACCTTTGGCGTCATTCGCGATCCTCAATATGCACCATGTTCGCTTCCCCGCGTCTTCTCTCTGTCGATCCGATGCCGAGTGTATTATCGGCGGTGCCTTCCGCGCTTTCCAGGTGGTCCTGGTGAGGCATCCTCCTTGTGGGGGACCCACCGCGAGGGGAGACACAGCCTCTTCATGGCCTGGGACCGGCGGGCAGATGGTTGTGGAGGTAACGCGTGAGGAGGGTGAAGAGATGGCGCGTGGTGTTTTTCCCCTCGTTGATGGAATGGCTCCGATTGGGATAGGTCATCAGCGTAAAGGGCTTGTTCAGTTCGATGAGTTTATTGGCGAGTTTCTCAGTACCCTGGTAATGGCAGTTGTCGTCGCCGCTGCCGTGGACGAGCAGAAGGTTGCCCTTCAATCCCGCCGCATGGGTAATGGGGGAACCGCGGCGGTAGTCCTCGGCATTGTCTTGCGGCAGTCCCATGTAGCGTTCCTGGTAGATGGTGTCGTAAAGGTGCATATCCGGGACGGGAGCCACCGCAAGTCCGGTGTGATACAGGTCGGGGTAGCGGAAGAGCAGATTCAGTGTCATCGAGCCGCCACCGCTCCATCCCCAGACGCCCACGCGCGTGCGGTCGAGGTAGGGGCGCTGGAGCAACAGGCGCGCCGCGGCCGACTGCTCCTCGGAAGCGAGGGTGCCCACCCGCCGGTAGACGCATTTCCGCCACTCGCGCCCGCGGGGGCAGGGGGTGCCTCGGTTATCCACACAGGCCACCACGTATCCTTGCTGGGTGAGCAGCAGATGCCACAGGTAGTTATTCCCGCCCCAGCGATCGGTCACTGATTGACCCGCGGGCTCTCCATACACATGGAACAGGAGGGGATACTTTTTCGCCGGATCGAGGTGGGGAGGTTTCATCAACCACCCGTCGAGCTGAACGCCGTTGCCAACATTAACACGGAAGAACTCCACGGGGGACTGCGCCAGTTTTTTCACCGTCGCCCGGAGTTTGTCATTGGCGGCCAGAGGGCGGATCACCTTGTGCGTTGGGAGAGCGATCAATTCCACGCGCGGGGGCACACCAAACGAGGAGAAGGTGTGGACGGCCAACGATCCGCCTGTGGAGATGTGGTAGCTGTGCCATCCTGGCTGATCGGAGGGACTCAAACGCTCCGGGAGGCCTTTTCCGTTCAGTGCCGAGCGGTACAGATACTGCTGAGTCGGCTTCTCGGGCGAGGCCAGGAAATAGACCCAGCCTCCCTTCTCATCGAGATGCACGACGCGGATCACGTCGAAGGGAAAGCTGGTCACGCGTCGCACCGTCGAGCCGTCGCGTGAAACCAGGTAGAGGTGTCGCCAGCCATCGCGTTCACTGATCCAGGTGAAGGCTTCTCCTTTTTCGACCAACGTCCCCGCGTCGTCGTGGAGATTGACCCAGGCGCCGTCACGCTCGGTCAGAACGGTGTGGACCTTCCCGGTAGCAACCTCGGCAAGCAGGACGTCCACGGCGTTCTGCAGGCGATTGACGCGCTGGAGCATCAACTCCCGCGCAGTGCCAGCCCACTCCATGCGCGGAAGGTAAAAGTCGGTACGGGTGTCGCCGGGCACCTCCAGCCATCGAGTCGCGCCTCCAGTGATTGCCACGACGCCGACCCGACAGGCGGAGTTCCGCTCGCCGGTTTTTGGGTACGCGAAGGTCTTCAGCGTGGGATATTTTCCCGTGGTGTTGTCGGTCAGGGTGAACGTCTTCACGCCACGCGTATCCAGTTGCCAGTAGGCGATCTGCTTGCCGTCCGGACTCCAGCGCCAGCCATCGCGGCAGTCGAACTCTTCCTCGTAAACCCAGTCAAAGGTGCCGTTGATGATTTCCGAAGATCCGTCGGTGGTGAGTTTGGTGGGAGCACCTCCGCCCACGGGCTCAACGAACAGGTTGTTGTCACGAACATAGGCGACATGGGTGCCCGTGGGGGAGAGCTTCGCGAACATCAGCGTGGAGGGACCAGCATCTCCGCCCACCCTGGAGAGCTTGCCCGTGGAGCGATGAAAGAGCCAGTAATCGCCGCGCGTGTTCTGGCGCCAGACCTTGACCGAGTTGGTGAAGAGCAGGACGAGCGCACCATCTGCCGAGAGTTCAAAGCCCTGGATGGCGAGAGGCTCCTTGCGGCTGGGGAGGAGCAACTTCTCGGCAGGCACGAGAATCTCCGCTTTTCCCGTGGCGTCGAAGCGAACCAGATCGCTGGCGCCGCGCGCGGCGCGGGAAGGTTGGAGGGTGGCGTAGGTTTCCCCGGCAAGCCACGTCACCGGAGCGCTGGGATCGCCGCGAAAGTCGTCGGATGCGAAGATCCGGTCCAGCGTGAGCCGGGAGGCATCGAAGGGTTGATCCTGAGCGGAGACCGACGAGACGAAGACGAGGACGAACACCACAGACCGACGGCACATACTGGACTCCCGAGGACAAGCGGTCAATCGGCGCCGTCAAGGGATTCGAGAGGGACCAGAGGGAGATCGATCGATGGCGCATTCGCCCTGGAGAGAGGGGGTCGCTCGCCAGGGCCTGGTTCCACCGGCCGAGTTTCGTGGGGATTGGCACGCTTCCCCGCGAACCTCTGCTGTCCACCCACCCTGGCGCGATGGTCGCGTTTCTCCAATCATGGGCCCTGCAGAGGCCCAAACTCGTTACGACCATTCAACTTTAGCGTTGCCTGGGAGGAGATGCCACGATTTTCCCCTCTGAACCGAGACCCAGACCAGGGCGAACTCCCTGGGTGTATGCGACTCGGCGAAGCGAGGTGCGCGTGGAGCGAGGGAGGGAAAGCGGAACGAGGCGAACGCATATTGTGATCTTAACCTGTTGTCACAGTGGAAGATGTGGTGTTTTCAGAAAAGCGGAGGGGGCGGGATTCGAACCCGCGAACGAGTTTCCTCGTTGTCGGTTTTCAAGACCGATGCATTCGGCCGCTCTGCCACCCCTCCAGCGTTACAACTCGTCGCGCGTTTTGTGCCAGGTTGTCTGCCCTGATGAGAGTGTGAGTCGACAGGGACAGGCTCTTTCTCTTGGCGTCCTCCTCAGTTTACCCAAACCGCTTCGGGAAGGCCATCGCGAAGCGCAAGAATCGCTTCTCGCGCGTGGTCGGGTTCGGGGAGCGGGTTCCTCTATCTCGGGGGTTGCTGGGCACGGTCTCCCCAGAAATGAAAAATTGCTGAGTCACGGCGGTGTTCAGCCGCTCGTGGTGACCTCGAAGGTAGATCGGTTCGGGCGAGTAACTCAGGGGGCTGAGCAAGCCGACCGCATCGTTCCTGTGAGGTCTGGGAGCCACGATGAACATGATCCTTCATCCCCGAAAACAACTCCTGTTTGCGTTGCTCAGCTTCGCCGATCTCAGCTGGACGTGGTGGCTTCTCGACCATGCAGAGAGCGGGATCTACGAGAGTAATCCCATCGCGAACTGGTGGTTGCAACAGCATGGCTGGTTGGGGTTGATTGGCTTCAAGATCGCCATTGTGTGTCTGGTCCTTACCCTCGCACTTGTCATTTCGCGGCGTCACCCGCGCGCAGGGGGCGCCGTTCTTGGCTTTGGGTGTGCCGTCCTGCTCACCGTGGTGGTCTACAGCGTGTCGCTCAGTACCGCGATTGGCGGGGATTCCTTCACGGTCAGCGACGCTGAGGAGCAGGAGATTCAACACGCTCTCCAGGAGAGCAATCAGAAGGCCGCCGTCGAAACGGCCCGGAAGGTCGCCTACTGGCGGGAACTCGATCGCTTAAGCAAGGAAGTGATGGCGGGCCATTACACCTTGCAGGAGGCGGCGATGCGCCTGGAGATGACCGAGCGCGTCCAGGATGGCACGTGGCAGAAGAAACTGGCTTCCCTGTATCCAGGGCTCTCGCCACAACAATGTCTGGCGATGGAGATCGTTCGCCGCAGCGTGAAATTCCGGTGTAGTAAACTCTCCGAGGCGCACCGGGTTGCCTGCGGGCTCGAACGTGAGTTTCAGCAGACATACGGGGTCGTCGCGCCGCGCGAACAACTCCTTCCCATCTTCCAGGAGTTTCAACGTGCCGAGGAGGCTGGGATCGTGCTGTCTTCCGAGGACCGTCTCCCCGGTCAGGAAAGTGCCCTGGTGTATTAACGCGTCACCGTCTGCTCCCCACCTCCCTGACTCGGGTCGCGTTCGTGCACGTCCTCGGACAGGTATCCCTGGGCGTGGCGGGTGCAACCTTTTCTCACATTTCTATCCGTTTCCTTGTAAGGGGTTGGGATCGATTAGACGAAAAATGCTCCTTCGGCGCGGCGGTATCTGCCCTCTGACGGCTACTACTCTAACATGATCAAGATGCGAGGATCATGTCGATGACAACTCACCCGCCTCCTTCCCCCAATGTGTATAGAATGTCTGAAGGGCAGGCACTCGAACCCTTCTCAACACCCCGGGAGGAGGTGGCGACCGTGCGTGTGCTACTCATCGAACAGTATCAACCCCTGGGCCGAGCCTTGAAACGGGCGCTGGATGAGGAAGGTTTCACCACCGACGTCGCTTGTACCATCCACGACGACCAGGTTCAGCAGTCCACTGCGGGCTACGATGTGATCGTTCTGGATCTACTTCGTCCGCCACCCAAGGCCGGCCTGACCTTGGTTGAGAACTGGCGTCGCGCGGGGTTGACCGCGCCGGTGCTTGTTCTGGCTCCTCCCTGCAGCCCCCGCGATCATGCTGCGATCCACGATGTCGAGACCGACCACTGGCTGACCAAACCCTTCGGGGTCGACGAATTCATTCAACGAGTCCGTGCCCTGGCGCCGCAAGGCACGTCCGGCTCCCCGTGATCGAGTCGCAGGGCTCATTTACCCCCCCCTCTTTGCGCGCGGGGTTCGGACCAGGAAAAAATGACTTCGCCCGCAAGGATGCTTCCGTTTTTCGCGCCGACGTGCGAAGATGAGTTGTTCGTGAAGCCTGCTGTCGCCGAGAGTCTGCGCGATGCTCGGAGAACCTGTGGGAGGGGTACATGAAACCGACCCCAGAGCAACTGACCACCACCGATGATCCGCGCCTGCTGAACGCCGTTCAGGAATACCTGGCTGAGCTCGAAGCGGGCCGCCGTCCTGATGCGCGGGTCTTTGTGCAGCGTCATGCCGAGGTGGCGGCCGAGTTGCGTCCTTACCTCGATGCCCTCGATGTGGTGCATGCCGCCGGCGCTGTCATTCACGAGCCGAACGAGGAGCGGGGCACGCCCTCCGGAGCGCTCGCCGGAGAACCTCTGGGGGATTTCCGTCTGCTGCGTGAAATCGGTCGGGGCGGGATGGGGGTGGTTTACGAGGCGGAGCAACTTTCGCTGGGACGGCGAGTCGCGGTCAAGGTGCTTCCCTTCGCAGCCGCCCTGGATAACAAGCAACTCCAGCGCTTCAAGAACGAGGCGCGCGCCGCCGCACAACTTCACCACAACAATATTGTCCCGGTATATGCGGTCGGATGCGAACGCGGCGTTCATTTCTATGCCATGCAGCTGATCGAGGGGCAGAATATTGCCACCCTCATTGAGGAACTGCGACACTCGGCTCCGCGTGGAGCCAGCGAGGTGCTGTCGGCGGGGAGTGCTCAGCGAACTGGACCCTATCCCGAGTCTCCGGCTCCGCAGGAGGGGCTGACCGATACTCGCACCGGGCTGGGGATGCAGCTTTCCACGCAACGTTCCAATCGGGTCGGCGATTTCTATCGCACCGTGGTCCGGTTGATCGTGCAGGCCGCTCAGGGGCTCGATTACGCCCACAGCCTCGGGGTGGTGCACCGCGATGTCAAACCAGCGAACCTCCTGGTCGATCTGCGCGGCAATGTGTGGGTGACCGACTTTGGCCTGGCACAGTTCCACGCTGATGTGGGAGTCACCCAGACGGGCGACCTGGTGGGGACGTTGCGCTACATGAGCCCCGAACAGGCCGGCGGACAGCGTGCCCTGATTGATCATCGGACAGATATATACTCAATGGGGGCAACACTTTATGAGTTGTTGACACTGCGCCCCATCTTTGACGGCACGGATCGGCAGGCTCTGTTGCAACAGATCCTGAACGAGGAGGCACGCCACCCGCGAACCATCGATCGCTCGATTCCCGACGAGCTGGAAACGATCGTTCTGAAGGCGATCAGCAAGATTCCCACCGAGCGCTACGCCACCGCCCAGGAACTGGCCGACGATCTGCAGCGGTTCCTCGACGATCAACCCATTCGGGCGCGGCGTCCCTCGAATTTCGAGAAGGCGACCAAGTGGGCGCGGCGCCACAAGTCGGTGGTGATCTCGGGGCTGACCGCGCTGCTGCTGTCGGTGGCGATCCTGGCCGTTGCGACCGTGTTGACCACCCTGGCCTGGAACGGGGAACGCCAGAAAGCGCAGGAAGCCGACGAACAACGGAAACTCGCCGATGAACAGCGCAAACTGGTTGACGAGCAGCGCAAACTGGCTGAAGCGAGCTTTCGTCAGGCCTGGCAGGCTGTCGATCAGTTCGCCCTGATCGGCGAGGAAGAACTGGTCGGCGATCCGCGGCTGGAAGGCTTACGTCGTCGGCTCCTGGAGGTAGCGCTCTCCTACTACCAGAATTTCAGCGAGGAACGGCGCGACGATCCCACCATCCAGAATGAACTGGTCGCCAGTCGGGCCAAGGTGAAGGCAATCATCGATGAGCTTACCACCTTGATGGGGGCGGCTCGCTACACGCCGTTGCGTCAGGATGAGGTGAAGGACGAACTGAAGTTGACTCCCGAGCAGCGTGAGGCGATTGCCCGCATCGATGAAAAATGGCGCGAAGGGTTCCGCAAATTCGACCGGCTGGATGCCACCGAACGCGATCGGCGCCGTCTGTTGCTGGCTCAGGAACAGGAAACCGAGGTGGCGCGCCTGCTGACGCAGGCGCAGATGAAGCGACTGAATCAACTGGCGGTTCAGTTTCTTGGACCGAACGCGTTTAGCGACCCCGATGTTGTCAAGGTTCTTAAGTTGACCACCGAGCAGAAAAAACAGGTACGCAACATCCAGGAACAATGGCGGGGCATGGGCCCAGGGATGGGGCCTGGTCCCGGTCCCCTCCCTGGACCAGGGGGACCCGGGGGCGGGCCAGGGCGGGGGAACAACTGGTGGGAGAAGTTCGAGGATAGCAAGAAACACACGCTGGAGAAGTTGGTTGCGATCCTGACCCCCACCCAGAAGCAGAAGTGGGACAACCTGGTTGGTCCTGCCTTCGCCTTCAAGCCGCCGTCGTTTCGCTTCCCTGACAAACCCCATGGCGGACCTCGCCGGGGAGGAGGCGGGTCCTGATCCCATCCGGAGAATCCCTCGCTTGGGAGAAAAATGCCGTGCGCCGCGGCGGTAACCCGCCTCGCGCCGGGACTACCTGAGAAGGCGGCACCACCGGATCGTATCTTCTTGCGCTGACGATCTGCGCGGTGTCCGCCACTTTTCATTGATGGTTTTCAGGGCCGGCTGTGCTGTCCTGCTTTTTTGTCCCTGCGAGGTCCTTCGATGAGCAAACGCTTCTGGGCCGTTGCCACCACGTTCCTGTATGGCGTTGTTGCGCTCGCCTGGGTTCTCCCCGGGTTACGCGGCAGGATCTCCACCGCCAGTGAGCCGCCGGGTGCCAAAACTCGGGCGCAAGATCCTTCTCAGGAAGTCTTTGGGCTAACGAAGATCCATCACCTGCATCTGGAAATGTCCGCCAAGGAGTGGGACAAGATGCAGGCCATCGTGGGCGGAATGCCCTTTGGCGGCGGGCCCGGAGGCTTTCGACGTCCTCCCGAGCCACCCGGCGCCGAGCCGGTCGAACGGCACCGCAGCGCTGGGTTCGGCACCGAGTTTCCCTGGGCACGCTGTACGATCACCGAAGAGGGCAAGGTCTACAAGGACATTGGGATTCGCTACAAGGGCAATGGCAGCAACATTGCCTCCGCGGGGGCCTTGAAACGCAACTTCAAGATCGACCTGGATCGCCACGACGAAACCCAGCGCTACCACGGTTTGAAGGCGTTCAATCTCAATAGCGCCGCGGCCGATCCCACCAAGATGCGCGAAGCAATGGCCTATGCCGTCTTTCGCGCTGCCGGGGTCCCAGCGCCCCGGACCGCGTTCGCCGAGATTACCCTCACCGTGCCGGGAAAGTACAACAAGGAATTCGTGGGCCTCTACACTCTGATCGAGGAGGTGGACAAGACATTCCTCAAGGGGCAATTCAAGAGCAGCAAGGGGCTGCTGATGAAGCCCGAGCGACTGCGCAGCCTGGACTACCTGGGCGAGGACTGGGACAGCTACAAGGGGCAGTATCGCCCCAAGGATGATGCTTCGAAAAAGGAAGCGCGCCGGCTGATCGAATTTGTGCGCCTGGTCAACAAGGCCGATGAGAAGACCTTTGCCGCCCAGATTGGCAAATATCTCGACATCGACAGATTCCTGCGTTTCACCGCTGCCAATGCCCTGATCGCCAATCAGGACAGCTTCTTTGTGCTGGGCCACAACTACTACCTCTACCTCGATCCCGCGACGGACCGGTTCGTCTTCTTCCCCTGGGATCTCGATCTGTCGTTTGGGGGATTTCCCATTGGGGGAACAGCCGAGCAACAGATGGAACTGAGCCTGATGCATCACTACCCCGGAGAGTGCAAACTGCCCGACCGGCTCCTGGCGATCCCGGAGATCCGCGAGAAGTATCAGCGAATACTGAAGGAACTCGCCTCGACCTGTTTTACGCGCGAGAAACTGGTGAAAGATCTCGACGCGATCGAGAAGGCAACTCGGGAGAGTCTGGCCCGCGAAAAGCAGGCGGTTCTGGCGCGCAAGGAAGGTCGTGGTCCGGGCGTTGGCTTTGGCCCGCCAGGTGGGATCTTCGGCCAGAGCCCCGATTTGCGCAAGTTTCTCGAAAAGCGAACTGAATCGGTCATGGCCCAACTGGCGGGCAAGAGCAAGGGTTATGTGCCGACGGCGGGGTTCGGGTTTGGCGGGCCGGGTCCTGGAGGACCGGGGGGACGCCCGGGCGGCTTTGGAATGGGCGGAATGGTCAGCAAGCCGCTGCTCGAAGGACTGGATGGTGATAAGGATGGTAAGGTGTCGCGTGCCGAACTGGTGGCAGGGGTGAAGCGGTTCTTCACCGAGAGCGACAAGGACAGGACCGGGAAGCTGGACGAGAAGCAGCTGGCCGCTGGCCTGAATCGGATCTTCCCCGCGCCTCAGGGATTTGGCCCGCCTCCGGGGGGACCCGGTGGGTTCGGCCCTGGCAATTTCCTCGCGGGGAGCATTCTCCGGCGCGCGGACACCAACAAGGACGGCAAGTTGACTGTGGAAGAACTGGTGACTGCCGCCGAGGCCCTCTTCAAGGAGGCAGACAAGGAGAAAAAGGGAGCGCTGGACCAGGATGCGCTGGCAACAGGGGTCAACCTCCTCTTTCCGCCGCCGGGTGGATTTGGTCCGCCCGGCGGGTTCGGACCCCCCGGCGGACGTCCCTGAAAACCCCTGAGGTGGCCAGGCGAGACGGTGGGAGACATTGAGGAGTCCCGCCGTCTCGGTGCCTTGCTTCGCTTTTGGCGAAGGAGGGTTCCAGCCCCTCTGAAGAGTTGCCAAACTCTCCCCGATCGGATTCCCTCCCTGACCAACCGCTGACGCGACGAGACTTTTCTTTTGTAACTGGCTGCACTGACCGGTAAAATCTAGCAGAGAACGCCCACCTGCCCGGTTTGCGCGGTATGCCGCCCAGCCGCCACCCTCCTGACTGACCTCCCGGATGGACCGATCATGCGTTCACGATGGTTCTGGCTTTTGCCCCTGACTCCGCTAGCGCTCGTCCTGGTGGCCGTTGCTCCCGCCCACCTGTCGCCCGCCACCGCAGCGCCCCCGCCAGCTCCCGAGTTTTCCCGCGAAGGCGTTGCCTTTGTCCAGAAATATTGTGTGCATTGCCACAACGACAAGACGCACAAGGCCGATCTGACCCTGCATGGCTACAAGGACGATGCCTCGGTTCTCAAGGAATTGAAAGTCTGGCAGAACGTCCTGCGCATGGTGAAGGCGGGGGAAATGCCGCCCAGCGGACGCTCTCCGCGTCCCAGCGCTGCCGAGGTCGAGGCGTTTGCCCAGGTGGTCAACGGGGTGTACGAGAAGGCAGCGCGCAGTGGCAAGGTCGATCCGGGCCAGGTCACGGTCCGTCGTCTCAATCGCACCGAGTACAATAACACCATTCGCGATCTGGTTGGGGTAGATTTTCAGCCGGCGGAGGACTTTCCTTCCGACGATATCGGGCATGGCTTCGACAACATTGGCGATGTGCTGTCCCTTTCTCCAGTATTGATGGAACGCTACCTGGCGGCCGCCGAGAGTATTGTGCAGCGCGCCATCGTTCCCCATCCACCCAAACCGCCGGTTCGCCATGTCGCCTCGCGCTGGCTGGAGCCAGCCACCTCGGAGGCGTTTCGCTGGCGCCCCATCAACCCTGGGGTAGGGATGTTGCACAGCCAGTTTTCACTCACCATGGATGGCGAATACACCTTCCGTGTGCGCATTCAGGCGCGATCCGCAACGTCAGAATCGCCACGCGTGGCGATTCTGGTCGATGGGAAGGAAGTGAAAACCTTCCCGGTCAAGGGGACCGAGCAGAAACCCGAAACTCTCGAGATGAAATTAGCGATGGAGAAGGGGCCGCGTCGCGTGGCCGTCAAGCATCTGAACCCTCCCCTCCCCGGGAACAACAAAACCGAGAAGAAGGACAGGAACGAGAAGATGGACAGGGGGGGAACGGTCCTCGTCGAATCCTTTGTTCTGGAAGGGCCGGCAGACACGCGCCCGGCCACCCATCGCCGCTTGCTCGCCTGCAACCCGTCGGCCTCGAAAAAGGAGCAAACGCGCGAGGTGCTCGAACGCTTTGCGACCCGGGCCTATCGCCGACCGGCCACCCCTGCCGAGGTCGCGCGCCTGGTGAAACTGGTCGAATCCGCCGAGGCACAGGGCGAAAAATGGGAGAGCGGAATCCAGCTGGCGATGCAGGCGGTTCTGGTGTCGCCCAAGTTCCTTTTCCGCATCGAACTGGATCAGCGCCCCGACAGTCCGGCCCCGCACCCCCTCGACGAATATCAGCTGGCCTCGCGCCTGTCGTATTTCCTGTGGAGCAGCATGCCCGACGACGAGTTGTTCGCGCTCGCTGCGCGGAAGGAACTGACCAGAAATCTCGATGCGCAGGTGCAGCGCATGCTCAAAGACCCCCGCTCTCAGGCACTGGTCAACAACTTCGCCATGCAATGGTTGCAACTGCAGCGCTTGAAGACCTTCGCTCCCGATGCCAAGCTGTTCCCCACCTTTAACGAGCAATTGCGGTCCGCCATGATGAAGGAAACCGCGCTCTTCTTCGAGGCGGTCCTGCGCGAGGATCGGAGCATTCTGGATCTGATCGATAGCGATTTCACCTTCCTGAACGAACCGCTCGCCCGTCACTATGGGATCGCCGATACCAACGGCAACCTGATCGGGCAGAAACCGACCCAGCCACGCGGCGAGCCAATTCGGGGCGAGCAATTCCGGCGGGTCACCTTGCAAAATCGGGATCGGGGAGGCCTGCTCACCCAGGCCAGCGTGCTGACGGTGACCTCCAATCCGACACGAACCTCGCCGGTGAAGCGCGGGCGCTGGGTACTGGAACAGTTACTCGGCACTCCGCCCCCGCCGCCTCCGCCCAATGTCCCCGAGTTGGTCGAGAACGAGAAGGCGGTTCTGTCCGGCTCGTTACGCCAGCGGATGGAGCAACATCGCGCCAACCCCGCCTGCGCCAACTGCCACGCCAAGATGGATCCGCTGGGCTTTGCCTTCGAGAACTACAACGCGATCGGCGGTTTTCGCAGCAAGGATGGCGACTTCCCGATCGATCCCTCGGGGACGCTGCCCGATGGCAAGACGGTGAAAGGTCCCGGGGATCTGAAGGGGATTTTGAAGGAGAAGAAGGAGCTGTTTAGTCGCTGTCTGGCCGAGAAGATGCTGATCTACGCGCTGGGACGTGGACTGGAATACTACGATCGGCCGACGATCGAGCGCATTCAGACGGCCCTGGCTGCCAACAACTATAAATTCTCTACCCTGGTGAGCGCGATCGTGCAGAGCGATCCGTTCCGTCTGCGTCGAGGAAAGGACCAAGCGAAATGAGTACGCACCACCTGATCTCGCGGCGAACGGTTTTGCGGGGCCTGGGCACGGCGCTGGCGCTTCCCTGGCTGGAGGCGATGGGCCCGCTGTTGTCGTGGGCAGGCAATCCCGCACCCGGCAAGGCCGCTCCCAATCGCATGGCCTTTCTCTATGTGCCCAACGGCAAGAACATGGCCGATTGGACCCCGCGCGCCGAAGGGAAGGATTTCGAACTGCCTGCCATCCTGGAACCGCTCAAGCCAGTGAAGGACCACCTGCTCGTCCTCACGGGGCTGACCGCCGACAAGGCTCGGCCGCATGGCGATGGCGGCGGCGATCACGCCCGTGCCCTGGCGGCCTTTCTGACCGGCTGTCAGCCGCGCAAGACCGATGGCACCGACATTCGCGCGGGCATCTCGGTGGATCAGGTCGCGGCTGCGCGCCTGGCGGACCAGACGCGTTTGCCTTCGCTGGAAATCGGCTGTGAACAGGGCGCGATGGCAGGCAACTGCGATTCGGGCTACAGCTGCGTTTACAGTTCGACCATGTCCTGGCGCTCGGCGACCACCCCGCTGCCCAAGGAAGTGAATCCCCGGCTGGTCTTCGAGCGGCTCTTTGGCACTGCCCCCGATGCCCAGCGGGCTCTCCGGGACCGCAGGCGTCAGAGCATCCTCGATTTTGTCCGCGAGGACGCCGGCGATCTCAAGAATCGGCTGGGAATAAACGATCAGCGCAAACTCGACGAATATTTCAGTGCCATTCGCGACATCGAGCGGCGCATTGAACGCGCGGCGCATCTCCCCGAGGTGAAGGCACCGGACTTACCCCAACCGAAGGGCATCCCCGCCACCTACGAGGAGCACATCCGCCTGATGTGCGATCTGATGGTCCTTGCCTTTCAGGCCGATCTCACCCGGGTGTGCACCTTTGTCCTTGCCAACGAGGGCAGCAATCGTCCCTATCCCTTCGTGGGCGTGGCCGAGGGGCATCACGATCTGTCGCACCACGGCGACGATCCGAAGAAGAAGGCGAAGATTCGCGATATCAACCGCTTCCACACCACGCAGCTGGCCTATCTCTTGACTCGCCTGAAAGCGATCAAGGAAGGAGATGGCACGCTGCTCGATCACTGCATGATCGCCTATGGAAGCGGCAACTCGGACGGGAATGCGCACAATCACGACAATCTGCCGATCTTGCTGGCGGGAGGCGGATGTGGGACGCTGAAAACGGGGCGCCACGTGCGTTACCCGAAGGAAACGCCGCTGAATAACCTGTGGGTCGCGCTGCTGGATCGCGTGAAGATCAACGTCCCGACCCTCGGCGATAGCAACGGTCGCTTGACGAATCTGGCCGGCTGAACAGGAGAGCACACCCTGGCTCTCCGGCACAGCCCTCTGAACTTGTGTGTCAGAGGGCTGTGCTGGTCGTTGTGCCGAGGGGGGGGCACAGGCGCTCAATCCGGGCGACGGGTACCGAAGACATGGGTGTAATAGAGTTCCCCCTTTGCTGATTTGGCGATCCCCACACCGATCTCGGTGTAGGAGGGATCGAGCATGTTTTCCCGATGTAACCGTGAATCGAGCCAGGCCTGGTGGACCGCCTCCAGGCTCCACCCTTCGCCGGCGGCGATGTTTTCGCCCACCTTGCGATACTCGTACCCGACCGCCTTTACCCGATCCGACGGTTTCTTGCCATCGAGTTCGTGCTCCATCTTCCCCTGTTTGGCCATATTCAGGGAGTGGCTGCGTGCTGCCGCAAACAATTTCGCATTCGGTTTCAGAGGAGGTAACTTGTTTTTTTCGCGCGACTTGTTGACGAGTTCGATCGAGGTCTGCTCGTCCTTCGAGATTTTCAAGTCGACCGATTTGTCCTCGTCGTTGCCCTGGCCCGGGTAGCAGGAAGTGCCGAGCAGGACGACGACGGCCATGGCAGCGTGCCGGCCATTCACCATAATACTCCTCGAAGGGTTAACCGCGTTAACCAACCCCGTGTTGCATCTAACCGTCTTCTCGTTTTTTTCGCAACCTCGACTCGTGAGGGGCGAGGGAGTGGCTTTGCTGGGGAAAAAAGGGTCGTTCGCAGTGGGGCGGGTTTCCCGGCAAACCATGGTGCGCTTACTGCGTTAAACGCAGATGCAGGCTGCCGAGCGCCAGGCACAAAAACCAACCCAGCCCCAGCAGAGTCATACCATAGGCACTGCAGAAAACCATCAGCACCGCCAGGGCGAAGAATCCCACTCCCCAGACATAAAACCAGCCCCAGATGGTTGCTCCCAGCGAGACAAACCCCATTCCGCTGAGCACCGCGAGCACCGGCGCCATGGGCATGGGAACGGGGAGAAAACAATTCACCACCACAAGCGACACAAACGCTCCGTAATAGGCGGGCACCAGAGTCCAGATCTGCCGCTCGGCGGCGGTGAGGCGAGGTTCCTTGACCGGGCGGAGACGAACCACCAGCCCCAGCATGAGCGCCACCTGCGTTAACTTGGTGACCAGGATATAGGGCCATTGTTGCCCGGGGGGCAGACGCAACTGCCAGAAATTGGTCAGGGCACAGCCACCCAGGATGGTCAGCCCCAGAAGGAGGAGTAACACGGTCCAACCCTGTACCAGGGTGTCGCGATGGCGCCGTCCCAGCACGTTGTACAACCCGGTGACCCAGCTGAGGCGGTGGGCGTCGATCGCTTCCCCGCGCACACAGGCGCGCAGATCGTGGGCAAAGGCACTGGCAGAGGCATAGCGATCTTCCGGGCGCTTCGCCAGTGCCTTGAGACAGACTGCCTCCACATCGGGGGAGAGATGGGGATTCAGACGGCGCGGTGGGGGCGGGGGTTCTTCCAGCACCCGCGCCGGAAGCGAGTGCAACGGCCCATCAAACGGGAGTTGCCCCGTCAGGAGTTCATACAGCACCACCCCCAGGCTGTAGATATCGCTCCGGGCATCAGCATCGTGACTTTGACCGGCCGCCTGTTCCGGGGCCATGTAGGGGAGCGAACCAAGAATGCGACCTTCGGAAGTCGCGGACAGACTGTCTGCGGAGTCCTCCAGGCGCGCCAGGCCAAAATCAAGGATGTGCGGATGGCCGTTGAAATCGATCAGCAGATTGGCGGGCTTGAGATCGCGATGGCACACACCTTGCCAGTGGGCGTGCTCGACGACCTCGGCGATCCGCGCCACCAGTTCCACGATTTCCGCCGGAGTGCTGCCGCGTGTCTTGCACCACAAGCGCGGATCGATGCCTTCGATGTACTCGGTCGCCAGGAAAAACGGCGGGCCGGAGCGGCTGTAATCGCAGAGTTGAACGATCCCGGGGTGGCGCAACTGGGCGATCACACTCGCTTCTCGCTGAAAACGACGCAGGGCTTCTGTCTGGCTGACGCGTCCGGGATGGAGCACCTTGAGGGCGACTCGTCGTTTGAGCTCTGGATCATAGGCGAGATAAACGGTCCCAAATCCCCCCGATCCGAGTTCACGTTCGATGGCATAAGGGCCGACGTGCGCAGGGAGCGTGGCGGGCGGGGGAGTACATCCCGGTACGGTCGGGGCCGCTCCGGCAGGACCCAGTTGCAATAGCCCCGCGAGGGGTTCCGCGAGCGCGGGATGCCGTGCCACCAGCTGTTCCGCATCGACGGGTTGGCCGGTGCGCAGGGCATCGATCACCTGGTCCAGAATCCGGGCCAGCTCCTCGTCCGTGGTGACGGGGGGGTCTTCGAAAGATGATGTGGGCTGGAGCATTGGACGTTCTCCCTTTCGTCCTTGGTACTCCAGCGCACGCCCGGAAGCAACTGGATTTAGCCAGCTCGGCGCCGATATTCCGAAGTTGTCAGCGGGAGAGATGCCGGCAGCGACCCCGCCGCGGGGCGCCGGAGAAAGACGGCCAGCGCTCCCAGCAGTACCAGAAAGGCCGCCACATACGCCCCGTAGACCTGCGCCAGTTTCCCCAGGCGATAACCAAGGAGGCTGGTGCTGGTGGTCGCCATCAGGAGCGAAACCGTTGTCAGGGTGCCGACCAGAATCCCACGCCAGGGGCGATCACTCCAGGACCAAAACAGACTGTAGCTCAGCACCGCAAACGGCAAAACCAGCGTGACACAATGGTGCTTCCACGTTCGTTCGCTGAATAGCAGCATCCCCAGAAGAACCAGCGCATACTCGGCTGCGCGGTGGGAGGGATGTTCTCCCGCGCTGCGCCAGCGCGGGGAACAGGTCCACACAATCAACAGAACAAAGAGACCCATGCAGCCTTTCACCAGCCAGCGAGCGGTTTCGTGGCTCCAGGTGACAACGTTGTGCCACTGAGTCGGTGTGTACTGATCGTTGATGTAGGTCGAGAACGAGGGGCTGTGCGTGGTCAGGCGATAGAGAAGTCCGGGCAGGGACTGATTGTTGTGTTCCGAGGTGACCACGCCCTGAATCACATAGGGCTGCACCATCTGTTTTACCCAGCTGCCGAGTTGCTCCTGGTTTTCCTGCCACCCCAGAAACGAGGCAGGGATGAGCCCGGGCCAGAAAAAGAGCATCATCCCCACAGCCACCCCCGCCAGAGCGCGCCAGGCGCGTTTCCACACCAGGTAGGGAACGAAGAGCGCAGGAGTCACCTTGCACGAGATGGCCAGGGCCAGGAGCACGCCCCCCAGAAGATCGCGGCGACAATGGAACGCATAAAGACCGGCGGTGACCAGAAAGAGAATGAAGATGTTCACATTGCCATGTGACAGATCCCCCATGAGGGGCCGCATCGCAAGGACAGCAGTCAGAACCTTGGCTCCCAGCGGGAACGGGCGCTCTGGATCTTCGACGAGTTTGAAGATCCAGTGAAAAACCAGCAGGGACATCGCCACCTTGAGATAGAACCACCCCAGCGCGGCGGCCAGGTGAGGCAGGCCGACGAGATCGGGCCACTGCACCACCGGCGTCAGAATCAACGCCATGATGGGCGGATTGGGATAAGTGTAGCGCTCGTAAATATCCTCGCCATCCTGCATGCTGAGAATCTGGTTGCGCCAGCGCAGGATCGCCGAGCGACTTTCCTCCTGGTGACTGACCTTGAAGGTGTAGTGAACGCTCAGCGCAACGAAGAAGAGCAGCAGTCCAGCGAGCAACCAGCGTGGCGAGAAAGACATCGGGACGGCATCCATGCGCGAGCATCCTTTCTCCAGAACCTGGAAAAACCGCCTGAGTCTACCCCTCCTGGCGCCGCGCGATCAAGAGCAGCTCTCCCCAGTGCGAACACGCGGATCATGTGGGCTTTGGAGTTCACCAGCGTCCCCTGGACTTCGGGAGGAGAACGCCTGGCGCAGCGCGACCGAAAATCCGGCTCCTCCTTGTGTTTTGTTCTCGCCAGATCGCGCTGTGATCGGGTACGGTACATCATCCTGGATCGATTCCTCTCACGGTGAAGATTCTCACCCAGCTCGCTTCCTCAGAGGAGGTCGCTCATGAATCCGCGCGTGCCCGTGTTTGGCGCCCTTGTTGCCCTGGTGCTTGCTGCGCCACTCGTGGCCCAGGAGAAAACCTCCTCCCCGGCCAGAGATGTTCCTGCGATCAAGGAGGCAGCCCAGTTAGCGCCGGCGTCGTCGCTTCTCTATGTCGAGATGCGCCATCCTGACCAGTTATCGAAAGAAGTTGCCGCCCTGCTCAAGGGCTCGGCACTGGAGGATATCGCCGCCACCATGGCCCGCTTTCGCACCAAACTCGGTGAAAACCGGAACATCTGGTGGATGAACGAGGAACTGGCGCTACTCGGGATGTTTCTGAGCCCCGAGTTTGTCGCCGAGGCGGGCCGGTTGCAGGGCGGCTTTTTTGCCATCACCAGCATCGGCAAGGACGGTCCCGAGATGGTGGGAGTGGTCCTCAACGGCACCAGCAACGCTCCGGGATTCTTCATGCGCACCTACCTCGCCGTTGATTTTGAGATCCGCGGGCAGGAAGCAGTGGAAGGGGTGATGACGTACCGCGCCCGCCGGCGAGACTGGGCCAAACCGGTTCCCGCCCTTCCCGGCGGGGCTCCCCCGATGCCCCCCGAACGGAAGGAGAGCGGTCCCACTTTTGCAATTCTCCCCGGAGCGGTTGTCATGGGCACCACCAAGGCAGTCCACGAGGTGATTCGTCGTTCCAAGGGGAAAGGGACCACCCCCGCGTTGAACACGTTGGTCTCGTACAAGGAGGCCAGCAAGGTGCGCGAGCAACCGGGGCTCTTTGTGCACTGCGATCTGCCGGGGTTGTGCAAATCCCTTGATGAAACGATCTTCACCGATCCGAAATCTTCGGATGCTCGGGAATGGAAGATGGTGAAGAAACTGCTTAACCCGGCGGCGTTTCGCGAGCTGAGCGGGGCTCTTACCTTGCAGGGTGGCACTCTCGGTCTCCGGCTACAGGCGCGGCTCGATCCTACCCAATCCAGCCCGGTGCTCGATCTTCTGCCCAATCGCAAGGGGAGCCTGGATGTGCTGCAGGCGGCTCCGCGTGATTCGCTCCTGGCCTGGAGCCTGGCGTTCCCCGACGGCGCCACGCGCTGGCAGAAACTGGTTGCTCTGCTCGATGGTCTGGCTCGGGATCAGGGAGAGCGCACACTCCCCAGTCAGATGATTCGCCAGCTCGAACAACAACTTCAGTTCAATCTGGGGAAGGATGTTTTCGGCAAGATTCGCGACATTGGCGTGGTGCTGGAACCGCGCGGAGTAACCCCGCCTGGCGCCGTGCGGATGCCGTTGCTGGTGTTCAACCTCGACGATGCCGAGACAGCCAAACGCTTCGAAGAGGAGATCTTCCCACGTCTGGTGGGCCTGGCCACTCCGCGCGAGAGTCCACGTCCCACCCGCGAGAAGGTGCTGGAGCAAAGCATTAGCTCGCTTCCCGATCCTTTCGGGCTCTGGGGCGCACTGCACTACGGTCGGAGCGGCAAGACACTGGTACTGGGGCAGGATCGCAAGCTGGTTGCCGAGTCGCTGGTTCTCTCCCAGCGCAAGGAGGGGCTCCTGAGCGACAAGCGGGTATCCACCGCCCTGACCCGGATCGAGTCGCCGATTGGGGCCGGGACCTTTTCTCTGGGACATGCGCTGGTGGAAGTGCTGCGTGAACTGGAAACTCCAGCCACCATGCGCTGGGCGGTACCGCAAGGGGCGGTTGGTCCGGGTGGCAAACCGCCGCTTCCTCCCCGGGAAGATCCGAAAAAGCCAGAGGCGCCCAAGGTGTTCGAGAAGCATGTCAAGGAACTGACGAAGGTGGTCGAGGCGATGCCTCCTGGGACCTTGAGCCTCACCCGAACGAAGGAACAACTCACCTTCGAGGCGCAGTTGAGTGGGCTCGCGAGCTGTTCGGCGAAGCTCATCAATGTCTGGATCGAATCCTTGATGGATCGTGCGATTCGCCAAGGCAATCGGGGCGGTGGTGGAGGTGTGGGAATCGCTCCTCTTGATATTGAGTTTCCGCCGGAGAAAGCCAAGGTAGACAGGGAGGAGTGAGAAAGAGGAAAAGCCTGGGTCAGCGCAATGGTTCGCTGACCCAGGCTTTTTATCGAAACGTGTGGCGATCAGGGACAGCCACACGGAGCACAGGTATCGCAACAGGGGGCGCAGGGAGACGCGCAACAGGGCGACTCATTACACCCCAAACGATGAAACGGTCGCCGACACGCGCACGACCGGCAGCAACAACCAGTCTGCAGCAGCGCTGCGACCAGGAGTGCCAGGATACACAGAGGACGCAAGGACATGTCACCTCTCCTTTGCTCCTGATAGCGTGCCCCGCCCTGGAAGCACGCCACCATCCTTGAGAGAGCCCCGACGGCCCCTTCCGCCAGGCCGCGACATCGAACCAGAACCAGACGGGAGATCCTTGCATCTGGTGTGCAGATTGTCGCCGCCAGTGGAAACAGGGCAGACAGGACCGCGAGCCCATCGCCTAGAGTATGCGCCCGCGCCCGGAGCGATCAACAGTCCGCGCCACGGGTTTCAGAGGTTTCTCCAGCGCGTGGTCTAGGTTGGCGCAATGAGCGAAACCTCAGCAAGGATAGGGAAGGAGAGGCGCACAGCAGATGCAACGCGAAGAGGAGCTGAAACAGGGCGAGCAAGCTCGATCAGCAGCAATTGATCCAGATTGAGTATAGAGACGAGCGGAAGGGCCAGGCAATGGAGTGGGAACGCTCAAGGGGTGTTGGGGCCCTCTCCGCTCGTCAGGCAGACCGGGACTCATGGCGCGTAGCTACTGTTGATGTAAACAGGTGGCCTGAAGGACGTCGCCGCCGGTGGCGGAGGAATCGCGCCAGGGGGCGGTGCAATACTTGCGGGCGGACAACAGGGCCGTGCCGTCGTCGTCGGCGGGCATCCCGGGCGGCAGCAACGACAGCCGCTCACGAGCAGCAGGCCGGTCACAGCCAACCCCACATAGAGATGGCGCAATGTCATAACGAACTCTCCTCAGGGCAATCATTTCCCACGCCATGGTGGGACAAATCGTTCTCCCTTATAAACGGTATGGCGGCGCGGAGAGGCGATCAATGATTTTCGGGAACAGGGCATCACTTTCAAGCTGAGAAATGACAAGGAGTTCCGTCTGCATGAACTGGGGGGAACTCGCCGATCAGTTCAGTTGCAGCGACTACGCCAAGGGTAGCGACCTTGCGGCCTGCTGTGCCGTGCCGGAGGGGCTCTGGGCAGGATGAGAGTGGGAGAGAAAGAATCGTCGTGCCGGAAGCTCCTGGCTCCCAGGCGCGGTTGGCGAGGAGGACTCCGGCGCGACGGTTCTCGTTGCAGCGCACCCTCATGCTCGGGCGACCATGCGGAGTGGTTTCGTTAGTGACAGCCAGCTGTCATTCCACCGGGCCGAGAACAACCGGGACGACCAGCTCCTGGTTATCGCGGATGATCGTCAGCTGCACGGTCGCTCCGACCTGTTGCTTCTCCAGTTTGGCAAAGAGATCGGTGGCCTTCTCGATTGGCTCGCCATTGAACTTGGTGATGATATCGCCCAGGCGGATTCGCCCACGCTCCCGCCGGGTGGGTTGCAAGCCAGCCTTGGCAGCCGGGCTGTCGGGGATGACGTCCATGATCAGCACCCCTGGCGCATTGAATTGCTGCGCCAGTTGATCACTCGCCACGCGGACGCCCAACCCCGGCCGCGTGACCTTCCCCTCGCGGATGATCTGCGGGACGTACAGGTTGATATCGTCCACCGGAATGGCAAACCCAATCCCGGACGAGGACCCCGACGGACTGTAGATGGCGGTGTTCATCCCGATCAGTCGGCCGGCGCTATCCAGCAGCGGTCCGCCCGAGTTCCCGGGGTTAATCGCGGCATCGGTCTGGATGACATTGCGAATCGGTGGGCGATCCTTGTCGGTCTCGATCTCGCGTCCCAGGGCGCTGATGATGCCACTGGTCAGCGTTTGATCCAGTCCGAACGGATTGCCAATGGCAAAGGCCATCTGGCCGACCTGCAAATCGTTGGAGCGGCCGACGGGCATGGGGCGGAGGCGATTGCCTGGAGCGTCGATCACCAGAACGGCGATATCCTTGTCGGGGTAGGAGCCAACCACGCGGCCCTTCCAGGTGCTGCCATCGCTGAGAGTCACCTCGGTTTCCGCCGCCCCAGCGATCACGTGGTAATTGCTAACCACGTGCCCATCCTTGTCCCACAGAAAGCCCGACCCGGTCCCAACGGGTACCTTCATCACATTGAGGCTGTACATATCCCGCTGCAAGCCCAGGCGGGTGATGTGCACCACGGACTTGCGCGCCTCGGAGTACAGGGCGATGGTCGATTTCTCGATGTCCCACAGTTCGCCGCGCGGCGTGATGGGGCGTGGCTCGGCGTTGACATCGAGCCCGGAGCGATGAAACGGCCAGAATTGCCAGAGGATCGAGACAAAGGCGAGCAACAGGGAAAGCAAACACAGCACAACCAGAGTGGGAGAAACACCTTGTTTGCGTGGCAGTCGCTGGGGGTAGTCATCGAAGGATGCAGACATGGGGAACCTCGCAACAGTCCAGGCGTGAAGGTCTCTTCCTACAGTGTAGGAGGACCACGCGTGAAGGACACACTGCAGCGACAGGAACCCCGAGGGGGGAGAACGTGGCTTCCACCTTTCGCAGCGCAGCGAGGCCCGGGGAGCCCGTGCAGCAGGAGGGACCGGCCGGCACAACGGAGAAGGGGAGGAACTGGTCGTGTGCGGGCTTTAGCGTCGCTGAATGCGCCAGGCCGGCGTATCGGTTTCCTGTTGCCAGACGACCTTCCCCGCGCGGGTGATCTCGATCACGCGGGCCTCTTGTTGACTGGAGAGAAGCGTATTGCCGTTGGGCAGGCGCGTGGCATGGTGGACACCCGGGAAACGATACTCCCAGATCTTGCGCCCCTCGGAATCATACTCCGCCGCCAGCCCGCGCGAATTCAGCGCCACCAGAAAGCGTCCGCCAGGGAGCACCTCGACACTGGAAAAACTGGTTGTGTACAGGTTGACGTCGCGGATTGTTTTGCGCGTGAGCGGATCCACCTCGACGATACTGCCACGGCGCAGCACGAGCAGATGCCCGTTGGGCTGACGAAACGCTCCATAGGAACCGAAGCGTGACGCACTCCCGCCGCTACGAGGTCCACCAAACCCGCCGCGACCGAATCCCCCGCGGGACCCGAAATCCCCGCGCTCGGGGCGCAGGCTGTACGAGTAGACTTCCTTCCCCTCCGGCGTGACCTCCATCGCCGCGCTGGTGGTGGCGATGAAGGTGTTTCCATTGGGGAGCCGCTGACAGCTGGTTGGGTTCTGTGGCAGTGTCTTTTCCCAGAGCACCTTGCCAGTCAGATCGCGTTCGGTCACCTTTTTCCCGGAGAACTCGGCGATAAGGACGCGATTCCCCGGCAGGACATGCGCCTCGACTGGCCCCTCGACATTGCTGATCGTCCAGCGCGGTTTGCCGTCGTGGCCGCATTCCCAGACCTTGTTGGCGTCACGCTGCGCAATCACTGTGAAGCCCAGGAGAGGACGAGGGCGCTCCAGAGGTGGAATCGTCAGGCAGGCCTCATTCTCGCGCCACCAGTCTCGCCAGGCCATCTGCTGTTTCGCGAGCGCTTCCTTGCTGCCATCCCCGGCCGAGACGCGCGGCGAATTCTCCCCGGCGACGTGGAAGAGGAGTTGCTCCGCCTTGTAGCTCAACGTTGGATCGTCCAGCGCGAGTAACTCGATCAACGGGGGGATGGCTTCCAGGTCGTTGGCGGCCAGGAGGGCCTCGGCGGCCCGAAGACGCACCACGGCACTGTCATCGCTCAGGCACCGACGTATTACTGTCGGCTGGTTGTTCAAGCGACCCAGGACGAAAGCCGCCGCGGCCCGCTGACGCGACAGCCTGGCCTCAAGGGATTGGCGCAGGGGGGGATCAATGCTGTCGGCTTTGGGATAGAGGGTGAGCAGGGCGTTGAGGGCCTCGTCCTCCACCTGGGCATCCTCGGCGAAGGGGACGAAGGCAAGGAGGGCAGCGCCCGCCCCGGTGGGTTTGCTCCGCGCCAGCACTCGGATGGCCGCGATGGGCAAGGCGGAGCCCGGCCCGCATTCGATCTGCTGCAGGGCGTTCTCAGCGCGCCGCACAATCTCGGGATCCTTCTCCTGGGTGGCTTCCTGCAGATAGGGGACTGCGTGGACTCCCCAGAGGATCAGCTTCCGGGAGGCCGCTTCGCGCAGGGCGAAGCGTTTGTGCCCCAGTTGTTTGATCAGGAGCTGGAACTGCTCGCGGGTGTTGGCGCTGAATGTTCGACCGCGCAGAAAGGCCAGCGCACTTGCCCCATCCGTCCCCAGCCCTTGCTCGCGCAAGACGCTGGCATCCAGTTCGGCGAACTCCTCGGCCTGCAGCGGGGAGAGGTTGGCGAGGACCACCAGCGCGGCGGTCAGGATGAGAGCCGGATGAGGTTGGCGCACGGCAAGAATCCCTCCTTGAGCCAGAAGTCACGAGCGACGATCGAGGGAACCAGGGAGAGGATGATTCCAGGTGCGCCCCAGGGCGCGGCGCCGGGTCGACCAACTGTAGCACAGAAAACGATCCGCTACCAGGGTCATTCCACGGTGGGTTGGGCACGTACCGGCTGACCTGGGGTTCTCTCTCAGGCGGTGCGTTGACCCTGGGGGCAGGGGCCGACCGCTTCTCCTGAGGGATTGAACCAGACGCAGGCTTGAGAGTGGCGAACGGTCGGGGCAAGCGGGTACAATCAGTCCGGTGTTTGCTCGGGCGTTCGCGGCTCAACCCCTTGCTGTGGCTGGGAGATTCTTGTGTTCGATTGGCTCTTTGAAGGACAGGCAGCGGTGTATGTCCTGCTCGCCGTCGTCGCCATCCTCCTCCTCGGTTTCTGGTGGCAGTATCGCAAGCGGGCCTTGCTCGCCCTGGCGGCAGCCGTGGGGTTCTTGATGCTCGGCTACTATCTGCTCGATGTCCTCGTTGAAACCGATCGCGAGCAAATCCAGCGCAAGGTGGCCGAGATGGGTGTCGGGTTGCGCGAGCGCAAGCTCGATACGGTCTTTCAACATATCTCGGAGAGTTTTCGTTACGAGACGCGCGATAAACAGGCGATGCGCAAGGCTGCCGAGGAGGCGATGAACCGCCTCAATGTGCGCGAGGCACAACTGTGGGAGATTCAGATTGAATCGATCGATCGTCCCGCCAAAAAGGCGAAGGTGCAGTTCCTCGGCAAGGCGCAGACCAACTTTACCAGCGGGCAGGAGTATCTGCGCATCGTCGGCGAATTCACCCTCGATCCCGATGGGCAATGGCGACTGAAGAGTTTCAATGCCTTCAATCCCTTCCTGAATCCTGATCAGCCGATGAAACTCCCCTTGTGAGGCGCTCGGGTTTGTGCCAGCTCCAGGCACTCATCTCGGCAAGCATGCGAGCATGAGTCAGGTCAAATTGCAAGGGCGTGACCGTGATATACCCCTCCGCCATCGCCGTCACATCGGTGTCGGGGTGCGGATCGGGGCACCCATGTTCCGGGGTGGACCAGAAGTAGATCCGCCCGCGCGGATCGGTGCGCCGATCAAAGCGCTCGCTGTACGGGGCAACGTTTTGCGGCAGGGTGCGGATGCCATGGATCGGCCCACGTTCCAGGCTGGGGATGTTCACATTGAACAGACTCCCCTGCGGAGGCCGGTGGTTCAGAATCTGTTCGATCACCTGCCGCGCATAGTCCGCGCCGCGCGCGAAGTCGAGCACCTTCAGACGGGTGTACTCCAGAGAGCAGGCGATGCTGGTGCGGCGAAAGAACGCACCCTCGATCGCCGCTGCCACCGTTCCAGAGTAAAGAACATTGATCCCCGCGTTGGAGCCGGCGTTCAGTCCGCTGACGATCAGATCAGGCGGTTCGGAGAGTAATTCAAGCAATGCCAGCTTGACGCAATCGGCGGGGCGACCCTCCACCGCCCACCCCATGAACTCCTGTTTTTCATCGGTCATTTCGAGCACCACCAGCGGAGTGGAGAGCGTGATCGAATGGCCAACGGCGCTCTGTTCGGCCGCCGGGGCAACCACGGTCACCTGGCCCAACTTCATCAGTTCCTTGCGGAGCGCTCGCAGCCCGGGGGCGTGAATACCATCGTCGTTGGTGAGCAGAATTCGCACAGGGGGATCTCCATACAAAAGTCGCGAGAGAGAGCGTGGGCGTTGGCATCAATCATGAGGGTCGAACTTTTTGCGGCGCAGCAAATGGTGGTAGTGCTGCGCAAAACGGTGCGCCTCATCCCGCACATATTGCAACAGCCGCAGGGCAGCGGAGCGCCGATCCAGGCGAATGGGCTCGGCTTCCCCGGGGCGGTAGATCTCCTCCTCGCGCTTGGCGAGCGAGATCAGGCAAGGGGGTTCGCGTCCTGCCAGGTGCAAGGCCTCCAGCGCGGCATTGAGCTGTCCCTTGCCGCCGTCGATCAGGAGCACATCGGGAAAGACCTGTTCCTCCTCGCGCGGGCGGAATCGTCGACTAATCACCTCGCGAATGGAGCCAAAGTCATCCACCCCCTGAATGGTACGGATGCGATAGCGACGATACCCCGGTTTGAAGGGGAGGCCATCGATAAAGCTCACCAGGGAGGCGACGGTGTCTTCCCCGCCCAGGTGGGCGATGTCCACTCCCTCGATGGTGCGCGGGGTCTGCGCCAGCCCCAGAATTTTGCGCAGTCCGATCAACCCCTTGCGTGGATCGATGGGAAAAACCTCGGGCTGAACATCCTTGCTGGCATCGCCGCGCAGGCCCAGTTTTTTCAGCGCGTCCATGTCGTCGCGCAGCCGCGCCGCTTTCTCGAAGAGCAGCGCGGCGCTGGCGGTCTTCATCTCTTTTTCCATCTCGCGCAGCAGACGCTCCTTCTTGCCTTCCAGCACCATGCGCAGCGCGCGAATCTGCTTGCGATACTCCTCCTTCGTCACACGGAAGTTACAGGGAGCGGTGCACTGGTGAATGCTGTGCAGCAGGCAGGGGCGAAACCAGCGCCAGCGGCTATCCCCCTCGCGGATATCGAGGGTGCAGGTGCGGAACTGAAAGACCCGCTGCAAGACCTGGATGGCGTAGCGCAACGATTTGGCGCTGGTGAACGGCCCGTAGAGTTTGACCCCGCGCCGGCGCGGCGTGCGCGTGAACTCGACCCGCGGGAAGTCCTCGCGAATGCGGATCTGCAGATAGGGAAAACTCTTGTCGTCCTTCAACTCGACATTGAAGCGCGGTTGAATGTCCTTGATCAACCGGGCTTCCAGGAGGAGCGCATCGACCTCGGTCTCGGCGGACAGGTAATCGATGTCGCGGATGAGGGGAACCAGATCGGCAGTCCGGGCATCCTCGGCAGCGGCCCTGGTGAAGTAGTGGCTGGCGCGCGAACGGAGATTCTTGGCCTTGCCGACATAGAGGACGCGGCCCTGGTCGTCCTTCATCAGATAAACGCCCGGGGTGGTCGGGAATTGCTTGACCTTTTCGGCCGGCGAACTGGCATCGGAGCCGGCGGGGGGTGGCGTGGCGCTGGACATGAAGACACCTGAGCAAGCTCGGTCCTGATCGCCCGGCATCCGCTCTCCGGGCTCTCCCTCTTCTCATTGTAGCAGCGAGAGGAGGGAGAGCAGGATTCGCTGGCGTGCTTCACACAATCGCCACGACCCGGTGGAGGGTGCGATGGATGATCTCCGCCGCCTGCTCCGCCTGGGCCTGCGAGACATCGAGATGGGTACAGGCGCGAATCATCTGAGGACCCGCCGCATGCACAAGCACCCCCTTGCTCCTGAGCAGGAGGGCCACCTCGGTTGCGTTTCCCAGGCGGGGATCGACTTCAAACCAGATCAGGTTGGTCTCGACCTCGGGGGGAATGAGCTGCAACCCCGGCGTGGCAGCGATCGCCTGAGCCAGGATCTGCGCATGGCGATGATCGTCGGCAAGGCGTTCCACGTGGTGCTCCAGGGCATAGAGAGCCGCGGCGGCCACCACCCCCGCCTGACGCATCCCTCCGCCAAGGAGCTTGCGAATGCGTCGCGCCCGCTGAATCAGGTCCAAAGGCCCCACAAGGGCTGAGCCGAGCGGGGTGCCTAACCCCTTGCTAAAACAGACGGAGACGGTGTCGAACGAGGCCGCCCAGGTGGCGGCACGAATGCCGGTGGCGACGATGGCATTCCACAGGCGGGCCCCATCGAGGTGCATCGCCAGGCCGTGGTGGCGCGCCCACTGGCTGATCGCCTCAATCTTCTCCAGGGGGTAAATGCGGCCCCCGCCTCGGTTGTGGGTGTTCTCCAAACACACCAGCCGAGTGCGCACCAGATGTTCATTGTCCGGGCGGATCTTGTCCTCCAGCTGGCTCACGTCGAGAATGCCATGATCGCCCTCGATGGTGCGACACATCACTCCGCTGAGAACCGCCGGTCCGCCCGCCTCGTAGTTGTAGATATGGCAGCCTGCCTCGCAGAGGATCTCATCGCCTGGCTGTGTGTGAAGCTTGACGGCGATCTGGTTCGACATCGTCCCCGAGGGAACGAAGAGTGCGGCTTCCTTGCCGAGCAGGTTGGCGAGTCGCTCCTGCAGGCGGTTGACGCTGGGATCCTCGCCAAAGACATCGTCCCCCACCTCGGCAGCGGCCATCGCCGCCCGCATCCCCGGAGTCGGTCGGGTGACGGTATCGCTGCGCAAGTCGATCAAGGTATGAGTCATGCACCGCCTCCTCAGCGGGGTCGTGAGTTTTGCTCCAGATACCAGCGATCATCGATCTTGCGCAGCCGGACCACGCGATCGGGGACCGACTTCAAGGAGACCACGGTCGCGGTTTTGTCCTTGCCCTCCGCCCATTCGCCGTCCTTGAGGAAACGCTGGAGCAGCTTCAGCGCGGATGCGTCGAGGCGACTGGCGGCCTCCTCGCGGAGTACGCCAAACTGACCCTCGTAGACCGCCACGCGCTGATCCACCCATTCGGGATCGGCGAGGTGAGCCAGAACGTACTCGACCTGTTTGTTCTCCAGCGCCTTGATCACCGAGGCGAGTGTTTCCTTGGCGCTGGCTTGTGGATACATTTTGAGATCTGGTTTCACGCCAAAGCGAACCTTGGGCTCGGCCGCCGCCCCGAATGGGAGAGCCAGTCCCAGCAGCAAGAGGAAAGCGAGGCAGATACGCATGGATGACCTCTGGGGTGCCTGTGGGGTGGGAACCGAGTTCGTGGGACGCGGCGCCGGGGTGGTCAACACCGCCGGGGTGCCGCGCCAAACGAAAGGAGTCGAACCGTGGAGGATTTTAGTCGCATCGAGGGAAGACAACCAGTAGACTGTTCAAAAAGCGTGTAGGCTCGCCTTCGCGCTCTGGGCCACACCTGTTGGCTTCCCACCTAATCTCTCCGCCATGGTTTGTTCGGGGGCACTCAACCATGCGACACTGTATTCCTACCCGAATCGTGCATCGATCGGCCATCCTGGCTATTGGGTTGTTCTGTTTCAGCGGAGGGAGCATTCGCGCAGCGGTGCCCACCGACCCGGCGCAGAAAACGGCGCTGATTGGGCAGCCCACGGCTCTCCAGGTCCAGCCCGAAGCACTGACATTGCTCGGGCCGCGAGCGATGCAACAACTGGTAATCACCGGGCGCTATGCCGATGGCAGCGTTCGGGATCTGACCGCCGTGAGCGAGTTGAGTTGCGACGGCGGGGTGGCCGCCGTGGCGCCGGGGGGATTTGTCCGCCCCGTGAAGAATGGCACCGGGACTCTGGTGATCAAGGCGGGCT
Organism: Planctomycetota bacterium; assembly: GCA_029777335.1. Classification (GTDB taxonomy): domain Bacteria; phylum Planctomycetota; class Planctomycetia; order Gemmatales; family Gemmataceae; genus JAKOSN01. The sequence goes on from JAKOSN010000152.1 coordinate 55,147, forward strand.
CGCAGACTCAGCGCGTGCCGGTGACGGTCAAGGACCTGGAGAAACCGCAACCCGTCAGTTTTCGCCACGAGTTGATCGCCGCCCTGAACGTCGGTGGGTGCAATGCGGGCGCCTGTCATGGGACTCCGTCGGGGAAGAATGGCTTTCGTCTGAGTTTGCGCGGCTTCGATCCGGACGCCGATCACGAACAATTGACGCACGATGTCTTTGCTCGGCGCACCGGCTCGATCCAACCGGACCAGAGTCTCCTTTATCTCAAGGGGCTGGGCCGCGTTCCGCACGAGGGAGGGCAGCGCTACCCGCTTGACAGCGTGGCTGCCGTGACCCTGAAGCAATGGCTGGCGGAGGGGTTGCAGAAGGATCGTGCGGATCTCCCCCAGGTGGAGAGTATCCAGATTCTTCCAGGGAGTCGGGTTCTCAAGGCGCCGGCACGCTTGCAACAACTGGCTGTCCTGGCGCGTTTTAGCGATGGCAGCGTGCGCGACATGACCCGTCTGACGGTCTTTAGCAGCAGCGATCCGGCGGTTGCCGAGGTTTCGCCGACTGGCCTGGTCGAATTCAATCAGAGCGGAGAGGTGGCGATTCTCTGTCGCTACCTGGAAACGCTGCAAACAGTGCGTTTGACCTACCTTGAACCGAAGCCCAACCTCGTCTGGGTCGATCCGCCCCAGGTCAACTACATCGACAAACATGTCTTTGCCAAGTTGAAGATGCTCGGGTTGCCGCCCTCGGAATTGTGCAACGACCAGGAGTTCCTGCGCCGCATTTCGCTCGATCTGCTTGGGGTGTTGCCCACTCCCAGCGAGGTGCAGACCTTCCTGGCCAGCAAGGATCCTGCCAAGCGCGAAAAGCTCATCGACGCAATGCTGCAGCGGCCGGAGTATGCGGACTTCTGGACTCTTAAATGGATGGATGTGCTGCGCAGCAATCGCAAGGTGATTCAGGCGAAGGGCACGCATGTGTTCCAGCACTGGCTGCGAGAGCACCTGGTGCACAATACCGATTTCGACAAGGTGGTGCGTGAATTGCTGACCGCCGATGGCAGCACCTACGCCAATCCCCCTGCCAACTACTACCGCATTGCGCGCGATCCGCAGAGCCTGGCCGAAACGACGGCGCAGCTTTTCTTCGGGATCCGCATGCAATGTGCCAAATGTCACAACCACCCCTTCGAGCGCTGGACCCAGGACGACTACTACAGCCTGGCAGCCTACTTTGCCCGGGTGCGCTTGAAGAAGGACCCCGAACAACCGGGACCGGCGGCCAAGGGACCAGGAGCCGAGGTCGTCTACACGGCACGCAGCGGGGAGGTCACACAGCCGCGCAGCGGCAAGACGATGGTGCCGCGGCTCCCCGGGCAAAAGGCGCTGCCGCCTCAACCCGGCCAGACCCGTCGCGAACAACTCGCCGCGGTGTTGACGGCGAAGGAGAACCCCTTCTTCGCCCGCGCCACCGTCAATCGCGTCTGGTTCCACCTCTTTGGCAAGGGAATCGTCGATCCGGTGGATGACTTCCGCGACTCGAATCCGTCTGCCAACGACGAACTGCTCGATGCCCTGGCGGCCGATTTTGTCGCGCATCATTACGATTTGAAATATCTGATTCGCACGATCCTGAGTTCACGCACCTATCAGCTCGGCTCGCAGACCAATGCCTTCAACAAGGACGACGAGAAATATTTCTCGCACGCCTATCGCAAGCTGCTGCCGGCAGAGGTGCTGCTCGATGCCCTGTGTGAAGCAACCGCGGTCCCCGAGAAATTTGCAGGGATGCCTCCCGGCACCCGCGCAGTGCAGCTCCCCGATGGCGACGGCAACCACACCTTCCTGAAAACCTTCGGCCAACCGCCGCGCGAGCTGGCCTGTGAGTGTGAGCGCGAAAGCGATAGCAACCTGGCCCATGCGCTCCAGCTGATCAATGGGCAGACGATCAACGGCAAACTGCGTGATCCGAACAATCGCCTGGGGAAACTCCTCAAGCAGAATGCGCCGGAGCGAGCCATCCTGAACGATCTCTTCCTCGCCACCCTGTCGCGTTTGCCCAATGAGGGCGAGGTGAAGACGGCGCTGACGCATGTTGGGTCCGCCAAGGACAAGCGCAAGGCCTGGGAGGATGTGCACTGGGTGTTGCTCAACTCCAAGGAGTTCCTCTTCCGCCGCTGACGGGATCCGCCACGGCGTGTTCGGGTGATACAATCATGCGGTCGTGATTGGCGACCCTGCTTTTCTGCTTTAGTGATGAGGTTCTGAGAATGAAAGCACGCCGATGGTGGATGAGTCTCCCGCTCCTGCTCGGGATGGTGGTTGTGTGCCGCCTCCCGGCCGGGGCGGCGGAGAAAGCCGAGCTGGCCCGGAACCAGGCTGTCGAGGCGCGCATGCGCAAGGACCTGACGTTCCTTTCCTCCGACGAGTGCGAGGGACGTGGTCCCACGACCAAGGGGATCGACAAGGCGGCCGAGTACATCGTCGCCGAGTTCAAGAAGCTGGGCCTGAAACCGGCCACCAAGAACGGCAGCTACTTCCAGACGTTCACCATCCCCGGGAATCGGCTGCAGAAACCGCCGCTGTTGGCGGTGAGCCACGACAAGGACGGCAAGCCTCAGCAGCTGAAGGAAGGCCGTGACTTCAACGCCATGGGCCTGTCGTCGAGTGGTTCGCTCAAGGATGTCGAGGCCGTCTTTGCTGGCTATGGTGTGGTGGGAAGCAAGAATTTCGAGTACGACGATTTCAAGGGAATCAAGGTGGCGGGCAAGGTCGCCATCATCCTGCGTGACACCCCGCTTCCGGGCGATCGCAAGGCCAATATCGATGGTCAGCGGCGGCGTCTGCATGGCTCGCTGACCTCCAAGATGACCAATGCCGAGAAGGCGGGGGCCGTGGCGGTCCTCTTCGTCAACGACTACGATACCGCGAAGGATGGCGACGATCTGACTGATTTCAACTTCACCGCCACCGGTCGGGCGCCTTCGACCAAACTCCCAGTCTTCCACATCCACCGCACGCTCCTCGACGAGATGCTACAGAAAAGCGTGGGGAAGAAACTCGCCGAGCTGGAAAAGCAGATCGACAAGGAGTTGAAGCCCGCCAGCGTGGAATTGAAGGGATGGAAGGTTTCGCTCGACGTGAGCACCAAACGGGAAGATCTCCCGGCGCGCAACATCATTGGCGTGCTCGAAGGGTCTGGTCCGCTGGCCAAGGAAACGGTGGTGATTGGCGCACACTACGACCATCTGGGATACGGTGGGACCAGCAGCCTGGCCGGGCTGAAGAAGATGGCGATTCACCACGGTGCCGATGATAATGGCTCCGGAACGACGTCGATTCTGGAACTGGCTCGGCGCTTTGCCGAGATGCCCGATCGCAAGGGCCGCCGCCTGGTCTTCATGACCTTCAGTTGTGAGGAGATGGGGCTGCTCGGGTCGGAGCACTACTGCAAACATCCCCTGCTGCCGCTGGCGGACACCATCGCCATGGTCAATCTCGACATGGTTGGTCGTCTCGCTCCCGATGCCAAGACCAACAAGGACAAGCTGCAGGTTCATGGCACGGGGACGGCGAAGACGTTCGACAAGCTGATCACCGACATCAACCAGAAGTACGACTTCCAGCTGCAAAAGGTGGCGACTGGCTTTGGCCCAAGCGATCATGCCTCGTTCTACAAACAGAAGATTCCGGTGTTTTTCTTCTTCACCGGTGATCACAAGGATTATCACCGCCCCAGCGATACGGTGGAGAAGATCAACTTCCCGGGGATGCGGCGGGTGGTCGATCTGTCGCAGGAGGTGATCAGTTATCTCGCGACGGTCCCGCAGCGACCGGAATATGTGCAGATCAAGAACACGCCGCGCGTGGGTGGCGTGAGTGGGCCGCGTCTGGGGTTCGCTCCCGAATATGGCGATGAAGGCGACGGCGTGCTGGTGGGAAACGTGAGCGAGGGGATGCCCGCCGCCAAGGCCGGAATCAAGGCCGGCGATCGCATCGTGGAACTGGGCGGTAAGCCGATCAAGGATCTGGAAGGGTACATGATCCGGATGCAGGATTTCAAGCTCGGGCAAACCATCGAGGTGGGTATCCTGCGCGACAAGAAAAAGCAGACGATCAAGGTGAAGCTGGAGTGACCAGGAAGTGTCACTGAAGGGCGGGAACGGTACGACCGCAGGTGCTACTGTCCATGCGACATGGGGCCTGCGGTTGTCGTTTTTTCAGGCGGCGACAGCAGGCAGAGAAGGCGGCAGGGCCACGCTGAGGGGTTTGAACGCTTTGAGGATCAGCACGCGCCCCAGAAGGCGCTCCATGAGCGCGCGCGGCATCCAGCGCCAGACCTGTGGCAAATCGGCCCGCCGCAAATGGCGTTTGTGCACTCGGTGCTCAGTGAAGCGGGCAAAGAGGGTTTTGAGCACGCGCGCACTGTAGGTGGCAGCGGGCTGATTGTGCGGGGTGGCGCGCTGGAACCAGCGCCGCCAGGGGAGAAGAAAGCGCGCCCAGTATTCGAGGGTAAAATGCGCGGGGAGAACCGCCAACACCTTTCCCCCCGGTTTCAGGATGCGGTAGACCTCCTCGATCAGAACCGGCAGTTCATAGTCGGCAAGGTGCAGGCCATTGAAGCTCACCACATCGATCGTGGCGGTCTCGGCGGGGAGATAACGGGGCGAGGCCTGATAAAAGCGACCATGGAGATCGCGTAGCTCGAAATTGCGCCGGAGCAAGGCGAGTTGGTGGCTGTCCGGACTACAGGCGATCACGGTCGCGCCGTGACGCGCGTACTGAATCCAGTCCGTACCCAGACCCGGTCCCCAGGCCAGCAGCCGTTCTCCTGCGTGCTTGGTGAACTCAAGAACCGAGGGCAGCCAGCGGGCGTAGCGCGTGTGGCGCAGCGCTTCCAGGTCGAGGAACCATTGCAAGGAATACGGCTCCAGGCCCCCTTCCAGGAGGGCGGAAGCCGGACCCAGCGCCTCGCTCACGACCAGTTGAGTCAGCCCTGGTCCGGTGTCCGGGGAGCGGGGCGCAGGCGGTGCAGGAGCGGTCATCGGCAATCCCTCCAGCACTGAGGTAGACCAGCCCTCCCAGATCTGCAGTTTCCCCGAATACTGATCGGCCATGCCCGTGGACCTTGTACCTTGCCTCCGTCTGGCGGGGGCGTTGCCTCCACGTTCTCCTTGAGACCGCAGATAGGTGATTTGTTCTCCCAGGTCAAGCCCGGTTCATCGCGGCGCGGGCTCCCGGTCAACGCAGATAAGCCGGGGCGATCGTGGAGCGACTGAAGAGAAACTTGCCCGACGCCTCCGCGGGGATCTCCTCGACCAGTTCCACCTGCACCCCCAGCGCCTCGCCCAGATACTGGCGCGAGGTTTTTTTCAGATAAGCAAGATCTTCTTCATGATTGAAATCGCGGCCCGGACGAATCCGATAGAGCACTTCCCCTGTGCGGTGCTGCTCGATCTGAACCTGTCCCAGGCTGGGACGCTGGGCCACAACATAGGTCGCCAGGAACACGCCCGACACCAGGCGACCATCGGCCCCGACCACAAAGTCGGTCACACGCCCTTCCAGGCTGCGCAAGCGAGGCAAGGCGCGCCCGCAGGCGCACACTCCCTCCGCCCAGGAGCCAACATCGCCAATGCGATAGCGAATCAAGGGCATCGCCAGATTGAGGAGATCGGTGATCAAAATACTCCCACGTTCCCCCGGGCGCGCTGGTCGGCCATCTACCACAATCTCCACGTACAGCCCCTCCGCCATCGTGTGCAGCCCTTCGTGGGCGCTACACTCGCTGGCGATCACACTCACCTCGCGACAGCCGTAGCGGTTGAAGAGGGGACAGCCAAAAACGCGTTCGATCAGAGCCCGTTCGTGCGGTTCCAGCCCCTCCGCGGAGATCACGATACTCTGCGGCCGATAGGCACGCAGTCGCTGCGCTTCGAGAAACTGGGCAAAAAGAAGGAGGGAGCGCGCATAGGCCTGCACAATGCGTGGGCGATGCTCGTGCAGCGCACGATGAAAGTCGTGCAAGCGCGCTTCGGTGACATGGGCGGTGTCCAGCCAGAGCGGGCGACCCAAAAGCGCTTGCCGCAGCCGCGCACGCCAATCCTGACGCGGGGTGTCCTGTGGCGCGCCCCAGAGCACAGCCAGGCGGTCGCCCACATCCCACCCCGCCCAGCGATTGTGCCGGATGGTCGCCGCCGCGCGCGACAGATGACGCTCGTGACTCAGGTAGAACGAGATGGGCGTGCCGGTCGATCCGCCCGTCTGGTTGGGGAGCAGATCGCGGCGCGGCCAGGTGCGGGCCACCATGTCGTCCCGGTGATTCTGGATGTCCTTTTTCTCGACAAGGGGAAGCTGATGGAGATCCTCCAACTCGTGGAACCGCTCGGGGGGAAAGTTCGCCGCTTCCATGCGCGCCCGATAGAAGGGACATTGCTCCCAGGCATGGCGGAGCAAGGCGCGCAGACGCTCGGTTTGCAGGCGACGCAGACCCTCGGCGGACAGATACTGGGTGCGTTCAAATTCGCGTAACCAGCGAATTTGCCCGTAATCGCCGGCCTGCCACAGGATCAGCGGTTGGAAGACATCGCGCACCAGACGTTGCGAGAAACTCATGGCTGCCTCCCTCATCGAAGCGGCGATTCCCTGTCAAGACGCAAGAACGAGCGGGCCACGCAG